>NZ_JBJGXV010000002.1:0-487724 GCF_045447295.1 Pseudomonas sp. O39
CTAGGAGATTTAGATGCTTCCAGCGCTACGTTTTTCAGAGTCATCTTCGAACCTGAAGGTAAAACCATTGTGGAATTATTTAAGATACGAAGTGCCGCATCGTAGTAGGGCTTTAAAGTTGAATTTTTTCCGTGCTCTACTGACATATCGATCCTCTCCGTCATGAAAGTAACATTTTATTAACCGCGCGCGATGACGCGATCTCGAAAATCCTTGAAGTCTTCCAGATTTTGAAGCTCTGCACGGTATTCTATGGTTCCAGGCTTGAGTTCCGCCAAATCAAATTCCATGATCTCAATTGTTTCAGCCATCTTGGCCTCCTGCCCAACAAATTGTTTGCACGTGATGCAGGTGTCCATTTTCGCATGAGCCCGCTTATCGCACGGTGTAGGAGAGGTGCACCCTCCCGCAGGGGTTTCTTGGTATGCCGTCAAACCAAGCTTCACTTGCTGATTTGTCTCTGCCTCTGTGCCGGCTAGCCAAGGGAACTCCTTTTTCATTTCCATTGCTCGACGTCCGGCGAAACCGTACATTTGCTCTGCTGATTTGAGCACGTCACGAATGAACACTGCAGCATCAGCCTCTTCCTTAGCTCGCTTGAGCTCCCTTGTGAGCTGAGGATTGATGTCACTAAATAGGTAGTTTTTAGCCGAACAACCTTTCATGTAGTAGGTCGACATAGCCTTGGTGATATGCCGTAGCAGGCGCTTGAGCGAGGGAAGGGTGATCAAACCGCTTTGCCCGGCAAACACAGCAATTGAGCGGCGAAACTGGTGCGAGGTTATCCGCCAAGGCTGACCGATCTTGAATTTCTTGTCATCACGCCAGTTTCGATACGGATCAATGGTTTCCAATTCGCGGATATCGGCGTCTGTAATGATGACGGGCGGAAGCCTGTCATCGAGATTTGTACGCGCCACCCCCTCTTTCTTCGAGCTACCTGAGAAAGGCAAGTTAGAGGCCGCCAAGAGTAGCCAGCTCACCTCCATGTCGTCTTTTGCGTGATAGGCTACGAGCTTTTGAATGGACTGAAGAACCTGTACAGGCTCGCAGATGTCGCCAGTGGTAATCCATTTCGCAGCTGTTTTTTCACTTTCGAGTTTAGTCGAGATGCCGCAAACGTAGAGTGCTTCATTATTCCAACCCTGAATAGGCTCCAAGCAGTTTGCCTGAAGATTTAAGACTTCACTGTCCCGCATGAGAGTGAATAGATGGATCAGGCACTTTGCGCAGTATTGCACAAGTGATAAGTAGTTAGTCGCGCACTTCGTAACATTCCAGTCATATTTGTCCGCAATTGCTTCCAGTTTGTATGATTCAACAGCCTTCCAGAAGGTAATTGGTTCTTTACTATAAGCGGATCTGGATTCTAAAGAAAGTTGTGAAAATTCATCTTGATACTTATACCGGGTAAGATTTCCCCTTCCAAAGAATCGGTCGAGGATTGTTCTTTTAATGAAATCATGTATGTTTTGCTGGTTCTTCAGGTAGTCATCAATGCACTCTTTGTACTGTTTGTATTTTGTCCAGAGTATTCTACTAGGAATTACAGCGTGCTGGTTGCCTTCGTTACGAGACTCTCGAGCGATTTTTTTAATAAGTGGAAGGATGGTACCGTCAATCGAGAAGCCTCGGTCAACACTATCAATGCTGACAAGCGTTCGGATCAGCGCGAGTAGTTGTTTGTTGTAAGAAACTGGAATGTCTGTCAGCATTTTTTCAAATAGTACTTTGGAGTTGAATATCTCTTGTATTGGAATGTTGCGTTTGTTACTGAATGTGTTTACGTGATAAAGCGCTACCATCGTTGATTGCATAGTAGGTAAGCGTATGGCTTTACCGGTCTTAGATTTTGTTGAGAACATCTTCATTGTGAAGATTCGCTTACAAGTGGCAACGTTCTCTGGGCTGAATCTTCCCGCTTGCCGAAATGGCAAAAAATCAAAATATGGATTGTCTTGGATACTGAATGCGAATGCAGGGAGGAACCATTGGTCATCATCAAAGAGGGAAATAACCGATCCATCTAACGACCGGGACATTACTAGGCCCGGGACGATCCGAGATAGCTTCATCCCATAGTATGCATCAGTCTGCAAATGAGCCTTTTTTAGAGGAAAGGCGGTACTGCTGGCGGAGATTTTACGCTTAGCTGTCATTTCATCACCTTCAGTTGAACCATTCGATGGTAAAAGCGCTTCCAATAGTCAGAAAGCTTGAATTCATTACTAATCTCGGCGCTAATTTGATCAATTGATCCTGACAATTCGGGACGATGCTCCCGAAGTTCCGAAATGATGCGATCGATCTGCGCGATAGCCGCTCCGTGAACTTTGTCGAAATGACTTTTATCTGCACAGGAGTTCAGATATTCCAAGGTGACGAAACGCATGCTTAGAAGCTTACGAATAGAAGGTTCAGTGGCATGGGTTCTAAATTGACTACAAAAAATGCAACCTTCAAAATTTTTGCAGTTGGGTTCATAGTCAGGAGGCGAAGCGATAATTTCTGAACGCCCTGCTATGTCTGCACAATCACCTGCAGGTGTCTCTTCGCCTGAGTAATCATTTAGTAGTTCAACCAAGCGCTTCATCATTGCAGTAATTTCAGCTATGGCGGTACTTTCCTGTGCTTGAGCATAACTGTTGAGAATCGTCCTTTCACTTGTTTGCAATAACGATGAAACGACTTGGACAGAATGACCATGGGTGAGCAAGTAGTTGCTTTTGTATTTTCTAAGTTTTTGGTAGCTTAAGACTTTTAGGTCGGGAATCAATAGTCGCTTGATTCTGTCATTAAATTTGGCAATCTCACTCAAGCCTAATTGGCCATCTATGGAATGCTCATAAATTCTCATGCCGATGAATAAGAATTCATTTTTTTGTCCGTCGTCAATAAATTTTCGCAGTCGGATGAATTTATCAAATTGCTTGGTAAAGGTTTTTTTTATGGAGAATTTTACTTCTCTACCTCTCGCTCGCATCTTGATTCCAACAAATCCTTTTTCTCCGGACTCAAAGGTTTCATAGCTTTCATCAAAGAGTAGGTCTCTCAGGGTCTGTTCATTAATGCCGCTATTGGCTACAAATAAGGGGATAAATGAATCATGTGCAATTTTAGCAAGCTTCATTCGCTTCTCGTGCCGCTGATCATTATTGGCCTTGTATTTGATTTTGTTTGCGGCTGCGAGATCGGCTTTCACGAAATAATGAGGTCGGAGACTAAGTTTTGTTGCTTCCAGCGTTGTGCGGATTGTACCTTTTTCGTAGTTCCAGCAAATATTAAATTGAACCTTCGGTTTTTCTGAAAGTACTCTTTTACTTATAATCGGGTATTCTGCCGGAAGTAGCCAGAGATATTCAGTCATGAACGGAATTCGGGCAGGAAATTTTTTGAATTTTATTGCGAATTCGGTTAGTCCGTCAAATAGGTACTGGCAAGGCGTAAGGTATGCTTCAATTTCGCTTTGAAGAGGTGGTTCGGTGGGATTAGAACTGCCCCCGTCGTTAGAGATAATTGGTAAGTCATCTCGAAAATTAAATGTGGTGTACGGGAAGAAAATTGATCCGCTCCGTAGCGCCATTGACTGGTGAAGGCTCGCAGTAAGTTTTGACTTGTCCTTCATCAAAACTTGCTGAAGCAAGTTTTGTGTATATGCTTGCAAAGCCTCATGATAGTTTTCAGGAGATTTCAGGAAATTCTCAAATCCACAGGAGTCTGCCCAGTCGAAGATCGCGGTAATTTTAGTAGTGTTGGCGTAGATGGTGGTGGCAGTGTTCCGGGTGTAATAGAACGTGACCTGTTGTATAATCCAAGCGCGTAAGGCCTTCTTGCGCTCTGGACGGAGCGTATGAAGATCTACTTTCTTTGTCAGTGCTCGGGTAGTCTTGGTGCGATTTTGGTAGCAAAGCGCGCCTATATCGACTTTACGTTCTTTAGTGCACTGTACAATAAGACCTTCGATAGCGGTATCAGCAATCTTTCGCTGGCACTCGTCCAGTTGAAGGTTTTGGATGTTGATTTGGTAGATATCACGATCGAATACCCTCATGTCGTCTCATTTCCGTATTAATAACGCCTTCAAGGTGAGATTCAAACTCCGATTGGGCGTTGGCAATCAGAGGATGATCAGATCTAAACCTCAGGTAGCGCATGGATACGTCAACGCTACTGTGGTTTAGTCTTCTTCTAACTAAATCCAGTAGGCTGAGTTGCGAGATGTCACTCTTATTTGACTTGTTCATATGATCCTCAATCAAATTCATTCCAAATGTTGCGCGTAGGTCGTGAAATCGATACTTGAAGGCCTGATTTTGTTTAGTTAGCTCCTCTAGGATTTTTTTGACAAACTGTCGGATGGCGGATCCACGTTCATTGGAATATCCGAATAGTTCGCTATCTTCTTCGGCTACGTAGTACGATTTTCCCGACCTCGTCAGGAAGACTAACTCATCAAAAATATCTTGAATTGGTGATTTCATGGCTCTGTCCTTGTGTCGTTGAGAATTGAGATAGATCGTAAGTTGGTAGTGCAACCAGGCAGGCATTAGTACGTCTTGTTCCTTGTTACCTTTCGCCCCCACATTTGTTTGGCCTCCAATGGAAATCGCGTACAGTGCATTCCTTTGTTCATCATGTGGAGAGCCTACATCTTGGCGAATGCAATGTACGCGCAGATTGAGGATAGACTGAATTCTCATTCCTGTGGTTAACGCAACGATATGAATTAGCAGCATCTCAGTATTGCTAAGTCGTACCAATGCAGCAATCAGTGCTTGCTGGTTTTCCCGGCTGATGGGGTATAGCTTTCCTCCATCTTCAATGTAATCGCCCGTCGAGACTCCAGCTGTCTGACTAAAAGTTAAATCTGTACAAATGATCTCTCGGGATTGCCGAAAGCCATGTTGGTCGATATACGAGATATACTTTGTTGTGCTAACCCACATGGCCTGCTGAGGTCTGAATCGTCCCGTGTTTACCATCCATCGATAGAATCCAATCATGCTGGTGATCTTTCGATTGGCCGTTGCTCTCCCTAGTTTTTCACCACTCCCCGTTGTACCGCCCCTTATCTTTCGCAGTACGGCCTTTTTCATCTGGGCCTGGTAGTAGTAAGTCGGACGGCTGAATGACTCTCCCTCAAAATCAAGGTAGTCCCTCTCACCTTCCTGCATTTTGTTCATGAAGTTGCACAAGTCCCCAGCGATGTTCTCGACCGTGGGTGTTTTCTTTCCTTGTTCTGCAGAGAGCCAGTACAGGTAGAGGCTGCCGTCGCACCAGATACTGCCGTCAGGCTGAAGGATTACATATAGCGTATTGATGCTTGCCGTTTGGTAGGGGAGGCGTTTGACAGGGTAGGATTCGATGCTGAGGCCGTCCTCTGCGATCCCCCCTACCCAGTCCATGGCTTGATCAGAGGCACAGGGTTGCCAGAGCTTGACGTTCCGTAGCACCACCTTGGTATAGGAACCGGTGGATTCTTGAGTGGTTCCAGGGGGAGGGTGTGAGGTCATGGACATCATCCCGATAGAGATGTCTGTCAATTCAAGATCAGCTCACGGGTTGTGTCAAATAGCGGGAGCTCACGCGTGGTTCTGCACCTTGACCGTGTGCAGGGTGATGTCCACCACGTCACCGTCGGCGCCGACCTGCGGCATTTCGATCCAGTCGCCGACCCGCAGCATGTCGTTGCTGGTCAGTTGCACGCTGGCGACGAATGACAGCAGGGTGTCTTTGTAGACCAACAAAATCACCGCCGACATCGCACCCAGACCGGACAGCAGCAACAACGGCGAGCGGTCGATCAGGGTGGCGACGATGATGATCGCGGCAAACACGAACAGCACCATTTTCGTCAGTTGCACATAGCCCTTGATCGAGCGGGTGCGGGCATGCTCGGTGCGTGCGTAGATATCCAGCAAGGCGTTGAGCAGGGCGCTTACCGCCAGCGTCATGAACAGGATGGTGAACGCCAGCGCCACATTGCCGATAAACAACGTGGCGGTTTTGCTCAGTCCCGGCACCAGGTAAAGGCCGAACTGAATCACCAGGGACGGCGTCATCTGCGCCAGGCGATGAAAGACTTTGTTGTGCCGCAGGTCATTGAGCCAATGCAGCGCCGGTTGTCGGCCGAGCAATTTGACGGTGTGGAGAATGAGGTACCGCGCTACCCGTCCGAGCAGCAGGGCCACCACCAGCAAAACCAGCAGGCCCAGGCCGGAATGCAGCAACGGGTGTTGGTCGAGGGCGCCCCAAAGGTCTTGGAGGTTGAGCCAGAACTGTTTGATATCCATGGGTGAAACTGATTCTTCTGTAAGACAACACGGGCCGATTAGAGCATTTAAGTGCAACAAAGTTGGTTTTACGGACAAATGTCTTAACAAAAAAGCAGCTGATTCGCGCTGTTCGCGTAAAGAAACTCGGTTTGGACGCCCGAAACCGTTACCCTATGCAGCTGATATTTTGTATTTCTTCGAGGTAGCACCCGTGTTTTCCCAATTCGCCCTGCACGAACGCCTGCTCAAAGCCGTGGCCGAGCTTAAATTTGTCGAGCCTACGCCTGTGCAAGCAGCGGCCATCCCGCTCGCGCTCGAAGGGCGTGACCTGCGGGTGACGGCTCAAACCGGGAGTGGCAAGACTGCCGCTTTCGTCCTGCCGATTCTGAACCGCCTGATTGGCCCGGCCAAAGTCCGTGTCAGCATCAAGACCCTGATCCTGCTGCCGACCCGTGAGCTGGCCCAACAGACCTTGAAGGAAGTGGAGCGCTTCTCGCAGTTCACCTTCATCAAGTCCGGCCTGATCACCGGCGGCGAAGACTTCAAGGTCCAGGCCGCGATGCTGCGCAAAGTGCCAGATATTCTGATCGGCACCCCAGGCCGTATGATCGAGCAACTCAATGCCGGCAACCTTGACCTCAAGGAAGTCGAAGTACTGGTACTCGACGAAGCCGACCGCATGCTCGACATGGGCTTTGCCGACGATGTGCAACGCCTGGTGGCCGAGTGCGTCAATCGCCAGCAGACCATGCTCTTTTCCGCCACCACCGGCGGTTCGACCCTGCGCGACATGGTTGCCAAGGTCCTGAACAATCCTGAGCACTTGCAGGTCAACAACGTCAGCGATCTGAACGCGACCACGCGCCAGCAGATCGTCATGGCCGACCACAATGTGCACAAAGAACAGATCCTCAACTGGCTGCTGGCCAACGAGACCTATCAAAAAGCCATCGTATTCACCAATACCCGCGCCGCTGCCGACCGTATCTACGGTCGCTTGGTCGCGCAGGACTACAAGGCATTCGTGCTGCACGGTGAGAAAGACCAGAAGGATCGCAAGCTGGCCATCGACCGTCTCAAGGCCGGCGGCGTGAAAATCCTGGTGGCCACCGACGTTGCTGCCCGCGGCCTGGACGTGGATGGCCTGGACATGGTCATCAACTTCGATATGCCACGCAGCGGCGACGAATACGTGCACCGTATCGGCCGTACCGGGCGTGCCGGCAACGATGGCCTGGCGATCTCGCTGATCTGTCACGGCGACTGGAACCTGATGTCGAGCATCGAACGCTACCTCAAGCAGTCGTTCGAGCGCCGCACCATCAAGGAAGTCAAAGGCACTTACACCGGGCCGAAGAAGGTCAAGGCGTCGGGCAAAGCCGTCGGCGTGAAGAAGAAAAAAGTCGATGCCAAGGGCGACAAGAAAAAGGCCGGCGCCAAGTCGCCGACCAAGCGCAAGATCGCCAATCGGCCGAAGACCGACAACCTGTCGCTCGTCAGCAAGGACGGCATGGCGCCGCTCAAGCGTCGCAAGCCAGAAGCGCCTGCTGCCGAGTAAGGTTGCGTTGATATGAAAAAACCGGACGATGTCCGGTTTTTTTATGCCTTCAGTTTTTTGTCTTGGCGGCGGCTTCGTCGAGGTCTTTCAGGCGTTGATCGATCAATTGGCATTTGTCGGGTAAATCGGCAGCGGTCGTGTCCATATCCATTTTCTGCAGCTCTGCATTTATTTCTTTGGCCTTGGTGGGGTTTTGCTTCGTGAGCTTGGTCACTTCCTGTGCCAGTTGCTCGCGTTTCGCCGTGGCCTCTTCCGGTGTGCACGCCCAAACGGGCAGGGCGGTCATCAACGTGGCGGCGATGGCCAGGTTCTTCAGGGTTTTCATGGTCGGACGTCCTTGGCAGTGGTGTTCAGTTGAGGGGGCGAACGTCTGGAAAGTTCAGAGAAATGACGCCCGTCCATTCGGCTGAACGGCCAGTCACGGGGCATGTCACACCTTTAGACGGGCTACTTTTCCAACGGCCTGCAGGAGGAATCAGGATGACGACTTACAACTGGGATTTGATCGAACGTCTGCTGCATGAAGTGCAGAATGGCGAGGGCAGCTTTGCACCGCGCAAATATGCCGAGCAGGAGGCTGCCGATAAGGCGACTGCAGGCGAGTCCACCGGCAATCTGGACACGCTTAAAAAGACCGCTGCCGACTATGAGGCGTTGTTGTTCAAGCGTGAGTTCATTGAATCGCGCCCCGAGGAAGAGGGCGGCAACGGTGAGAACTTCATTTTGACTGCGCGAGGTGCGCAACTGCTGGCGCTGATCGACAGTTCGATTCCGGGCAATGACCACCCGCGTCAGGTGTTGGATGAGCAGGCGGATGCGCTGGAGCCGGCGACGTTTGATGAAGTAGCTTCGAAGGCGCAGATTGCTTAAAGGCACTACGCAGGCCCATGTGGGAGCGGGCTTGCTCGCGAATGCGGTGAATCAGTCACACGATAGATCGACTGAACAACGGCCTTCGCGAGCAAGCCCACATTTTAAATGGCGGTAGCCTTGAGGCATTTGAGTGCCTTGAAATCGTTGCGTACGCTATCGATCTTCTGTGTCAGCTTAAGCCGTTGCTGCACGGTGCTTTCAGCCATCAAATCCACAATCAGGCTGCGTGCCGCTGCTTCAGTCTGGGCATAGGCGACCCGGTATTCCGGGGGCCACAGGCTCTCTCGATCCACCAGCAATTGCTCAATTTTCTGTGGGAAGTCGGCGCTCTGGCGTTGCTGCACCGCGGCGATAAATTGCGCCTGCCAGCGGGCGCGGTTGCCGATCCACTGCTCATTTTGCTCACCCAGCGCAATCGACCAGGCGGTGACGCGGTTTTGCTGGCTGGCGCTGAGCGGGCCCATCCACGCGTCAAGGCGTTTGCTCATGCGCTGGGCGCGTTCCTTGATCTGCTGTTCCAGTGGCGGCTTGAGGTATTCGTCCTGGCGTTTGCGCAGGTCCTTGGCCAGGGCGTCGTTCATGTCCTTGACCTGTTGATCATCCAGGCCTTTGAGCAATTCGATCGCTGACGGCGTGATTTGCCGCGCCACTTCGGCAATCGCTTCTTTGGCTTCGACGGTACGGGCCTGTAGCGCGGCATCGGTGACCTGGTTGTTGTCGACCATCTGTTGCAGGCGATCAAGCCAGTCCAGGTAGCCTGGCAATTGCGTGGTGCAGTGCCAGGCCAGGTGTTGCTTGAGTGTGTCGTTGAACCAGTTCTTCTGCCCGGCATGCATGTCCAGGTAGTCGCTGAGGGTCCAGGGGATAATCACGTCCAGGTTGCGGTAGGCGAGGCCTACACGATTGCAGCCGGCGAGTACCAGGCTCAAGGTCAGCAGTACCACCAGAAGTTTGAGCCGACGCAGCATGGGCAGGTCCTTGCGCAGATGGGGTTAATGCATGTGAACCTGCGCGGTGCGCGACAGTTCAGCCCATCAATAAAACGACCGCACAGCCTTCAAGGTCAACAGGCCATCGCATTGCGAATTGTGTCCTGAGTAGGCTGAGCAGCTTCCGCCGCTGAGGCTGGAGTCGCTGTAGATCAAGTCCAGGTCGACACCCTTCCAGGCGCGGGAGAATTGTACCGACCAGTCGCTGAAGCTGCTGATGGAGCCACCCTCCACCGAGGCCGGGGTGCCCAGTTGATGAGTGGTGTACTTCATGCTGACGCCGATGCCGAAGGGTTGCGTACCGCCGAGGTCGGCAAAGAGCGTGCTGTCCTGGCGGTCGGGGTCGTTACTGAAGGAGGCGCCGAAGCGATTGCCCAGCAGGTTCAGGCCGCCATAGAACTCCTGGCTGTCCAGAGGGCTGAGCTTGGGGTAGCTGTAGTGGATCATGCCCACTTCATAGCCCAGGGTTTGGTCGAAGGGGTGTTTGAAGCCCATGTAGGAATCGACTTCGAGGTTGTTGGCTGATGACAGCCCCATGTTCGGTGAGAATTGGCCGAAATACACGCCGCTGTTGTGGCTCAGGTCCAACCCGCCGTGGAACGAATCGCTACCGGGCGAGGTGGGTTTGACCAGACCCTGGGCCATGCTGCGGCTTGGTGTGGTGCCCAATTTCAGGTCGAAATCGCCTAACTCGCGCTGAAAAATCTGCGCTTGCGCAAAAGGGCTGGCCGCTAGGGCAGCGATCAGAAAAAAGCAGGGCTTGAGCATGCTTCACTCCATGAAAAGCGAGGAGCAGTGACAGAGGAAATCGGGCAGATGCCCGTACTAGACGTGTGCAAGCATACCGGCGAAAGCTGGGCGGTGAGCCCCGTTCGTCGATTAGCGCAATACGGTGTGATGCAGAAAGGGTGTCTCGGGCTCTAGTCCTAGCGCCTTGAGGATAAGACGCTTAGGGACCAGGTGTAATGCGCGGGTGTTACTTCTTGCCCAGGCTGATCTGCTTGGACGGGCCGAAAGTCTGGCCGCTCACGCCCTTGGCAATTTGCTGGATTTCACCGCCGGACTTGAGGAACGCAGCAATCTGGCTGTTGATCGATTCGCTGGTTTCAACGGCTGGAGCTGGCTTTGCTTTGCTGTTGGATGCTTTTACGCGCATGGCGGCCACTAACCTGTAGAAAATTAACTTGGCCAGGCATCGTACAGGAAATACTTGACAATTGCTTGGTAAATATCCCCCGGGAATAATGGGTGCGCTCATATTCAGCCAAAGTTTGGCGTTGAAATAACCCCCTAACTTACTGTTTTAACTGGAAACCATAGGGCGGATGGCCGCTCGTCCCCGATGAAATTGAAATGATTGATCAGACGAGCGGGGCGCTGCCAGTAAAACGCCACGCCAGCCCTCGATTTTTCAGGCGAACGCGCGTGCCGAGCGCAACTCGGGTAGAATGCTGCCCACGTAACGAGGGTATTTGGAAATGGCTTTAGTCGGGCGCTACAACAGCTTGCAAGTGGTTAAACACACTAACTTTGGTTTGTACCTGGACGGTGCGCAAGATGGCGAAATCCTCTTGCCCAACCGGTATATCCCAAAAGATATTCCCAGTGAAGATGAAGACTGGCTTAACGTTTTCATTTATCTGGACAGCGATGACAAACTTATCGCGACGACTGAGAAGCCGAAAGTTCAAGTTGGCGAATTTGCCAGTTTGAAAGTAGTGGAAGTCAACAGCATTGGCGTATTCCTCGACTGGGGTTTGCCCAAGGATCTGTTGCTGCCGTATTCGGAAGAAAAACGTCAGCTGACCGCCGGGGAATATTGCGTCGTGCATGTCTACCTCGACAAGCACACCAAGCGCATCACCGCCACTGCACGGCTGGACCGCTACCTGGACAAGACGCCTGCCAACTATCAGGTAGGCCAGGAAGTCGATCTGCTGGTGGCTGAAGCCACGGACATGGGCTTCAAGGCGATCATCAACAACAAGCACTGGGGCCTGATCCACAAGAACGAAGTGTTCAAGTTCCTGCGCCCGGGCAAGGAAGAGAAAGGCTTTATCAAAGAGATTCGTGCCGATGGCAACATCAGCCTGAGTCTGCAGCCGGTCGGCCAGGAAGCGGCCTCCAGCCTGAACTCGAAGATCCTTGCCAAATTGCGTGAAAACAACGGCACCTTGCCGGTCAGCGATAAAAGCGACCCGGCAGTGATCAGCAACTTGTTCGGCGTCAGCAAAGACAACTTCAAGAAGGCCATTGGTGCGCTCTACAAGCAGGGTCAGATTGTGATTCATGCCGACCGCATTGAACTAAGCTGAGTGGGGTTTGCTCTTCTGTAGGAGCAAATGTGCTCCTGCAGAGGTGGTGTGAATGTCCAAAAAATCGTTGTTCGCCTATCTCGGCACCTTGCTGGCTTTCCTGGTGCTCGACGGCCTCTGGCTCGGCGTCCTCATGGGCCCGACCTACAAGTCCCTGCTGGGTTCGCTGATGCTTGATCAGCCGCGCCTGTTGCCCGCCGTGTTGTTCTATCTGCTCTATGTCATCGGTTGCGTGGTGTTTGTAGTCCTGCCAAGCGCCAGTTGGCAGCGTGCTGCGCGCCTCGGTGCCTTGCTTGGGTTGGTCGCCTATGGCACCTACGATTTGAGCAATTGGGCCACGTTGCAAGGCTGGTCCGCAGGTCTGGCGATCATGGACATGGCCTGGGGCACGTTTCTGACGGCCGTATGCTGCACTGTCGGCTACCTGTGTGCACATCGGGTGCACCACTGATTGTGTACAGGATTTATGTGCACCGTTGCTGAGCGTAGTCCCCGTCTTTAATCCACGCTGAACCCCTTTGGGACGCAGTTTCAGAGGGATTGTGTGCCATTGGCACGCATTCTGCTGAATGCCTCGTATACAAACCATGCCGCCTTCCGTATGCACCGTGTTACGGAAGCGCAGGCCGGTATTTCGAGGAGCCCAGCGATGACCGAACAATTGCCCACCGGCTACAGCCCGCGCCTGTACAACCAGGATTTGGGCCCACTGCCGCAAAAGTGGACCTGGTACAACATTTTCGCCTTTTGGATGAGCGACGTGCACAGCGTCGGCGGCTATGTATTCGCCGCCAGCCTGTTCGCCCTTGGGCTGGCCAGTTGGCAGGTGTTGATCGCCTTGCTCGCGGGTATTTGCATTGTGCAACTGATCGCCAACCTGGTTGCCAAGCCGAGCCAGCAAGCTGCAGTGCCGTATCCGGTCATCTGCCGGCTGGCCTTTGGGGTGTTCGGTGCGAACATTCCGGCGGTGATTCGCGGCCTGATCGCAGTGGCGTGGTACGGGATTCAAACGTACTTGGCGTCGAGTGCCTTGATCATCGTGGTGCTGCGCTTCTTCCCACAAATGGCGGTGTACGCAGAACCGCATTTCGCAGGTCTGTCCTATTTGGGCTGGTTTGGTTTCCTCAGCTTATGGGTGTTGCAGGCCGCTGTGTTCTGGGCCGGCATGGAATCCATCCGCCGCTTTATCGACTGGGCGGGGCCGGTGGTCTATGCGGTGATGTTTGCCCTGGCTGGCTGGATTGTGTGGAAGGCGGGCTGGGCGAATATCAGCTTTACCCTTGCGGAAAAATCCCTGTCGGGCTGGCAGGCTTTTGGCCAAGTCATTGTGGCGACGGCGCTGGTGGTGTCTTACTTCTCGGGGCCTACGCTGAATTTCGGTGATTTCAGCCGCTACTGCCGCAGCATGCAGGACGTGCGACGCGGCAACTTTTGGGGGTTGCCAGTGAATTTCCTGGCATTCTCGCTGGTGACGGTTGTAATCGTTTCGGGCACCTTGCCGGTGTTTGGCGAAATGCTGCACGACCCGATTGCCACCGTTTCGCGCATCGACAACAGCATGGCTGTGCTACTCGGTGCCTTTGCCTTCGTGACGGCGACCATCGGCATCAATATCGTCGCCAACTTCGTTTCTCCGGCGTTTGACTTTGCCAACGTTGCGCCGAGCAAAATCAGCTGGCGTGCCGGTGGCATGATCGCGGCGGTGGCCTCGATCTTTATCACCCCGTGGAACCTGTTCAATAACCCGCTGATGATCCACTACACTCTGGATATCCTCGCCGCCTTTATCGGGCCGCTGTTTGGAATCCTGTTGGTGGATTTCTATTGGGTCAAAAAACAGAAAATCGATGTGGATGCCCTGTTTGATGACAGCCCGAGCGGGCGCTATTACTTCGATGGCGGCGTGAACTGGACGGCGGTCAAAGCGCTGCTAGCGGCGACGCTGGTGGGCGTTGCGATCACGTTCACGCCGGCGTTGCAGGGCATGGCCAACTTTGCCTGGTTTACCGGTTGCTTCCTGGGTGGGCTGTTTTTCCTGATCCTGGCGCGGCGAGAGCAGGTTCGCCTGCCCGCGCCAATGGTTGCTGGCTGACAGCAGCGGCAGGGCGCAGTAACACCGCGCCCGCCACCAACAGGCCTGCACCTGCAATCACCAGCGCCGGTTGCAGGCCGCCGCTCAGATGACTGCTCACCGAGGCCAGCAACGGCCCACTCAATTGACCGATGGCGAAGCTCGCCGTCAGCAAGCCGGTGCTGCGCTGGTAGCCGTGGGGCGCGACGTCCCGCAAGCGTTGCATCACCAGCATCATGCACGCCAGGAACGGCGTACCGCACAGCAATACTCCCAGCGCCAGGCCCCAGCCATTGCCCAGCAAGCAGGCGAACACGCCGGCTGCTTGCAGCCACAGGGTGGTCATCAGCCATCGACGGGTGGTGTGTGGGTGATGGCGGCGCAAGCTCACCACCACGACCCCGATTGCGGCAGCGAGGCCGAAGCACGGCCAGAACAGATCGGCTTGCCACGCACCCTGGAATTGCGCGCTGGCCATCTGCGACAGAAAGGTCGCCGGGATGATGTAGCCCAGGCCGTACAGGAAATAAATCCAGCACAAATGCGCGATGCTTTCGTTGCTGCCCGTGCTGGAGGTGGGAGCAACCGTGGTAGTCGGCTGAGGCAAGAACGGCAGAATTGCCAGTAGCATGACCAGTGCCACCACGCCATAGACGAGCCACAGCGTGGCAGAGCTTTGCCCCAGCAAGTTCGAGCCCAGGGCCAGCAAACCAGTCAGTAAAATCCCCAGCCCCGGCCCGGCAAATACCAAGGCACCCAGGCGTGGGCGCCCGGCGGCAATCGCCAGCGGCTGACTCAAACTGGTGATCATCACCAGCGCCCAGGCACTCGCGACCCCCGTCCCGAAGCGCAGCAGCAGATGGGGCCAGAACCCATGCGCCCAATACGACGCCAGCGTCAGCAATACGCACAGCCATAGCCCGCCATAGAGACGCCCGCGGACATGATGATGGCTGCGGGCAAAAATCGAATCCACCGCACCGACGAAGTAGCCCAGGTAGTTGGCAGCGGCAATCAGCCCGGCGCCGGTCAGGTCGATCTGCCCCTCGCTGAGCAAATGCGGCATCTGCGGCGTAAGGGCGAAACGGCCAATGCCCATGGCCATCATCAGGGCGATAAAGCTGGCGAGTAAGCGAATCAGCGGTGACATGTTCAGGTTTCCTGCAAGGAAGCGAAGACCTTCAGGCTAAAGCGGATTGACTTTCTGTAAAAATGAATAATAGTGAGTAACTTGTTCAGTTTTGGAGAAAGGTATGGAGTTCAGTCAATTGCGCATTTTCCAGGCCGTGGCGGAAGAGGGCTCCATCACCCGTGCGGCCGAGCGCCTGCACCGTGTGCCGTCGAACCTGTCGACGCGGCTCAAGCAAATGGAAGAGCAGCTCGGCGTGGACCTGTTTGTGCGCGAGCGCCAGCGGCTGCAGCTTTCTCCTGCCGGCAAAGTGTTGTTGGACTACAGCACCCGTCTGATCGCGTTGCACGATGAAGCCCATGGCGCCGTTCAAGGCGGTCAGCCAGCCGGCGATTTTGTGTTGGGCAGCATGTACAGCACCGCCGCGATTCATTTGCCAAAGTTGCTGGCGCGCTATCACAAGGCTTATCCGATGGTGAACCTGCAAGTGCAGTCGGCGCCCAGTGGTGAACTGCTGGAGGGCTTGATTACCGGGCGCTTGGACGCGGCGTTGGTGGATGGCCCGCTGACCATCGCCACGCTGGACGGGGTGCCGCTGTGCGAAGAGCGCCTGGTGATCATTTGCGAAGCCGATCACCCACCCGTGCGCGGGCCGCAGGATGTTGCCGGCCGCTCGGTGTTCACTTTCCGACGCAGTTGCGCCTACCGCACGCGCCTGGAAACCTGGTTTTCCCACGAGCGCGTGGCCATGGGGCGGGCCATCGAGATTGAGTCCTACCAAGGTATGCTCGCTTGTGTGATCGCGGGCTCCGGCGTGGCATTGATGTCCGAATCCATGCTCGACAGCTTGCCGGGCAAGGACAGCGTGTCCGTTCATCCGCTGACAGGGCCTTTTGCTACTGCGACGACCTGGCTGATGTGGCGAAAGGGTATGCTCGGCGCTAACCTCAATGCGTGGATTGACCTGCAACAGGAAGGTAAAGCCGGGTTTTTGCAGGACGCGCGCGCGATTGCTTGAACGATCCGGGATGATTTGGATCAATTCAGTAATAGTTCGTTGTGGTTTCGTTCAAGCATTACGTAGGACTTAGGGCTACTATCACTGTAGGAAAAGGCGACAGAATTCCCGCCGACCCGCATTACCCGCAAAGGGGGCAACCATGAAAGAGAAAATCCAGAACTGGCTCCATGACGTTGGCGTCGCGCTCGGCTTGATAGAGCCTCCGCTGCAACCGGTGCCAATTCGCACGGATGACGAGCAGCGCCGTCCGCGTCGCCGCTAAGCATTCGGCCGACTCAGCTTAAGTGTGGGAGCGGGCTTGCTCGCGAATCCGCTGTATCAGTCGATAAAAAGTTGATTGGTGCGCCGCATTCGCGATTGAGACCGCTCCCACAGTATTTTTGCGCAATGCACAGAAAACGGCTGCGACATCTCGCGTCGCGCCCGCTGTAGAAATCGCTCTAAATCCCGTATCCCCCAAGTCGCCTGCGCCACCGACACTGCTGGCCGGCGCGACAACAAACTCGCCAACTCAATCGCCAGGGTGATCTACACGGTCGTCCAATACTCGCACGTCAGTCAGGCATTGCGTTTGTGTGTGGGAATTGGACTGCGTGGCTATCAGAATCGGCTGGCTTATTTAGTTCTAAGCATACGCGTAGGTTGAGCTCCGACAGGGGAATGTTTGTATCGTTTGCGTTTCTACCCTCTCCTGAAAAGTACCCAAGTATGAATAGCAAACTTCAGGGTTTTTGCGATTTTTTACCTGTGAAGATCTAGATGCCCGAGGCGCTAAGTCAGAATTGTTGGAGACAAGCATGGTGCTCTCTTCCGTTCCGCCAGTTACCACGTCGCTCATCGCCACCACCGAGATTATTTTACATATCGCACCGGTGTCGAAAGGTTGGAAGGCTGACGCCCCGCGCAACGTAGTGTTCTTCCCTCCGACATTAACCCGGCAAGCTCTGCTCTTACAGATCGGGCTCCTGCGGCCATCCATGCTCATCGTCGCAGACCAGACTATCGATGCAGAGGTTATTGACCAATGGCGTACATCCCATCCCTTTGGGGAGCTCTATCTGGTCCGCAGAGGGACGAGTTTGGATAAGGTGCGGTTGGATCTATGCCACGCCAATAACATTCGGGTAGTTAATACGCCAGGGGTCAATGCACCGCATGTTGCTGCCTATATCGCACACTGGCTGACAATGTCTGATGGCTCCATACCCCATGAAGTCTGTGTGCTGGGGTACGGCAATGTGGGAAAGGCGCTCGTCAAGTTGTTACTTGATCGAGACCCGAATGTTCGGATTAAGGTGTTGGGGCGATTCGGTCGAACGCCGGACACTGTCGGGAACGCCAGTTCCGAATCCAGAGTGTCGTTTTTCGTAGACTGGCTTGAGGCGCTGCAAGGGGCTTGTGCTGTCGCCGTATGCGTATCCCTGAATGACGAATCCGCTCATCGTATTGATCGGGCGCTGATCCAGTGCATGCACAGACAAGCTCGCCTGGTCTGTGTCGCCAAGCCGGGTGTCTTTAGCGATGATGCTTTGCAGGCGCTGGCAACGGCGCAAGACATCCAGCTCGTATTGGACTACGGGCCTGCAACATTGGATGCGTTTCGGATTCGCACACAAGCACTCGGTTGTAGTGTCTCCACGTGGTGCAAGCCGGCGACACTGACTACACAGGCAGCAACCACGCAAGCCTGCAATCGCGACCTTGACTATGCGGTCGCGGTTCAGCTGAGCCTGATCGCCCTGCGTGGCCTGGTCAGCCGCAAGCTTGCACAGTCACTGATGATCCCCTCTCAGCAGGTGTATGCCGGGGCGCCACGGGTGTCGATCATCGGCAGAGGTATCAACGGCCTTCTCCAAGCCGTGATGCTTCGCCTGGCCAATTATCAGGTCACGGTATTCGGAGGGAATCAGCAGAGCGATGGCGCCAGTCATAAGCAGGTGAACATGCGCCATCTGTCAGCAACGGAGACCACCGCAAAGCCGCTGAATAACGATTATCTAACGCCCGGTAATCAGTATTTGGCCGTCGAGTGCAATCGCGCAGGGATTGAATTGTTTGAAAAGCTCCTGGCCGACAACCCGTCCCTGGCACGATTCGCGCGGTCGCGGATTGTACGAGCCTATAGGGACGACGCCACGGGTATAGAGGCCGCTATCCGCGAGCAACGCGATATTGAAAACAGACCCTGGCCGAGTGGCAAGCCGGGAGGTGAACTTGCAGAGATTAATCAACTGCAATTTCAGGCACGTTACGCAATGCCTGGCATCGGTCGAGCGATTGAGGTATCGGGTTACGATCTGGAATTTGTCCCGCTAAAAGATGAAATAGAGGCGCTTTTGCAGCGCTCGGGGGTTCAATTCCTGCCCCAGCGCCTGAACCCGATTCAAATTGCTGATCTGAGCCGAGAACACTTCGTCGTCACTGCCATGGGCGTCGAGGAGCCGGAGGCGGTCGCGATCATTGGCTGGTTTTTCAAGCTGCGCGCTGTGGGTGATGAAGGTGCCGGCATACGCGGGCTCAAGCTTCAGTACGATCTGCCAATCGGGGTCATGAATTGCCGCTTGGACGGGGATTTCATTCTGGTCTCAGGCGGGCAGGTGCCGGCCGATTCTTCACCGGAGAATAAGGCGTCAATACTGGCGGCTTGTCTGGCCGCTGTTGCTCGGCACTTTCCAAACGCCTACCGCAGGGCAATCGAAAGGGGCGACCTGCAAGTTATCGAATGTGCCAGGCCCGGCAGTGTAGATGGGCTCTCAATCGTTTATGGGTCCGCTTACAATCGAATTGTGGCCGGGGCGACGTATGCCGCAGGCACAACACAGGGATTGGTATGGGCCTCTTTGGTCCAGGAACTCATCTGCGCAAGAGCGCCCGCTTAAAGGCCGGGATAGCTGAAAGTCGAGCGTTGAATAAAAAAACGGGTGCGACATCCGACGTCGCACCCGCTGAAGAAACCGCTCTAAGTTATTTTATAGCTCAAACCGCCCGAGCCACCGATGCGTCCGGCCGTGGCGACAACATACTCACCACCACAAAACTCACCAGCCCGGCCGCCAGGCTGTAATAGATCGGCGTGCTCGCATCCAGCCCATCCTTGAACATGAACACCAGCGCGGTCACGAAGCCCAAGGTCATGGACGCAATAGCCCCCGACGTTGTTGCACGCTTCCAGAAAATTGCCCCCATCAGCGGGACCAACATACCGCCCACCAGCAGGTTGTAGGCCAGGGTCAGGGCGCTGATTACATCATTGACCACCAGTGCGATACCCAGCACGGCAATACCCGTCAACATCGTGAACAGACGGTTGATATTCAGGCTGGACTGCTTGCCACCCCGCAAACGCGGCAGCAGGTCTTCGGTCAATACAGTCGATGCTGCAAGCAAGCCGGCGCTGGCAGTGGACATCATCGCGGCCAGTGCGGCAGCAATCACCAGGCCGCGAATGCCATCCGGCAACGAGGCTTTGACGATGGCGGCGAAGGCATTGTTGACGTTGTCCAGGTTCGGCAGCAGTACATGCGCCGCCATCCCGATCAACGCGCACGCCAGCCCGTAAAGAATGCAGTAGAAACCGGCGAACGTGCCTGCGTACTGGGCGACCTTTTCGTCACGGGCAGTGAACACCCGCTGCCAGATGTCCTGGCCGATCAGGATGCCGAAAAAGTAGATCATGAAGTAGGTGATGATCGTGTCCCAGCCGATTTCGGTGAAGCTGAAATTCGACGCGGGCAACTTGGCCACCAGTTGGTCCCAGCCGCCGACGCGGTACAGGCAGATCGGCAGCAGGATAAACATCAGCCCGACGGTCTTGATCACGAACTGCACAATGTCGGTCAGGGTCAGCGACCACATGCCGCCGATGGTCGAATACACCACCACCACGCCACCGCCCAACAGCACCGACACCCAGAACGGCAGGCCGAACAGCACTTGCAGCACGGTGCCGATGGCCAGGATCGAGGTCACGCCAATCATCAGCGCGTAGGCCAGCATGATCACCGCACTCGCTTGGCGGGCCATGGGGTTGTAGCGTTTTTCCAGGACTTGGGTAACGGTGAAGATCTTCAGCTTCAGCAACGGTTTGGCCAGGAACAGGTTCAGCGCAATGATCCCGGCGCCCAGCGCGGCGCAGAGCCAGAACCCGGAAATGCCGTGCACATAACCCAGGCGCACAGTGCCGACGGTGGATGCACCGCCCAGCACGGTGGCGGCCATGGTGCCCATGTACAGCGACGGGCCCAGGTTGCGACCGGCTACCAGGTAGTCTTC
The DNA here is from genome assembly GCF_045447295.1 of Pseudomonas sp. O39. Taxonomy (NCBI): domain Bacteria; kingdom Pseudomonadati; phylum Pseudomonadota; class Gammaproteobacteria; order Pseudomonadales; family Pseudomonadaceae; genus Pseudomonas; species Pseudomonas sp. O39. The sequence goes on from NZ_JBJGXV010000002.1 coordinate 20,504, forward strand.
GTGGGTCTTGGCGCGGCGCATGCCGTAATAGCCGAGCACGAGCATGCCGGCGGCGTAGATGAGTACGACGAATAAATCCAAAGCCATGACGGCGGGTCTCCGATTATCGTTTTTATGGGCGATCAGGCGGCTTGTTGCAGCGCCGGTTTAACGCGCGCATCCATGCGCTTGCTGCGAGGGTCGGCTGGGCCGTAGACGGCAGCCGGTTCCGGGAACATGCGAAGCAAGGTCAGGTACACCACCGAGGCCAGCCCCAGCGTCACCGGCAAGCTGATGTCGATGCCATCGGCAAGGTTGCCCAATGGCCCGACAAACTGCCCCGGCAGGTTGACGAAGCACAATCCCACCAGTGCGCTCGGGATCCAGGCGCCCAGCCCGCGCCAGTTCCAGCCATGGCTGAACCAGTAGCGGCCGCCGGTTTCACCGCGAGTAAACACCTGCAGGTCATCCGGGCAGTAAAAGCCTCGGCGCACGATCAGGCCGATGATCATCATCACCATCCACGGTGTGGTGCAGGTGATGATCAGCACGGCAAAGGTCGACACGCTTTGCACCAGGTTGGCGGCGAAACGTCCGATGAAGATGAAGGCAATCGACATCACCCCGATCAGCAACGTGGCCTTGACCCGTGACAGCAGGCGCGGGAACACGCTGGACATGTCCAGCCCCGTGCCATACAGCGACGTGGTGCCGGTGGACATGCCGCCGATTACCGCAATCAGGCACACCGGCAGGAAGAACCAGGTAGGCGCGACGGCCAGCAGCCCGCCGACGTAGTTGTTGGCCGCGATGTAGTCCGGCGCCTTGATGGCCACGATGGTCGCGGTGGCGAGGCCGAACAGGAACGGGATCAAGGTGGCGATCTGGGCGGCAACCACGGCCAACATGATGCGCATTTTCGGTGTTTCACGCGGGATATAGCGCGACCAGTCACCGAGGAACGCGCCGAAGGAAATCGGATTGCTCATGGCTACCAGTGCTGCGCCGATGAACGCGGCCCAGAAACCGGTCTGGCCCATGGCGACCGTGCCGGCGAAGTGGCTGTCGAACGCCGGTGCAAAGGCGAAGATCCCCAGCAGGAACAGCAGGCTCGCCGCCCATACCGCAATGCGGTTAACCCACAGCATGAAGCGAAAGCCGTAGATGCACACGGTGAGTACGAGCATGGCGAACACGCCGTAAGCCAGGCCCAGGGTCAGGCCGGTTTCCGGCAGGCCGATCAGACGTTTCGCACCACCGACCAGCGCATCGCCCGAACTCCACACCGACAGTGAGAAGAAGGCAATCGCCGTCAGCAGCGACAGAAACGAGCCTACAATCCGACCGTGCACACCAAAGTGCGCACCGGAAGACACCGCGTTATTGGTGCCGTTGATCGGCCCGAACAGGCCCATGGGCGCCAGGATCAGTGCGCCCACCAGCACGCCCAGCACGATCGCCCAGACGCCGGCCTGGAACGACAGGCCAAACAGCACTGGGAACGCGCCCAGCACGGCGGTGGCAAAAGTGTTGGCACCGCCGAAGATCAGTCGGAACAGATCCTTGGGGCTGGCGGTGCGTTCATGGTCCGGGATCTGTTCGACCCCGTTGGTTTCTATTTTGCGAATACTGTTTTCGTTGTTTTTATTATTCATGATCAGCTCCGATCACATTGGCTAAGGGGGCGGCAGCCCTTCCGGCATAGCGGACAAATGTTCGTGACAGGCCAGCCACAGGCCTTCTTGTTGTTCTGTGCGTCGCCCTTGCCGTGTGAAGACAATGGTCTCGCGCTCCTGGCTAAAAAATTGCTCCCCGTTCATGCGCAGCTCGGTGGCCACGTCATGAATAAATACCGCCACGTCACCCTGCAGGCTGACAAAGGCGTTGCTTGAGGTGCAGGACAGCACCTCAAACCCCTCGTCCCGACGCCAGCTGTCCCACAACACCTGATAGGCATCGCGGCTGAGCAGCGGCTGGGGGAGGGTGTAGAACACAAAACTGGCATCGGCGGTGAACGCGCCGAAATAGGCGGCGCGGTCATTGCGCGCGAAGGCTGACACCAGGTCGGCCGCGGCTTGCAGCACGGCTTGCGTGCTCATCAACGATGCGCCACGCCGGGCAGTACGCAGAGCATCTCGTACAGCAGGTTGGCACCGAGCAGCGAGGTGTTGCCGGTGGTGTCGTAGGGCGGCGAAACTTCTACCAGATCGCAACCAATCAGGTCGAGGCCCTGACAGCCACGGATGATTTCGATCGCCTGGATGGTGGTCAGCCCGCCGATTTCCGGGGTGCCGGTGCCGGGCGCCCAGGCCGGGTCGATGCCGTCGATGTCGAAGCTCAGGTACACCGGGCCGCCGCCGACTTTTTCACGCACTTCGGCCATCAGCGGCGCGAGAGAGTGGTGCCAGCATTCTTCAGCCTGGACCACGCGAAAGCCCTGTTTGCGGCTCCAGTTGAAGTCTTCGGCGGTGTAGCCCTGGGCACGCAGGCCGATCTGCACCACACGGTCGCAATCGAGCAAGCCTTCTTCCACCGCGCGGCGGAAGGTGGTGCCGTGGGCGATTTTCTCGCCGAACATATGGTCGTTGACGTCGGCGTGGGCATCGATGTGCACCAGCCCGACCTTGCCGTGTTTCTTGTGGATCGCCCGCAGGATCGGCAGGGTGATGGTGTGGTCGCCGCCCAGGGTCATCGGGATCACGTTGTGCTCAAGAATCTCATCGTAGGCTTCCTCGATGATGCGCACGGCGTCGAGCAGGTTAAAGGTGTTGATCGCCACGTCGCCAATGTCCGCAACCGACAACGAGTCGAACGGCGCGGCGCCGGTGGCCATGTTGTAGGGGCGGATCATCACCGATTCGGCACGGATCTCACGCGGCCCGAAACGGGTGCCGGCGCGCAGCGAGGTGCCGATGTCCAGCGGCACGCCGACAAAGGCGGCGTCCAGGCCTTTGGCCGTTTGCAGGTGGGGAAGTCGCATCATGGTGGCGATGCCGGCGAAGCGCGGCATTTCGTTGCCGCCCAGTGGTTGGTGGAAAATCTTGTCCACGGGATTGCCTCATCATTGTTTTGTTTATTAGGGGCCGATTCTGCGAAAAGCCCGGGGCAGGAAGAATCGGCAGGCGCAAATACTTAGTTCAGATTTTTCTAAACTAATGCCTGAGGTAAACTCCCCAGTCTGTGCTGGGATTGACCGATCCTTCCTGACGAACGCCGTCCAAATGTGGGATCGCGGCGCATTAGCTGAATCTGGAGAACCCATGGCCAACGCCTTGCCCGACCTGAAACTCCTGCGCATTTTCGTCAGCGTCGTGCGGCACCAGGGGTTCGCCAACGCCCAGCACGAACTCAACCTGTCGACGTCGGCCATCAGCACTTATATGAGTCAGCTGGAGTCAGCGTTAGGGCTGGTGTTGTGCCATCGCGGTCGCGGCGGTTTCAGCCTCACCAGCAAGGGCGAGCTGTTCCATCAGGAAACCTTGCGTCTGCTCGGCGAGCTCGAAGGCTTTGAGCAATATGCTGCCGCGCTCAAAGGCGAGTTGCGCGGCACACTCAAGCTCGGCGTGCTCGACTCCACGGTCAGCGACAAGGCCCTGCCGTTCGCCGAAGTCATTGGCGCCTACAGCCTGGAACACCCGGCCGTGCACCTGCATTTGTCGGTGATGAGCCCATACGAATTGCAACTGGGCGTGCAGGACAACCGGCTGGACTTGGCCATCGGCGCCTTTTCCAACCGCATGAGTGGGTTGATCTACATGCCGCTGTACCGCGAGCAGCATTGGCTGTATTGCAGCACGCGACACCCGTTATTCAACGAACGGCGTATCCCCGAACAAGTGATTACCCAGCAACGCATGGTCGGTCGTGGCTACTGGAGCCAGGCCGAACTGGCGCGTCACGGCTTCAAACACAGCGCGGCGACGGTGGAAAGTATGGAGGCGCAGTTGATTCTGGTGCTGTCCGGCGCCTATATCGGCTACCTGCCCGAACACTACGCCCAGGCCTGGGCCGACAAGGGCGAATTGCGTGTACTGCTGCCGGCGACCTTCGGCTACCAGGCGCCATTCTCGATGATCATGCGCCGGGGGCGTAGCCGCGAACCGCTGATCCAGACCTTCCGCGACCTACTCAAAGCCCAGCTCAACCAGGCCTGAAAATCATGTCCAGACCCCAGTGTTCCCGGTGCCTCAGGCCCATCACCCATTGCCTGTGCCCGCTGATCCCCAGTCTCGACAGCCGCACCCGCGTGTTGCTGTTGCAGCACCCAAGCGAGGTCAACCACGCGCTCAACACCGCGCGGTTGGCGGCGTTGGGGCTGAACAATGCGCAATTGGTGGTTGGCGAGGTATTCGAGGATTTGGCCACATTGTTGAACCCGCCCGGTTATCAGGCGCGCCTGCTGTTTCCCGCTGATGACGCTCAGCCTTTGCAAGTGTATGCACCTGAGGACCCGCCACTGTTGTTGGTGGTGCCCGACGGCACCTGGCGCAAGGCGCGCAAATTGTTGCACCTCAATCCATTGTTGGCTGCATTGCCCCGGGTAACCTTGGCCGAGGGTGGCGTTTCGCGCTATCGGCTGCGCAAGGCACCGGGGCCAGGGGCGTTGTCGACGGTAGAGGCCATTGTGCAGGCATTGCAGGTGTTGGAAGCGCCGACATCCTTTGAGCCTTTGCTCAAGCCATTCGACGCGTTGATCGAGGGGCAAATCGCGGCAATGGGGGATGAGGTGTTTCAGCGAAATCATGGCGATGGACCGTTGGGTTAGCAGGTTCACCGAGGTGCTGCTGTCGCTGGCAAGCCAGCGCCCGCACGGGACCACTGAAGGCCAAATGTGAGAGCGGGCTTGCCCGCGAGAGCGTCCTCCCGATCAACACATCACTCGCTTATTCCTATAAGCCATAAGCACCGCACTTTGCGTGATATGGCCCGCCGGCCTTTCCCGGTATGATGTTCGCCCCCGCAGTCTGGATTGCGAATACGCCATGACCTTGCAGTACCCTACAATCGCCGATTGCGTCGGCAACACGCCCCTGGTCCGCTTGCAACGCATGGCGGGTGAAACCAGCAATACCCTGTTGCTCAAGCTCGAAGGGAACAACCCGGCCGGTTCCGTCAAGGACCGCCCGGCGCTGTCGATGATCGCCCGCGCCGAGCTGCGCGGGCAGATCAAGCCCGGTGACACCCTGATCGAAGCCACCTCGGGTAACACCGGGATCGCCCTGGCCATGGCCGCGGCGATCAAGGGTTACAAGATGGTGCTGATCATGCCCGACAACGGCAGCGCCGAACGCAAGGCGGCGATGACCGCCTATGGTGCGCAGCTGATTCTCGTCACTCAGGAAGAAGGCATGGAAGGCGCGCGCGATCTTGCCGAGCGCATGGCCGCCGAAGGCCGTGGCGTGGTGCTGGACCAGTTTGCAAACGGCGATAACCCCGAGGCGCACTACACCACCACCGGCCCGGAAATCTGGCGCCAGACCCAGGGCACCATCACCCATTTCGTCAGCTCCATGGGCACTACCGGCACCATCATGGGCAACTCGCGCTACCTCAAGGAGCAGAACCCGGCGATCCAGATCGTCGGCCTGCAACCGATGGAAGGCGCATCCATCCCAGGCATCCGCCGTTGGCCCGAAGAGTACCTGCCGAAGATCTACAACGCGACGCGCGTGGACCGCATCATCGACATGGCCCAGCGTGAAGCCGAAGACACTACCCGCCGTCTGGCGCGCGAAGAAGGCATCTTCTGCGGCGTGTCTTCCGGTGGCGCCGTGGCCGGTATGTTGCGCTTGTCCAAAGAAGTGGAAAACGCGGTGATCGTCGCGATCATCTGTGACCGAGGCGACCGTTACCTGTCGACCGGCATCTTCGACGAACCCAACTGATGGCCAAGCACGAGAGAGGCCTGCGCTTCCAACCGACGGGCGGCAGCCGGGCCCCGCAGATTCCGGTGGGCAAGAAGCAACGCCTGACCATCGAGCGCCTGGCCAACGATGGCCGGGGCATTGTGTTCTTTGAAGGCCGTACCTGGTTCGTGAATGGCGCGCTGGCTGGCGAAGAAGTCGAAGCGCGAGTATTGGGCGCCCACGGTAAAGTGGTCGAGGCCCGTACCGAACGCGTTTTCACCGCCAGTCAACTGCGCCGGCCTGCGCCGTGTGCACACGTTGGCCGTTGCGGTGGTTGCAGCGTGCAGCACTTGCCCCACGACGAACAACTCGCCCTGAAACAGCGCATGCTCGCCGAGCAACTGTCCCGCGTGGCCGGTGTCGAACCGCAAGAGTGGGCTGCCCCTTTGAGTGGGCCGGAATTCGGCTACCGCCGCCGCGCCCGCGTCGCGGTGCGTTGGGATGCCAAGGCGAAAAAACTCGAAGTGGGTTTTCGCGCCGTGGCCAGCCAGGACATCGTCGCCATCGACGATTGCCCGGTGCTGGTACAGGCCTTGCAACCGATCATGCAGCGTTTGCCGAATATGTTGCGCCGCCTGAGCAAACCACAGGCGTTGGGGCATGTGGAGTTGTTCAGTGGCTCCTCCATTGCTGTGCTGCTGCGGCACATGGCGCCGCTGTCCGAGGCGGACCTGCTGGTGTTGAAAGAATTTTGCGCTTTCCATGAAGCCCAATTATGGCTGCATGGCGAAGGCCAGCCGGAACCGGTCGAGGCGGATACGGCCCTCGGTTATCGGTTGGCGCAGTGGGGCTTGGAGCTGGCCTATCGGCCCGGCGACTTTGTGCAGGTCAATGCCGGCATCAACGAAGCGATGGTCGCGCAAGCCCTGGAATGGCTGGCGCCACAGCCCGACGATCGGGTGCTGGACCTGTTTTGTGGCCTGGGCAATTTCGCCTTGCCACTGGCGCGCCAGGTGCGCGAAGTGGTCGCGGTAGAAGGCGTGCAGACCATGGTGGACCGGGCGGCGCAGAATGCCGTCAGCAACAATTTGCATAATGTGCAGTTTTTTCAGGCCGATTTGTCCCAGCCTTTGACTGACGCGGAGTGGGCCAAGCAGGGCTTTTCTGCGGTACTCTTGGACCCACCCCGTGATGGTGCCCTGGAGGTTGTGCGCAAGCTCGCCACGCTGGGAGCCAAACGCTTGGTGTATGTGTCCTGCAACCCAGCCACGCTGGCGCGGGACACGGTTGAGTTGGTCAAGCAAGGCTACCGGCTAAAACGTGCCGGGATCCTCGACATGTTTCCACAGACAGCTCATGTCGAGGCCATGGCGTTATTTGAAGCGGGCTAGGATGCCCGTTTAATCCGACTGGCCTGTAGTCTCCTGGGCCGTGACCTGTCAGGGAGTTGTACGTAGCCTAGGGTTGCAAAACTAGGGTTGCGCAGCAGGTCAGCGATGATTTTTGGCGCATTAAAGGTGCGTCGTAGGGAAGGTAAGCAAGATGGTACAGGTGAGAGCACACCAGCCGATCAACACCGACGGCAGTATCAATCTCGAGGCATGGCTGGATCATGCCGTCAGTGTCGACCCGGCACTGGACCGTGAAGCCTTGAAAGCGGCCTGCGAGTTCGCTCGTGAGTCTGAACAGCAAGACAATGCCGCCAAGAACCTGTGGGCGGAGGGCACGTCAAGCTTTCGCACCGGGTTGGAAATCGCCGAAATCCTCGCCGATCTCAAGCTGGACCAGGATTCGCTGATCGCCGCCGTGCTTTATCGCGGCGTACGTGAAGGGCATATTGCGTTGCCGCTGGTCAGCCAGCGTTTCGGCACCGTGGTCGCCAAGTTGATCGACGGCGTGCTGCGCATGGCTGCCATCAGCGCCAGCCTCAGCCCGCGTCAGTCCCTGGTGCTGGGCACCCAGGGCCAGGTCGAGAACCTGCGCAAAATGCTGGTGGCGATGGTCGACGACGTGCGTGTCGCGCTGATCAAGCTGGCCGAACGCACCTGCGCGATCCGTGCGGTGAAGACTGCCGATGACGAAAAGCGCAACCGCGTGGCCCGCGAGGTGTTCGACATCTACGCGCCGCTGGCGCACCGTCTGGGTATCGGCCATATCAAGTGGGAGCTGGAGGACTTGTCCTTCCGCTACCTCGAACCCGATCAATACAAACAGATTGCCACGCTGCTGCACGAGCGGCGGCTCGACCGTGAGCGCTTCATTACCGACGTGATGGGCCAGTTGCGTTCCGAGTTGCAAGCCACCGGCGTCGACGCCGACATCAGCGGCCGTGCCAAACACATCTACTCCATTTGGCGCAAAATGCAGCGCAAGGGCCTGGCGTTCAGCCAGATCTATGACGTGCGCGCGGTACGCGTACTGGTGCCGGAAATGCGCGATTGCTACACCGCGCTGGGTATCGTCCACACGTTGTGGCGGCACATTCCCAAGGAGTTTGACGACTACATCGCCAACCCCAAGGAAAACGGCTATCGCTCGTTGCACACCGCAGTGATCGGTCCCGAGGGCAAGGTGCTGGAAGTGCAGATCCGCACACACGCCATGCACGAGGAGGCCGAGCTGGGGGTTTGCGCGCACTGGCGTTACAAGGGCACCGACGTCAAGGCCGGGTCCAACCAGTACGAAGAGAAAATCTCCTGGCTGCGCCAAGTGCTGGAGTGGCACGAAGAACTCGGCGACATCGGCGGCCTGGCCGAACAGCTGCGGGTGGATATCGAGCCGGACCGGGTCTATATCTTCACCCCCGACGGCCACGCCATCGACTTGCCCAAGGGCGCTACGCCGCTGGACTTCGCCTACCGCGTACACACCGAAATCGGCCACAACTGCCGGGGCGCCAAGATCAATGGGCGCATCGTGCCGCTCAACTACAGCCTGCAGACCGGTGAACAGGTCGAGATCATCACCAGCAAGCACGGCACACCGAGCCGCGACTGGCTGAACCCGAACCTGGGTTACATCACCACGTCGCGGGCCCGGGCAAAAATCGTGCACTGGTTCAAATTGCAGGCGCGCGACCAGAACGTCGCGGCCGGTAAAACCTTGCTCGAACGGGAACTGGCGCGTCTGGGCCTGCCGCAGGTGGACTTCGACAAGTTGGCCGAAAAGGCCAACATGAAGATCGCCGAGGACATGTTCGCGGCACTTGGTGCCGGCGACCTGCGTCTGTCGCAGTTGGTCAACCTGGCCCAGCAGTTGGTCGAGCCGGAGCGCGGCAGCGAGCAACTGGAACTGATTCCCCGCAAAGCCACCGGCTACAAACCGGGCAAGCGCGGCGACATCCAGATCCAGGGCGTGGGCAACCTGATGACACAAATGGCTGGTTGTTGCCAGCCGTTGCCGGGCGACGCCATCGTCGGTTACATCACCCAGGGCCGTGGCGTGAGCATTCACCGCCAGGATTGCGCCTCGGTGCTGCAACTGGGCGGGCGCGAGCCGGAGCGGATCATCCAGGTCAGCTGGGGCCCGGTGCCGGTGCTCACCTACCCGGTGGACATCATCATTCGCGCCTACGACCGTTCCGGGTTGCTGCGTGATGTGTCGCAAGTGCTGCTCAACGAGCGGATCAACGTGCTGGCGGTCAACACCCGCTCGAACAAAGAGGACAACACGGCGTTGATGTCCCTGACGATCGAGATCCCGGGGCTGGATGCGTTGGGGCGGTTGCTGGGGCGGATTTCCCAGTTGCCGAACATCATCGAGACGCGGCGTAATCGCACACCTTGATGCGGTCTGAAAATATCTGTGGACTGCTTTCTGTGGGAGCCGGGCTTGCCCGCGATGCAGGCGACTCGGTCTGTCTGATAGACCGAGTCGAGGCTATCGCAGGCAAGCCAGCTCCCACATTAGATCTTCAGCGGTTCCAGACAATGGGCAGAGATTGACTGATGTATTCACTTGAAGACCTGCTGCACCTGATGAACCGTCTGCGCGACCCCAAATACGGGTGCCCGTGGGACATCAAGCAAACCTACGCGACCATCGTTCCGCACACCTTGGAAGAAGCCTATGAAGTCGCCGACGCCATCGAGCGTGGCGACTTTGATCACCTGCAAGGCGAGTTGGGTGACCTGTTGTTTCAGGTGGTGTATTACAGCCAACTGGCGCGGGAAGACGGGCGCTTTGAATTTGCCGGGGTGATCGACAGCATTACCCGCAAGCTCATCCGCCGCCACCCTCATGTGTTCCCCACCGGGGATCTGTATGCGCCGCTGGATATCCCGCAGTTGAGCGAAGAGCAGGTCAAGGCGCGCTGGGAGCAGATCAAGGCCGAGGAGCGTGCGGAGAAATCCGACGCGCCGGAGCAACTTTCCCTGCTGGACGATGTGCCTGCGGCCTTACCTGCATTGTCCCGTGCTGCCAAATTGCAAAAGCGCGCCAGCCAGGTCGGTTTCGACTGGCCTGCCGCGTTGCCGGTGGTGGACAACGTGCGCGAAGAGCTGGATGAAGTGCTCGAAGCCACGGCTGATAACGATTCGGTGGCGATTGCCGATGAGGTCGGTGACTTGCTGTTTGCTGCAGTCAACCTGGCACGTCACCTCAAGGTTGACCCGGAAACTGCGCTGCGTGGCGCCAATGCCAAGTTCGAACGACGTTTCCGATTTATCGAACAGGCATTGCGCGACACGCACCAATCCATAGAAGATTGCACCCTCGAAGCGTTGGACGCCCTGTGGGGCGAAGCCAAACGTCAGGAAAAGAATCTGTCCAGCTGCGGTTGAGCAGTGGCCTAAGTGAGTAAGCACCATGAGCATTTCCCTTCGCGACCAGTTGCTTAAAGCAGGTCTGGTCAACCAAAAGCAGGCCAAGCAGGTCGGCAAAGAGAAACAGAAGCAGCAGCGCCTGGTCCACAAAGGCCAGGCCGAGGTGGATGACACCCAGGCACGCCTGGCCGCTGAGGCACAGGCCGAGAAGGTCAAGCGTGACCAGGAACTGAACCGTCAGCAGCAGGAAAAAGCCGAAGCCAAGGCCCGCACTGCCCAGGTCAAGCAACTGATCGAGACCTCGCGCCTGCCCAAGTTGACCACCGAGGACTACTACAACTTCGTGGACGACAAGAAGGTCAAGCGCCTGTCGGTCAACACGTTGATGCGCAACAAGCTCAGCAACGGCTCCCTGGCGATCGTGCACCACGGCGGCGGTTATGAGGTCATCCCGCGCGAGGCGGCGTTGAAGATCCAGGAGCGTGCACCCGAGCGCATCGTGCAGCTCAACATCCTCACCGAAAGCCAGGTGCCGGATGAGGATGATCCGTACGCCGCCTACCAGATCCCGGATGATCTGATGTGGTAAGGCTGTAAAAAACATCCCCGTGGTGAAGGGCTTGCCCCTGCCAGAAAACACAAACCCCGCTCAAAAGGCGGGGTTTGTGTTTTAACCAGTAGCGTCAGCCGCTCACCAGTCCACTGCGTAACTCAGGGTGAAGGTACGACCTTCGGCATTCGGGTACGGTGCACGCGCGTTGGCCTGGGCGAACATGTTCTGGTAGTTGCGGTTAGTGAGGTTGTACACCGCACCTTCGAGGCGACCTACCGGCAACCTCACCGAACCCAATAGGTCGGCCAGCGTGTAGCCTTTGATGTCGCGGCCGTTGTTGTCTTTGAACGCGGCGTCATAGTCGGCCAGGCGCATACCTTGCAGGCGCAGGCTGTAGTCACCACGGTCGTAGCCGATAAAGGCGGTGGTCTTTGAGGGAGAGATGCGTGTGGCAGGCAGGTCGATCCATTTACCGTTCTGCTGGGTCTCGCCTTTGGCGTAAGCGTAAGTACCCCCTACCGACCATTGATCGGTGAAGTTGTACGTCAGGCTGGTTTCAACGCCGCGCACACGCTCTTTCTGATTGATCAGGCGCAGTACACGGTCATTGGCGTCATAGAACTGGGTGACATCCGAGGTGTTTTCATACGCCGTGACGCTGGCCAGCCACTTGTCCCAATTGCCGCGCCAGCCCAGCTCGTAGCTGTCGACCTTCAGCGCTTGGGCATTCAGGTTTTGAATGTCGTACTTGCTGTTCACGTCACGCAGGAAACGCTGGATATCCGGCAGGGAAAAGCCCTGGCTGAAGTTGACGAACACGTCTTGGTTTTCGCTCAGGTGATACACCGCACCGAGGTTATAGAGAGTGTCGTCGTATTTGAGCGTGCCACCCGGCAGTATCGCGCGATTGCCGGTCTGGACGATTTCGCCGTAAGCGATGCTGTCGGAAACCTCGCTTTCGATCCACTCGCGGCGTACGCCACCACGCAAGGTCCAGTCATCGATGTCGTAGGACAGTTGCCCAAAGATGGCTTTGGTGGTGGTTGCGATGTCCGGGCCCAATTCGAACGTGGTGCCGGTCTTGGTGTAGTTCAGGCCGTTGACGCGGTATTGGTCGCCGCGCTGGCGTGAGGTTTCATGGTCATAGTCCGCCCCCCAGACCAGATTGCCGGTGGCCGGGCCGATGTCCGGCATTTGCGTATCGATCGCCGCGCGCAGGCCGTAGACATCCTGCACGCTGTTGTTGTCGGATACCCCGGCGCGGCCACGCGACAGGTCCGGGAAGAACAGCGCGTCGGCACGCCGCCAGTAACTTTCGACCTGCAAGCCCTGGCCGTAGAAATCTTTGTCGGCATAGTTAAGGTTGACCGCCTGGTTGTGGGTGAAAGGTTGGTCATCCAGGTCCAGGCCTTTCACCGCGACGGCGGTATTGGTGTTGCGTGGGTCCTTGGTGTAACGGGTGTCTTGTTCGTCTTTGTAGTCTTGCAGTGACAGGCTGATCTTCTTGTCGTCATCCAGCTCGTAGCCGAAGCGACCTTGCAGGTCGTAGGTGTCGGTGTCCATGTTGCTGCCCTGGGACGTGTCCTGGGGAATGCGTTTTCCGTTGCCGTCGAACTGATCGTTGCGTTGTACGTAGTTGCCGGAAAGATACCAGTCCACAGGGCCCTGACGGCCCGTTGCGCTCTGGAATGTTTCGTAGGAGAAACCTTTGTGGCTGAGGTTGTTGCCGGCGGTCATGCCGATTTTGCTGCTGAAGGCGAGGTCTTCACCTTTGTTGCGCTTGGTGATGATGTTGATGATGCCGCCTGACGCACCTGCGCCGTAGACACTGCTGGCGCCGGAAATCACTTCAATGCGTTCGATGCTTTCCGGTGCCACGCTGTTGAGCTGGCGGAAGTTGTCGCGTGTGGCGTTCTGGGACACGCCATCGATCAGGATCAGCGTATTGCGCCCGCGAAGCGTCTGGCCGAAGTTGCTCATGCCACCACTGGAGGGCGCAATGCCCGGCACCAATTGCCCGAGGATATCCGCAACCCGGCGTCCTGCACCTGTCTGCTGGCGGATCTGGTCTTCGCTGATGACCTGCACAGAGCCTGGAATCGCCGCGATACTGGTTTCATTGCGTGTGGCCGAAACCACCGTTGCCTGTAATTGCAGGTTGGTAGGCGCTGCTTGGGTTTCTTCAACTTGATCGGCCCAGGCTGGGCCGCTCATAGATCCGAGCAGGGGCAGCAGGGCTGCCAGTTGCAATTTGTTCATGACCTTGCCTTTCAGTTATTAGAAGTATTGACAGAAAAACCGGATGAATCGGGTGTTCGGGTGAACGAACGGATGGCGCGGATACCCAGGGCAGCCAAGGCATAAGTGAGCGCGACCAGCCAAAAGCTGTGCGCCAAGCCCACCATTCCCATGCCAATGCCGCCCATCAAGGCGCCGCACAGCGCGCCGGCTTTGGCGGCGCTATTGCCCATGCCCAAGGCAAAACCCTGCTGGCTGGGCGCAACGGTATTGGCGATCAACGTGTAGGCGACGGGCAGCAGGGCTCCTTGCCACACGCCCCACAGCAACCGGCTGGCGAGGAAGCCCAGCCATTCGTTGGCCATCGCTGTGAAGGCAAGCGTCAAGGCGCAGGACCACGTGACCCATTCGATAATGCGCAGTGTGTGTGCAGGTTGATGTCGGTCAAACAGCCGCCCCCAAAGCGGGGCGGACAGTGCCAGCGTGAGTGCGCTGGCGGCATAGCTGGCGCCGATCAACCAGGCGGGCGCCTGTAAAATATCGGCGACGTACAAGGCGTAAAACGGCTGAGGCATCATCTTGGCAGCCTGAATCAATACGATGATCCCCAGCATTGCGCCGAGCCAGCCTTTGGGCAGTGCGGCGGGTGTGGACGTGCGCGCTGGCCGCGAGCGCGGTGCATCACTGGGCAGGAACACGCTGATCACCGCACAGGCCAGGCAGACGGCGGTGGCGCTGTAGCACAGCAGTGCGAAGCCCGAGACATCCATCAGCCAGCCGCCCAACACCGGCCCAGCCAGTGACCCCACCGCGGTTGCCGATTGCAGTCGCGCCAGAATGTGCCCGCGCCCACCATCACCGCAGCAGGCCAGTGCGTAGGCTTGGGCCGCTGCGATAAAGCCGGCCAGCGCGCCTTGCGCCACTCTGATCGCCACCAGCAGCCACGGATCGAAGGTGATAGCGGCCAGCGCCTGGCACGCCGCCAACGCCAGCAGCGCCCGAATGATCATCGGCTTGTGGCCGGTACGGTCACCCAGGCGCCCCCACATTGGCGTCAGGATCATCGCTGCCATCATCGGCCCGGCATACACCAGCGAAGACAGCAGGCCGGTGTATTGGGCATTGGCCACGCCGAGCAGCTTCTGGATCTGCAAGGGCCAGAAGGGGCCGCTCATTTCCATGGCCCCCATCGACACCAGCTGAATCACCACCAGCAGCCGCAGGGCGGTGTGGTTAGCTGCCATTGGCGGCGGCACTCAACGGGTTGGGCAGCCGCCCGACGATATCGGCATGGCTTTCCAGCAGGCGCATGCGCATGAACGACTTGGCCGGCCAGTCCTGTTCCAGCAGGGCTTCGCGCTCGGTTGCCCAACGCTGTGGTTCGACCTGGCTGCGCACGTCGTCGAAACACTGGCTGACGTGGGCCGACAGTTCATTCCACAGCAACGCCTGGGGGATATCGAAGTGGCGGGCACTGAGCAATACCAGTTCGCCCAGGTGGCACATGAATACGGTGTGCAGCAGCTTGTCACGTACAAAGCCCGCGTCGTCGTACAGCGTCATCTTGGGGTCGTGCAGTTCGATATCCAAACCATGGGCGTGCAAGGTCTTGCGGTCGATTCGAATATCACCGAAGTCACGCAACAACAGGCGGCTCAATTGGCCGTCTGCGGCCATGACCATGAACGAGTTCTGCTGGTGGGCCTCGAAGGCAACGCCATAGCGCAGGTACATGCCCAACAGTGCCGGTACGGCGATCGCGGCATAGTCGCGAAAGAACGCGAGCATGGCATCGGCGTCGTCCAGGCCTTTACTCAGGCGTACCCATTGCCTCAGCAGCGGCTGGCCGTGCTGGTCGATGGCAAACAGGCTGCCTACCGGCACGGCCATTTCGCCCGGTTGGAGCAGGCTCTGCGGGTTGTCGCGGTAGAGAACGGCCAGGTGGCGGGAGTGCTCATCATTGGCCGGTTGGGGTTTGAAATGCACGCCGATCCGCTCGGGGACGATGCTGAGAATTCGCTGAATTGCGGGCTCGCGCTCAAGGATCGTCAGCAGCAAATGGCTGATCCGCGGGCCCATGCGCGCCGAGCGTGGTGAAACAGTTCGTTGCACACTGGTCAGGCGCAGTGAGACCGGGAGTTTGACCATCGGCGCGTCGCAGCTGCCTTCAGGCAGCACGGTCCTGAACGACATGGTCGGGTGGGCGGTAAACGCGACGATATCGGTCAGCACCAGCAGCTTGTCACCGATTTCGTTGGCGAACAGTTGCGGTAGCTCCTGGCGTGCCTGCCAAGGGTGAGCAGGCAGCGGCAGATAGTCAGCCGCCTCAAGCCCCTGCGCTGCAAGCGCTACGGTCAATTGCCTGGCAGCCTGTGGAAAATGCTGCTGCCAAAACTGCCAGTAATCTGCGCTATCGGCCAATACTTCGACATGCGCGTATTGGCGGTGGAGCGCGCAAAGGAATACCGGGAAGCGTGCTTCGAACTCCGGTGAGAAATCGATGACCTGGTCGGTAGCCAAGCCCAACTTGGTCTTGTAGTTGGGGTGCCATGGGTGGCCCAGCGTGCCCCATTGTTCAAGCACGGACGTAGCGTTGGTGACGCTCGCATCATTCTTGAGGTGGCTCAGCAGATTGTTCTGATGTGCCGGGTCCATTGCTGCGTGCAGCTTGAGTGTCCACTGCTCGTGAAAGGCGAGGCACAGCGTGTCGTTGACAAAGCTGTCATCGATTTCGCTGTTGAGACGGCTCAAGACGTTCAGATCGGCCGATGATTCGAGGCTGTTGTTAAGCAGCGTCAGTAATTGCGACGGGAATTGAATTTTCTGCTCGGTCTGGTCGTTACGTAGCAGTGTGACCTGGCCACGCAGGTCCCAGCTGCCCATGCGGCCGGGCCTCAGGTAATCGAAGCGCAGGTGGGTTTGGTCAGGCAGTGCCAGCCAGCAGTGGCCGAGTTCGTCATAGCTGCGAGTGTTGGGGGCCAGCAGGCCTTCACGAAACAGTGCCTGGATCAAGCGTTGGAAACTGCGTTCGGCGGCGGGCGCCAGCGTGTTGATCAGGGAATCAAGGGTGAGGTGATTGGCCAGGAATTGCGGCGTGGCCAGTGCTTCACTCCAGCGCTCAAGCAGTGATTTTTCCGGCGTGCTGTTGTGTCCATGCATCAAGTCGAATTCCTTATCCGCGGTCCTGGGTGAAAGGCGCGCGAATGGTATCGAGAACTATTACCAAATGTCTATTTGTTGTTACGCTTTTTGCACAAACGTTTATTCAAGCAAGGTGGAAGGCGGGGTTTGCGCGTGAGTAAGGTGATCAGTCAGGCGCGGTGAGATGGCCTGGAGGCGTCTAGAACAGGCGAGTTCTGGGGGTTTGGAATGGCCTGTAGTAAACGCGCTGGTGCTTTGTAGGATGTGTCTGCTTTTGTACGAGCGCTGAGGCGCAGGGGAAGTCGCTGCTTATGAAACGCAAGAAACCCGCCAGGTGGGCGGGTTTTCTGTGTAGGCGGCCCGGCTGCGTGGGGCCGGGCGTCTACGCGATATCAGAGTTTCAGGAGCTTTGTGCCTGGCGTTTCATCTCAAGAGTTTCGAGCTCGTTTTTATAATTGTGGGCTTCGCTCTCGTCGTGGAACATGCCGACCAGTTGGTCTTGTTGATGTACATCCCAGATGTGAATCCCATGGCCCAGTGCTTCATGAGACATGTGTGCATCGTCGCGTTCAGTTACTTTTACAGTCATCTGCTTGCTCCAATCTCTGGTTGATCTGCGGCAAGTCGTCGCAGGCCTCTTTTATATGTTTTGTTAGCTTGCTAAGTAAACTGATTTTGCGCGCAACAATTCTTTGCAGGAAACGCAATATTCCCGCAGGCCGCGTAAACCGCGGCATTGCGTCGCAGGGTGCTGAGTTTTATGACAAAAGTTTCATGTTTCAGATGGCTTTCAAGCTTAGGTCGGCCGTGCTGACGTCATCGCAGGCAAGCCAGTTCCCACCGTTGAAATTCATTCCAATGTGGGCGCTGGCTTGCCTGCGATAGCGGTAGAGCGTCCAGCACAAAACCTGCAGACGAAAAAAAGCCCCGCATTCAGCGAGGCTCTTTTCCAGCTCATCAGCCTATCAGCTACCTTTGACAGCCTTGCCGTCAACGGTGCCGTCCAGCAGCATGATGTTGTATTCCTTACCGTCGGTTTCTACCTGACGCAGGGCAACCAGGATGCCGCCCCAGTCCTTGGCAAACCACATCTGGGTGATGCGCTTGCTCTGCGACGGGTCGCGCACGCGCTCAACCTTGATCGCGTCAATGGCGCCGGCTTTGGTCTGGACCTTTTCAGGGCCGATTACGCGGAAGTCGTAGGTGTCGACGTCGGTGCCCTCGACTACGCGGTAGCTCATGCTTTTCTTGCCGGCGGCCACGTCACGCTGCAGGGCAAGCTGGTAGGTCGACTTGTCGAGCATGCCACTTTCGAGGGTGACGTTGACCGGGTCCTTGTTTTCGAAGCCGGTGACCTTGTTGGTCGCGTGGTCGAAATCCAGGTTGATTTTTTTCGCCTTGCCCAGACCGCCGCGCTCGAAGGTGTAGCTCTTCGGTTGCAGGGTGTCCTTGTCCAAACTGATCACGCTGGTCTCGGTAAGGCTGGCAATCATCATGGACGCCTTGAAATTCAAGGTCCACGAGCCGTTGTCATTCTTGGTCAGGCTGCGTTCGGCCGAACCACTCATGGGCAACTGTTTCCAGTCGGCGGTGTAGCTGGCGGAGAACGGGTGAAGGTCTGCTGCTTGCACGGCGGGCAAGGCGAACAGCGCAAAAGCGAAGAGCAAGGCGCGACGCATAAAATCTCCTAGGTTCGAATCAAGTGGCCGCTGGCCGCGAGTAACTGACCGTCCAATAATGCACCCTGTTCGCCGAGAATCAATCGTCCCTCGGCAAACCAGCGAACAGCCAGCGGGTAAATCCTGTGTTCCTGGGTGTGAACCCGTTGCGCAAGTGTCTGCGCTGAGTCTGCAGACTCTACCGGAACCACTGCCTGTACGACCAGAGGCCCGCCATCGAGTTCCTCGGTCACAAAGTGCACGCTGCAGCCGTGCTCGCTGTCGCCAGCGTCAAGCGCGCGCTGATGCGTGTGCATGCCTTTGTACTTGGGTAGCAGGGAAGGGTGGATATTGAGGAGGCGCCCTTCGTAGTGCCGCACGAAGTCAGCGCTGAGGATGCGCATGAAACCGGCGAGGACCACGAGTTTGGGGTTGAAGGCGTCGATCAGTTCGATCAAGGCGCTGTCGAAGGCCTCACGGCCTTCGAAAGCCTTGTGATCCAGAGAGCGGGTTTCGATACCAGCGTCCCGGGCGCGTTGCAGGCCGTATGCGTCGCCGCGGTTGGAAATCACCGCAGCGATGCGCACCGGGCTGTCGCCGGTGCGCGTGCTGTCGATCAAGGCCTGCAAGTTACTGCCGGTGCCGGAAAGCAGCACCACGACATCACAGGTTGCAGGCATCAGTGCGCCTTAAGGTTCTTCAGTTCAACCTGGGCCGCGCCTTCCGGAGCGGTGGCGATCTGGCCGATGACCCAAGGCTGCTCGCCTGCTTCACGCAGAACGTCCAGCGCCGTTTCAACGTGCTCTTGGGCCACGCAGATGACCATGCCCACGCCGCAGTTCAGCACGCGGTGCATTTCGGTTTCGTTGACGTTGCCTTTCTCTTGCAGCCAGTCGAATACCGCAGGACGCTGCCAGCTGGCCACGTCGACAATCGCCTGGGCGCCTTTTGGCAGTACGCGCGGGATGTTGTCTAGCAGGCCGCCACCGGTGATGTGGGCCATGGCTTTAACGGCACCGGTTTCCTTGATCAGCTTGAGCAGCGGCTTCACGTAGATACGGGTTGGGGCCATCAGCAGGTCGGTCAGCGGCTTGCCGTCGAGCTGGGTGTTCTCGATGTCGGCACCGGACACTTCGATGATCTTGCGGATCAGCGAGTAGCCGTTGGAGTGCGGGCCGGAGGACGGCAGAGCCAGCAGGGCGTCGCCGGCAGCGACTTTGGAGCCGTCGATGATCTCGGCTTTTTCGACAACACCAACGCAGAAGCCGGCCAGGTCGTAGTCTTCGCCTTCGTACATGCCTGGCATTTCAGCGGTTTCGCCGCCCACCAGCGAGCAACCCGACAGTTCGCAGCCAGCGCCGATACCCGTCACCACTTGTGCCGCGGTGTCCACGTTCAGCTTGCCGGTGGCGTAGTAGTCGAGGAAGAACAGCGGCTCTGCGCCACACACCACCAGGTCGTTGACGCACATGGCAACCAGGTCGATGCCGATGGTGTCGTGCTTGTTCAGGTTCAGTGCCAGGCGCAGCTTGGTGCCCACACCGTCAGTGCCGGAGACCAATACGGGCTGCTTGTAGCCGGCCGGGATTTCGCAGAGGGCGCCAAAACCGCCCAGGCCGCCCATGACTTCGGGGCGCGCAGTGCGCTTGGCGACGCTCTTGATGCGTTCGACCAATGCTTCACCGGCGTCGATGTCTACACCGGCGTCCTTGTAGCTCAGGGAGGGTTGCTTGCTCATGATCCAGGCCTTTAGGGGGGATTCAGGGGTAACGACCGAGCGGGCAGGGGCTTTGGGTAAAAGGCCTTGCCGTTGACGGTCTGCGAAGGCGCGCGATTTTATCAGGCTTGAGGGGCAGCGGCCATCCTCGGGCCGACGGGCAGGGGCATATGGTGTTAAAAAAATGCTAATCGGGCCTGTTATGGGGTGTATTAAGGTATAGCCTTTAACCCGCTATCGTTATGACAGTACAAAAACTGCCAAGGCCCTGTGAATGTTTTACCGGTCGCTGTGGTCACAGCCTTGCCAAGCCGAGTTCACGCGGTCTGTTCCAGCCGCTAAATTTGTCGTTCGGGAATCTTTCATGCGTCTGTGTAAATTCTTCCTTGTAGGCTGCTTGTCGTTGGTCAGCCTGGCGAGTCATGCCGAAACCCTCAATGGCCTTTATCAAGTGCTTGAACCGGTCAGCAGCCAATCGCCTCAAGAGCGCGACGCTGCCACCCAACGCGCCGTGCAAACCCTGGTGATCCGCCTGACCGGCGACGCCAAGGCCGCCGACGGCCCGGGCCTGGCGGCAATTCGCAAAGACCCGCAACAAATCATCAGCCAGTATGGCTATGACGCCGGCCCACCGGAAAGCCTGCAAGTCGACTTCGACCC
Organism: Pseudomonas sp. O39; assembly: GCF_045447295.1. NCBI lineage: Bacteria > Pseudomonadati > Pseudomonadota > Gammaproteobacteria > Pseudomonadales > Pseudomonadaceae > Pseudomonas > Pseudomonas sp. O39. Next base: position 41,059 of record NZ_JBJGXV010000002.1, read on the forward strand.
GGTGAGCACCGACCGCGCCCTGCGTGGAGCGGGCCTGTCGATGTGGGGCAGCAACCGGCCGTCAATTCTTGGCTGGTGGCTGAACGACTCCACCGAAGGCAGCAGCCTGGTCGGTGATGGTCAAGCGGTCGCCGGCGCGCTGCGTCGGGCGGCGCAACACCGAGGCTTGCCGCTGCGTCTGCCGCTGGGCGATCTGGATGAACAGGTGGTTGCGACTGCGCCTAATCTCGAAAGCGCCGACGCCACGCCATTGCGTGCAGCCTCCGAGCGCTATGGCGCCGACGCTTTGCTCGCTGTGCACGCCCGCCAGGAAGGCAACCAATGGCAGGCCAAATGGCGCCTGTGGCTGGGCGACAAAAGTGAGCAGGGTACCGCCCAGGGCGCAGACACCGCAGCGGTAGCCGATGCCGTATTGCTCGCGGTCAGCCAAAAGCTGGCGCCACGCTTTGCCGTCAAGCCCGGTGTGAGCAGCGAGCAATTGCTCGAAGTGCAGGGCATGAACCTGGAGCGCTACGCTGCCCTTGGTCATCTGCTTGAACCTTTTGGTGGCCAACCGCAGCGGGTTGATGGCAATCGCATTGTGTATCGCGTCAACGGCAGTGCCGAGCAATTGCGTACGCAGTTGAGCCTGGCCAAGTTGCAGGAAGTGCCTGCTGGTGAAACGCAGGTGTTGCCGCCGGTGGAGGGTGGTACACAACCAGCCGCTGCTCCTGAGCCCCAGGCGCAGTTGCGTTTTCGTTGGTAAATATTCTTTCTTCTTCTATATAGAAGGAAGGTAGCAAATAACAGATGGAGTGGTTTATGGCGGATACGCGTCGTTGGGTGTGGCTTGGCGGGATTGTCCTGCTGTGCGTGTTTGTATTCTTGCTGCATTCGATCCTGACGCCGTTTCTGGTGGCGTTGCTCCTGGCCTATTTATTCGATCCCGTGGTGGATCGCCTGGAGAAAGCCGGCCTGTCGCGCACCTTGGGCGTAGTGACGGTGTTTGCCCTGTTTACGTTGATCATCACCGCGTTGGTACTGGTGCTGGTGCCGATGTTGGCCAAGCAACTGTTTCGCCTGTATGAACTGGCGCCGCAGATGCTCGACTGGTTGCAGCACACGGCGATGCCGTGGGCTCAGGCCAAGCTGGGGCTGGCGGATGGTTTCTGGAAGTTCGACAAGGTCAAGGCGGCGATCAGTGAGCATATGGGCCAGACCACCGATATCGTCGGTGTTGTCCTGAGCCAGGCCACGGCGTCCAGCCTGGCGCTGATCGGCTGGTTGACAAACCTGGTGCTGATTCCTGTGGTAGCGTTCTATCTGCTGCGTGACTGGGACATCATGATGGCCAAGATCCGCAGCCTGCTGCCACGCAACAGCGAAGAGCGCATCGTGTCTCTGGCGGAGGAGTGCCATGAGGTGCTCGGCGCATTCGTGCGAGGCCAGTTGCTGGTGATGCTGGCCCTGGGGATTATCTATGCCGCCGGCCTGATGGCGATTGGCTTGGAGCTGGGCCTGTTGATCGGCTTGATCGCCGGTCTGGCTGCGATCGTGCCGTATATGGGCTTCGTGATTGGTATCGGCGCGGCACTCGTGGCCGGGCTGTTCCAGTTTGGCGGCGATCTGTATCCGATGCTGGGTATTGTTGCGGTGTTCATGGTCGGCCAGGCCCTGGAAGGCATGGTGTTGACGCCGCTGCTGGTGGGTGACCGGATCGGTCTGCACCCGGTCGCGGTGATCTTTGCGATCCTGGCGGGCGGAGAGCTGTTTGGCTTTACTGGCATCCTGCTGGCACTGCCGGTGGCGGCAGTGATCATGGTACTGGTGCGCCATGTTCACGATCTTTATAAGGATTCGGATGTGTACACCGGGGTTGAAGACCCCGATCTGTAACCGCTTCGTCACAAACCCGGCTCAGGCCGGGTTTGTTGTTTATGCAGCCGTGGTGTCAAACAATTTTCGAAAATTGACCCAAGCTAACGCAAACCTTTGATTTTGCTTGTGGTCTGCTGCATTGTGCGCCCGGCGTCACGGGTATAAACTTTGCAAACTTTACACAGAGGCCACTAACGGTTCGTTTGGAGCCGTTCAGTCAGCATGAAACCGATTCAGCTGCCCTTGGGTGTGCGTCTGCGTGACGACGCCACCTTTATCAATTACTACCCAGGCGCCAATGCCGCTGCACTCGGCTATGTCGAGCGGCTCTGCGAAGCCGACGCCGGGTGGACTGAAAGCCTGATCTATCTGTGGGGCAAGCACGGCGTGGGGCGTACCCACCTGTTGCAGGCCGCGTGCCTGCGCTTCGAGCAAATGGGCGAGCCGGCGGTTTACCTGCCATTGGCTGAGTTGATGGACCGTGGCATCGGGATCTTCGACCACCTTGAGCAGTACGAACTGGTCTGCCTGGACGATCTGCAGGCGATTGCCGGCAAGGCGGATTGGGAAGAAGCCTTGTTTCACCTGTTCAACCGTCTGCGCGACAGCGGACGACGGCTGTTGATCGCCGCATCCACGTCGCCGCGAGAGCTGCCGGTGAAGCTGGCCGACCTCAAGTCACGCCTGACCCTGGCGCTGATCTTCCAGATGCGCCCGTTGTCTGACGAAGACAAGTTACGCGCCCTGCAATTACGTGCATCCCGTCGCGGCCTGCACCTGACCGATGAAGTCGGGCACTTTATTCTCACGCGCGGCACCCGCAGCATGAGCGCGTTGTTCGATTTGCTGGAACAGCTCGATCAGGCCTCTTTGCAGGCCCAGCGCAAGCTGACCATTCCTTTCCTCAAGGAAACTCTCGGCTGGTAGCCAGCCCTTGTATTTCGCGGCTCTCGGCAAATTTCAGGCGCCAGAAAACCTGCGTTTGGGCTGGTTTGGCCACGCAAAAGGCATGTATGGGGTGTTAAGGGCTTAGATGTCATCGTCGAAACAAGAAGTCACATCGATCACGATTGAATTTGCAAATCGATGTGATAGAGGGCATAGTCTCGACTTCTTTACACATCAGCCACGGTCGTGCCCATGCTAAATCGCTTCGCACCCCTCGTGCCTCTCGCACTCGTTACCCTGTTGTTTGGTTGCGCCACCCACACTCAAAACGTGGCTGAGCAGCAAAAGACTCAACAACAGTCCCAGGCAAAGTTCGTTGCATCGCAGTCTTCCACTGTTTACCAGGAAGAACTCGCAACTGAAAAAGAACTGGCCGACTTCTCCGGCAGCAAGCCTTACCAGCTTCCAGTTCTGGCCGACAGCATCCTTGAACGCGGCATGTCCCTGATTGGTACCCGTTACCGTTTCGGCGGTACCTCTGAAGCCGGTTTCGACTGCAGTGGCTTCATCGGCTACCTGTTTCGCGAAGAAGCCGGCATGAACCTGCCTCGCTCGACACGCGAAATGATCAACGTGGATGCACCGTTGGTCGCACGCAATAACCTCAAGCCCGGCGATCTGCTTTTCTTTAGTACTGCAGGTCGTGGTCGCGTAAGTCACGCCGGTATCTACTTGGGCGATAACCAGTTTATTCACTCCAGCAGTCGTCGCAGTGGCGGTGTTCGAGTCGACAACCTGGGTGACAGCTACTGGAGCAAAACCTTCATCGAAGCCAAGCGTGCACTCGCCATGGCCCCGACTACCGTTACCGCTAGCAAGTAAAGTTAAAGTGATACTTGAAGTTTGACGTGTAAGCGCTAGAATCTCTGGATATTGTTGTAATCCGTTCGCGCGAGCTTTGCTTGCGCGTTCTGGTTTTCAGCGTTCGGCAGCGAAAGCCGCATCCAGATCAGGATTGTTCTGCCCATGTCGACCTCAGCCCGCCTCATTCTTCTTGTTTGTGCCGCGCTCCTCAGCGCCTGCGCAAGCCGTCCACCGCCGCCTGCCCCGGTAGCGGTCAAGCCGAAACCGGTGTTCAACTATTCCAGCCAAAGTTTCTCGCCTGCTGCCGAAGACGTACTCTTCCGAGCGCTGGGCCTGGTCGGCACGCCTTATCGCTGGGGCGGCAATACGCCGGACTCCGGGTTTGATTGCAGTGGCCTGATCGGCTTTGTATACCGCGACGCCGCGGGCATCTCCTTGCCGCGTACCACGCGTGAACTGATCGTGATGCGTGCGCAGGATGTCAGCGAGCAGAACCTGCAAACCGGTGACTTGCTGTTCTTTGCGACCGGTGGCGGTTCGCGGGTCAGCCACGCCGGGATCTACGTCGGCGAAGGGCGATTCGTACATGCCCCGCAAACCGGTGGTACGGTGAAACTGGATACGCTGTCCAAAGCCTATTGGCAGAACGCCTACCTGAGCGCCAAGCGCGTGTTGCCGGCTGAGCATCTGGCGCGCAATCCTTAAGGCTGAGCAGAGAATAAGATGTGGGAGAGGGCGAGCCCCTCCCACATTTGGTTTTGCGCTGTTTTTGAGGCCGGCTACTTAGCCGCCGACACCCGCCACACCTTATTTCCCACGTCATCCGCGACCAGCAAGTCGCCCTGCTGATCAATCACCACGCCCACCGGCCGGCCCATGGCTTTCTCGTCACTGTTGAGGAATCCGGTCAGCACATCCACGGGTTGCCCTTTGGGTTGCCCGCCCTCGAACGGTACGAAAATCACCTTGTAGCCACTGTGCGGCTTGCGGTTCCACGAGCCATGCTGGCCGATGAATGCGCCGTTGCTGAATTGCGCGGGGAGTTTGCTGCCTTCTGCGAACGTCAGCCCCAAGGACGCGGTGTGAGGCCCTACGGCATAGTCCGGTGCAATCGCCTTGGCGACCAGATCGGGGTTTTGCGGTGAGACGCGCACGTCCACATGCTGGCCATAGTAGCTGAAGGGCCAGCCGTAAAATGCGCCATCCTTGACCGAGGTAATGTAGTCGGGCACCAGGTCGCTGCCGATCTCGTCGCGCTCGTTAACCGCCGTCCACAGCTTGCCGCTCTGCGGTTCCCAGGCCATGCCGTTCGGGTTGCGCAGCCCGGAAGCAAAAATGCGGTGCTGGCCTGTGGCGCGGTCGACTTCCCAGATCGCCGCGCGACCTTCTTCTGCCTTCAGGCCGTTCTCGCCCACGTTGCTGTTGGAGCCGACACTCACGTACAGCTTGCGACCGTCCTTGCTGGCCACCACGTTTTTCGTCCAGTGGTGGTTGATACTGCCGCCCGGCAGGTCGACCACTGTGGTACCCGCTTGCTTGATCGAGGTTTCGCCTGGCTGATAGGGGAAGCGCAGCAGCTTGTCCGAATCGGCCACGTAAAGGTCGTTACCCACCAGCGTCATGCCGAACGGTGAATTGAGATTCTCCAGGAACACCGTGCGGGTCTCGGCGACGCCGTCGTGGTCGGCATCGCGCAGCAGCGTGATGCGATTCGGGCTTGGCACGCCTGCGCCTGCGCGGCCCATGACCTTCTCCATCACCCAGCCGCGAATACCCTTGGCATCATCCGGCTTGGGCGGGGCGTTGGTTTCCGCCACCAGCACATCGCCATTCGGCAAAACATACAGCCAGCGCGGGTGGTCCAGGCCTTCGGCAAACGCCGACACCTGAGTGCCGGCGGCGGCGGTTGGCTTCGCGCCGTCGGGCCAGCCGATGGCCGGGGCAATGTTTACGGTGGGGATCAGGGTTTTGTTCGGCTCCGGCAGTTTGGGCGAAGGCCCGGTGCCATCGGAGACCTTCAACGTGGAGCTTTCGCCGCAGGCGGCGAGGGTGCCTGCCAGCATGATCAGTAAGGCGAGTCTGGTTTTATGCATGGTTTTCTCCTTAATACCTGTAAGGGTAGAGGAGTGAGATAGTCCGATGGTTCAAGTGCAAGGCCAGCTTTAATTGACGCTCCACCCCCAACCCACTAACCTTCGCGGCTTGTTCCAGGTGCTCTGTGGCGGATACGCCGACAGAGTGAAACAGGGAAGCCGGTGAGTGAGCGCACTTGTACACAGTGCTGCCGCGATCCCGGCGCTGCCCCCGCAACGGTAAATGAGTCAAAACGGTGCCTTTTGCCACTGTATCCGCGTGATATGGGAAGGCGCGCCGTTGGCCTGCTCGCTCGATGAGCAAGAGCGCCACTTATGAGTCCGGAGACCGGCCTGGATCATCCAACAGCATCACGGTGGGCGATGCTTGGCTGTCTGTTTTTTCTTTTTCCTGCCCGCCGTTTTTGTCCAGCCCCAACGGAGAGCTGCCATGACTGATTCCCCCGAGCGCGACGAACGCCACCTGGCGCGCATGCTGCGCAAAAAAGCCGTGATCGACGAGCGCATCGCCAATTCCCCGAACGAGTGCGGATTGCTGCTGGTACTGACCGGCAACGGTAAAGGCAAGAGCAGTTCGGCATTTGGCATGCTGGCCCGCGGCATGGGCCACGGCATGCAGTGCGGCGTGGTGCAGTTCATCAAGGGGCGCCACAGCACGGGCGAAGAATTGTTCTTCCGCCGTTTCCCAGAGCAAGTGCGCTTCCACGTGATGGGCGAAGGCTTTACCTGGGAAACCCAGGACCGCCAGCGCGACATCGCCGCCGCTGAAGCGGCCTGGGCGGTTTCCCGCGAATTGTTGCAAGACCCGTCCATTGGCCTGGTGGTGCTGGACGAACTGAACATCGCCCTCAAGCACGGTTACCTCGACCTGGATCAAGTGCTCAGCGACCTGCAAGCCCGCCCACCGAAGCAGCACGTAGTGGTCACCGGCCGTGGCGCCAAGCCTGAAATGGTCGAAATGGGCGACACCGTCACCGAAATGGGCATGCTCAAGCATGCGTTCCAGGCCGGTATCAAGGCACAGAAGGGCGTCGAACTTTGAATCAGCCCCGTCATTGCCCGGCCGTACTGATCGCCGCACCGGCGTCCGGCCAGGGCAAAACCACCGTGACCGCTGCGTTGGCGCGTTTGCACCGCAACCTGGGGCGCAAGGTGCGCGTGTTCAAATGCGGGCCGGACTTTCTCGACCCCATGATTCATGAGCGTGCCAGCGGTGCGCCTGTGTATCAGTTGGACATGTGGATGGTCGGCGAGCAGGAAAGTCGCCGCTTGCTGTGGGAAGCGGCGGGCGAGGCGGACCTGATCCTGATCGAAGGTGTGATGGGCCTGTTCGATGGCACGCCCTCCAGTGCCGACCTGGCGCGGCATTTCGGTGTGCCGGTGCTCGGTGTGATCGACGGCACCGCCATGGCCCAGACCTTCGGCGCCCTGGCCTTGGGGCTGGCGCGCTATCAGCCGGACTTGCCGTTCGCTGGCGTGTTGGCCAACCGCGTCGGCACCCTGCGCCATGCACAGCTACTGGAAGGCAGCCTCACCGAAGGCCTGCGCTGGTATGGCGCGTTGTCTCGCGAAACCGCAATTGAATTACCCAGTCGCCACTTGGGCCTGGTGCAAGCCAGCGAACTGAATGACCTCGATGTGCGCCTGGACGCCGCTGCCGAAGCCCTGGGCAGCAGTTGCGAAGTCGCGTTGCCGCCGCCGGTGACCTTCGCCGCCCCGCAAGTGATCGAGGCCGAACCGTTGCTCGCCGGCGTGCGCATTGCGGTGGCCCGCGACGAGGCCTTTGCCTTCACTTACGGCGCCAGCCTTGACCTGCTGCGGGCGATGGGCGCCGAATTGCGCTTCTTCTCGCCGATCCATGATCGCCAATTACCCGAAGCCGATAGCTTGTACCTGCCGGGCGGCTACCCGGAACTGCACCACCGGGCATTGTCTGAAAACACTTCGATGCTCGACGCTATTCGCGCCCATCACGCGGCGGGTAAACCGTTGCTCGCCGAATGTGGCGGCATGCTGTACCTGCTGGACTCGCTCACCGATGTCGATGGTACCCGTGCCGAACTGGTTGGCTTGCTGCAGGGGGATGCGGTGATGCAGAAGAAGCTCGCGGCCCTGGCCCTGCAAAGCGTCGAGTTGCCGGAAGGCGTACTGCGCGGCCATACCTATCACCACTCCCTGACCAGCACCGAGTGGCAGCCGATTGCCCGTGGCCTTAGCCCTAACGGCGGGCGCGGTGCCGAAGCGGTGTACCGCCAGGGGCGGATGACGGCTTCCTACGTGCACTTCTATTTCCCGTCCAACCCGACGGCAGTGGCCGCATTGTTTGCGCCGAGCCATCAGGCCGCTATCGCAGGCAAGCCAGCGCCCTCATCGACCGGGTTCACCGATCACAATGTGGAAGCGGCGGTGCGACGATTCGACTTGCTCGCGAAGAAGCCATGACCGACAACGCCTTTCCTGAAGCCGACCGCCAGGCCGTCTATCGCGCCATCGCCGAACGCCGCGACATGCGCCACTTTATCGGCGGCACGGTTGCCCCAGAACTGCTGCACCGCCTGCTCCAGGCTGCGCACCAGGCGCCCAGTGTCGGCTTGATGCAGCCCTGGCGGTTTATCCGTATCAGTGACCGCCGGTTGCGTGGGCAGATTCAACACCTGGTGGAAGAAGAGCGCGTGCGCACCGCCGAGGCGTTGGGCGAGCGTTCCGATGAGTTCATGAAACTCAAGGTCGAAGGTATCCATGATTGCGCCGAAGTGTTGGTGGCAGCGCTGATGGATGATCGCGAGCGCCACATTTTTGGCCGTCGCACCTTGCCGGAAATGGACATGGCATCGTTGTCCTGTGCGATCCAGAATCTATGGCTGGCAGCCCGCGTCGAAGGCCTTGGCATGGGCTGGGTCTCGCTGTTCGAGCCGCAGGCCCTGGCCGACCTGCTGGGCTTGCCGGCCGGTGCGAAACCCTTGGCGGTGCTATGCCTGGGGCCGGTAGCCGGGTTCTATCCGGCACCGATGTTGCAGCTCGAAGGCTGGGCCGAACCACGGCCGCTGAGTGACATGTTGTATGAGAATGTGTGGGGAGTGAGTCAATGAGTGTGGCCTTGCTGTGTGTCGCTGCGGTGGCGCTGGATGCGCTGCTGGGCGAGCCTAGGCGCTGGCATCCGCTGGTGGCATTCGGCAATTTCGCCGGGCGCATCGAGCAACGTTTCAATACCGGAGGCCGTGGCTGGCGCAGCCACGGCGTGACCGCGTGGGTTATCGCGGTGGTGCCGCTGACCCTGATGGCCACTGCGTTGTCGTGGGCGCCTTATATCGGTTGGGTGCTGGAGATTTTAGCGCTGTACTGCGCGCTGGGTATGCGCAGCCTCGGTGAGCACGTGATCCCGGTGGCCCAGGCGTTGCGCAGTGATGACCTGGATGAAGCGCGCAAACGCGTGAGTTATCTGGTCAGCCGCCAGACCAGCGAGCTGGACCGCACCGAAGTCGCCCGCGCCGCCACGGAGTCGGTGCTGGAAAACGGCAGCGACGCGGTGTTTGCCGCGCTGTTCTGGTTTGTGGTCGCCGGTGTGCCGGGCGTGGTGCTGTATCGCTTGAGTAACACCCTCGACGCCATGTGGGGCTATCGCAACGAACGCTTTGAGCGTTTCGGCTGGGCGGCTGCCAAGATCGACGATGTACTCAACTACATCCCTGCGCGGCTGGTGGCTTTGACCTACGCCGTGCTGGGCAAAACCCGCCTGGCGCTTAAATGCTGGCGCACCCAGGGCCCAACCTGGGACAGCCCCAATGCCGGCCCGGTGATGGCGGCTGGCGCGGGCGCACTGGGTGTCGAACTGGGTGGCGCGGCGATTTATCACGGCGAGTTACATCAGCGCCCGTCATTGGGCGAAGGCCCGCCAGCCGATGCCGATTCTATTGATCGAGGCTGGCAACTGGTGCAGCGCGGCGTATGGTTATGGCTGCTGATCCTCTGCGCGGGGGCGCAATTTTATGCTTGAACACGGTGGTCGCCTGCGTAAGGCAGTGATTCAGTACGGAATCGCCGAGGCGGATTGGCTCGACCTGTCCAGCGGCCTGGCGCCCTGGCCCTGGCCGATCCCCGAGATCCCGTTGCGGGCCTGGGCGCGTTTGCCGGAAACCGATGACGGCTTGGAAAAGGCTGCCAGCGAGTATTACGGCGCCGCCCATGTGTTGCCGGTCGCGGGTTCCCAGGCAGCAATCCAATTGCTGCCGCGCTTGCGTCGCTCCGGCAAGGTCGGGGTGTTGTCGCCGTGTTATGCCGAGCACGCCGAAGCCTGGCGTCGCGCAGGTTACGTGGTGCGCGAAGTGCAGGAGCAGGAAGTCGACTTCTTTCTCGATGGCCTCGACGTGTTGGTGGTGGTCAATCCGAACAATCCCACCGGACTTAGCCTGACCCCGCAACGCCTGCTGGAATGGCATGCGCGGCTGGCCCAGCGCGGCGGTTGGCTGGTAGTGGATGAAGCCTTTATGGACGTCACCCCGCAATTAAGCCTGGCCAGCCACGCCCATCAAGTCGGCCTGATTGTGTTGCGCTCGTTCGGTAAGTTCTTTGGTTTGGCCGGTGTTCGCTTGGGCTTTGTGTTGGCCGAACGCAAGTTGCTCAAGCTATTCGCCGAACAGCTCGGCCCATGGTCGGTCAGCGGGCCGACACGGGTGCTCGGCCAAGTATGCCTGCGCGATATGGCCGGGCACGCCCGCCAGCGTGAGCGCTGTATCGAAGCGGGCCAACGCTTGTTTGACCTGCTTGAGCGCCATGGCTTTCAACCCCACGGTGGCTGCGCCTTGTTCCAGTGGCTGATTACACCGCACGCCGAACACATGCACGAATTCATGGCTCAGCGCGGCATCCTGCTGCGCCTGTTTGTCCACGACAGCAGCCTGCGCTTCGGTTTGCCCGACACCGAGGCGCACTGGCTGCGACTCGATGAAGCCCTGGCCGCCTACAAGGAAGCCATATGAGTACGCTGATGGTGCAAGGCACCACCTCCGACGCGGGTAAAAGCACTCTGGTGACCGCGCTCTGCCGCTGGCTGATTCGCCAGGGCGTCGCGGTGGTGCCGTTCAAGCCACAGAACATGGCCCTCAACAGTGCCGTGACTGCCGAGGGCGGTGAGATCGGCCGAGCCCAGGCGGTGCAAGCCCAGGCGGCCAATCTCGCGCCTCACACCGATATGAATCCGGTGCTGCTCAAACCCAACAGTGACACCGGCTCGCAGGTGATCATCCATGGTCGAGCCGTGACCACCATGAACGCCGTGGCCTATCACGACTATAAAGCCATCGCGATGCAAGCGGTGCTGGCCTCCCACGCGCGGTTGAGCGAGGCCTACCCGGTGGTGATGGTGGAAGGCGCGGGCTCCCCGGCGGAAATCAACCTGCGCGCCAATGACATCGCCAACATGGGTTTCGCCGAAGCGGTGGATTGCCCGGTGCTGTTGATTGCCGATATCAATCGTGGAGGCGTGTTTGCCCACCTGGTCGGCACGCTGGAGTTGCTTTCGCCCACGGAGCAAGCGCGGGTCAAGGGCTTCATCATCAACCGTTTTCGCGGCGATATCGCCTTGTTGCAACCCGGCCTGGATTGGCTGGAAGCCCGCACCGGCAAACCGGTGGTGGGCGTGTTGCCCTACGTGATGGACCTGCACCTGGAGGCCGAAGACGGCATCGACGCGCGTCAGATCGACAAGGCGGCGCAGGTGTTAAACGTGGTGGTGCCGGTGTTGCCGCGAATCAGCAATCACACCGATTTTGACCCGCTGCGCCTGCATCCTCAGGTAGATCTGCAATTCATCGGGCCGGGCCAGGCGATTCCGGCCGCCGACCTGATTATCCTGCCGGGTTCAAAAAGTGTGCGCAGCGATTTGGCGTACCTGCGCGCCAATGGCTGGGACACCGCTGTGGCTCGGCACTTGCGCTACGGCGGCAAGGTGCTGGGGATTTGCGGCGGGTTGCAGATGCTCGGCGAGCAGGTGCATGACCCGCTTGGGCTGGAAGGGCCGGCAGGGTCAAGCGAAGGCTTTGGGTTGCTGGCGTTCAGTACGACGCTTGCCGAAGAGAAACAGTTGCGCAATGTGCGTGGGCGCTTGTTGCTGGAGGACGCTCCGGTCAGTGGCTATGAGATCCACGCGGGTGTGACCTCCGGCGAAGCGCTGTCGAAAGCCGCCGTGCTGCTGGATGACGGCCGCAGTGACGGTGCCCAGAGTGAGGACGGCCAGATCTTCGGCACGTATTTGCATGGTCTGTTCGAGACCCCGGCCGCTTGCAGTGCCTTGTTGCGCTGGGCGGGGCTGCAGGATGTGCAGGAAGTCGATTACCACGCGCTGCGCGAGCGCGATATCGAGCGCTTGGCGGACCTGGTGGAGAACCATCTGGACACCGATTTATTGCGCACGTTATGTGGGGTTTAACGGTGTGCACGCCGTCCAAATGTGAGCGCGGGCCTGCATCAAAATATCCGCCGACCGAAAGAGGTGGTTTTCCATGCATCAGTTGATCCTCGGCGGCGCCCGTTCCGGCAAAAGCCGCCTTGCCGAAAAGCTCGCTGCTGACAGCGCGTTGCCTGTCATCTATATCGCCACCAGCCAACCGCTTGACGGTGAGATGAACGCGCGCGTCGCCCTTCATCGCCAGCGCCGTCCCGATCATTGGGGCCTGATTGAAGAGCCCATCGAACTGGCGCGCGTACTGCGTGAAAACGCGTCGTCCGATCGCTGCCTGCTGGTGGATTGCCTGACCCTGTGGCTTACCAACCTGTTGATGCTCGAAGACCCGGCACGCCTGGCGCTTGAGCGTGAATACCTGCTGCAAACCCTGGCCTCGCTGCCGGGTGAAATCATTTTTGTCAGCAACGAGACCGGTTTGGGTGTCGTGCCGCTGGGCGAATTGACTCGCCGCTATGTGGATGAAGCCGGTTGGCTGCATCAAGCCTTGGCCGAGCGGTGTCAGCGTGTTGTCCTGACGGTTGCCGGCCTGCCCCTGACTTTGAAAGGTACTGCGTTATGACTGACACCTGGTGGCTCAACCCCTGCAAGGCCATGGACGCTGCGGCGTACGAACACGCCCTGGCTCGCCAGCAGCAACTGACTAAGCCGGCCGGCTCGCTCGGCCAGTTGGAAGCCGTGGCGGTGCAATTGGCCGGCCTGCAAGGCCAGGTCAAACCGTCGGTGGAGCAGCTGTGGATCGCCATTTTTGCCGGCGACCATGGCGTCGTCGCTGAAGGCGTGTCGGCATTTCCCCAGGAGGTGACCGGGCAAATGCTGCATAACTTTGTGACGGGTGGCGCGGCTATCAGTGTGTTGGCGCGACAGCTGGACGCGCAGCTGGAAGTGGTCGACCTTGGCACCGTGACGCCGTCGCTGAGCTTGCCGGGTGTGCGCCACCTGAACATTGGCGCGGGCACGGCGAATTTCGTCAACGGCCCGGCGATGACTGAGGCGCAGGGGCGCCTGGCCTTGCAAGCCGGTCGAGACAGTGCGCGCCGTGCATTGCAAAGCGGCGCGCAGCTGTTTATCGGCGGCGAGATGGGTATCGGCAACACCACTGCCGCCAGTGCGTTGGCGTGTGCGTTGCTCGATTGCAAGGTGAGTGACCTGACTGGCCCGGGCACCGGCTTGAATGCCCAGGGCGTCAGCCACAAAGTGGCTGTCATCGAGCGCGCGCTGGCGCTGCATGCAGGGCAACGTGGCGACGCGCTGCAAACCTTGTTCAACCTCGGCGGTTTTGAAATCGCCGCGCTGGTCGGCGGCTATCTGGCCTGTGCCCAGGAAGGCATCGTGGTGCTGGTGGATGGGTTTATCTGCACCGTCGCCGCGCTGGTCGCCACACGCTTGAACCCGGCGTGCCGCGAATGGCTGGTGTTCGGCCATCGTGGTGCTGAGCCGGGTCATCGGCATGTGCTGCAAAGCCTCGACGCCAAACCGCTGCTGGAACTGGGCCTGCGCCTGGGCGAAGGCAGTGGTGCGGCGCTGGCGGTGCCGTTACTGCGCCTGGCGTGCGCGTTGCACGGGCAGATGGCGACGTTCGCAGAAGCGGCCGTGGCAGATCGCCCGGCATGACGTTGCACCTGGACCTGCTGCGTCACGGCGAAACCGAATTGGGCGGCGGCCTGCGCGGCAGCCTGGACGATGCGTTAACCGCCAAGGGCTGGGAGCAGATGCGCGCCGCCGTGGCGGAGCAGGGGCCGTGGGATCGCTTGATCAGCTCGCCGTTGCAACGTTGCGCGCTGTTCGCACGTGAGTTGGGCGCACGCCTCAATGTGCCGGTGAGCCTGGAAAAGGCTCTGCAGGAACTGCACTTCGGCGCCTGGGAAGGGCAAAGTGCAGCGGCGTTGATGGAAACCGACGCTGAAGGGTTGGGCTTGTTCTGGGCCGATCCCTACAGCTTTACGCCGCCCGATGGTGAGCCTGTCAGCGAGTTTTCCGAACGTGTTCTAGGCGCGGTCTCACGCTTGCATCAGGCTTATGCCGGTGAGCGCGTGTTGCTGATCAGCCACGGTGGCGTGATGCGCCTGCTGCTGGCTCGGGCGCGCGGTTTGCCGCGCGAGCAACTGTTGAATGTCGAGGTCGGTCACGGTGGGCTGTTCAGCCTGCAGGTCGCTGCCGATGGTGTGTTGAAGGAAGGAATCTGACGATGCTGCCGTTCTGGATCGCCCTGCAATTTCTCAGCAGTCTGCCGATTCGTTTGCCGGGCATGCCGCAGCCTCAGGAACTGGGGCGTTCGTTGCTCTTTTATCCGCTGGTGGGCGTGTTATTCGGGGTGCTGTTGTGGGGCCTGAATGCCGTGCTGATGGGCGCGCCGCTGTTGCTGCATGCGGCACTGCTGTTGACGGCGTGGGTACTGCTCAGTGGCGGCCTGCACCTGGATGGCCTGGCGGACAGCGCCGATGCCTGGCTCGGAGGTTTCGGCGATCGCGAGCGCACGCTGAGCATCATGAAAGACCCCCGCAGCGGGCCGATTGCCGTGGTTACGTTGGGCTTGGTGTTGTTGCTCAAGTTCACGGCGCTGGTGGCCCTGATCGAGCAGCACAACGGCGCGGCGTTGATCCTCGCGCCGCTGATCGGGCGTGCTTCGATGTTGGCGCTGTTCCTCACTACGCGCTACGTGCGTGCAGGAGGTTTGGGCCAGGCATTGTCGGATCATTTACCAAGGATAGTCGGCCAACAGGTGCTGATCCTCAGCGGTCTGGCCTGCATCCTGATCGGCGGTTTCAGTGGCGGTATTGCCGTTTTGCTGGCTGCGCTTTGCTTTATCGGCCTGCGCCAGCTTATGGTCAATCGGCTCGGCGGCACCACTGGCGACACGGCGGGCGCGCTGTTGGAGCTTTTGGAAGTCGCGGTTTTGGTTGGCTTGGCGCTGTAACACTTTCTTGCATTTCCTCAATCCCGGGTATATACACGCTCTATGCTTGCCTCCCAATGCTTATGCACCAACCTGCGACGCGCCGCCCGTGGCGTCAGCAGGCATTACGACGGCGCTCTCGACGGCTTCGGGATCAACGTCGCCCAGTATTCCTTGCTGTGCAACTTGCAGCGCCTCGACCAACCGAGCATTTCCAGCCTGGCCGAAGCCATGGGGCTGGATCGCAGCACCTTGGGGCGTAACCTTCGGGTGCTGGAGGGAGAGGGGCTGGTGCTGTTGGTCGAGGGTGATGACCTGCGCAACCGCCTGGTGCTGCTGACGCAAGCCGGCGAAGAACGACTGGCTGCCGCCTTGCCGGCGTGGGAAGCGGCGCAGCAGAAGTTGATTGATCGGTTAGGTGTCGAAAAGCGCGAAACGTTGTTGGCCTTGCTGGATGAACTCGCCTGAGCGCGGGTTCTTTTTGACTACACGCGGGTATATACCCGCGAGCGGAGAATAAGAAATGACCTCGATGTGGCGCACCAGTGGTTGGGTTCTTTTGGGCAGTGCGCTGATCCTGGCGTTGTCCTTGGGCGTGCGGCATGGCTTTGGCCTGTTCCTGGCGCCGATGAGCAACGAATTCGGCTGGGGTCGTGAGACTTTTGCCTTCGCTATCGCCCTGCAGAACCTGATCTGGGGCCTGGCACAGCCGTTTACCGGCGCCTTGGCCGACCGTTTCGGCGCTACCAAAGCGGTGTTTGTCGGTGGCGTGCTGTACGCCGTGGGGCTGGTGCTGATGGGCATGTCCGATTCGGCGTGGTCGTTGTCGCTAAGTGCTGGCTTGCTGATCGGGATTGGCCTTTCGGGCACCTCGTTCTCGGTGATTCTCGGTGTGGTCGGCCGCGCCGTGCCGCCGGAAAAGCGCAGCATGGCCATGGGTATCGCAAGCGCTGCAGGTTCCTTCGGTCAGTTCGCCATGGTGCCGGGCACCTTGGGGTTGATCGGCTGGCTGGGTTGGTCCGCCGCCTTGCTGGCGTTGGGCCTGATGGTGGCGTTGATCTTGCCGCTGGTGGCGATGCTCAAGGACAAGCCGCTGCCGGTGATGGCGGGTCAGCAAACCCTGCGTGAAGCATTGAAGGAGGCCTGCTCCCACTCTGGATTCTGGCTGCTGGCGTTCGGCTTTTTCGTCTGCGGTTTTCAGGTGGTGTTTATCGGTGTGCACCTGCCGGCGTATCTGGTCGACCAGCATTTGCCAGCGACGGTAGGCACTACAGTGCTGGCCTTGATCGGACTGTTTAACGTGTTCGGCACTTACACTGCCGGCTGGCTCGGCGGGCGCATGTCCAAGCCGCGCTTGCTGACCGGCCTGTACCTGTTGCGCGCGGTGGTGATCGTGTTGTTTCTGTGGGCGCCGGTCACTGAAGTCACGGCTTACCTGTTCGGCATGGCCATGGGCTTCCTCTGGCTGTCGACGGTGCCGCTGACCAACGGCACCGTCGCGACCTTGTTCGGTGTGCGAAACCTCTCGATGCTGGGCGGCATTGTGTTCCTGTTCCATCAGCTGGGCTCGTTCCTCGGCGGTTGGTTGGGCGGGGTGGTCTATGATCGAACCGGCAATTACGATTTGATCTGGCAGGTGGCGGTGCTGTTGAGCCTGCTCGCTGCGGCCCTCAACTGGCCGGTGCGCGAGCGACCAGTGGCGCGATTGCAGACGCAGATGGAGGCGGCATGAGTTTCAACAGGTACTGGCTTGGCGGGGCAGGGGCGGTGACGCTTCTGCTGCTTTTGGCGTGGTGGGGTTGGCAGCGCGGCGGGCTGGCGTTGATGCAACTGGGTATGTCGATCTGTTAAGTTCGTAATCTGGAAACTTTCAAGGACCACGACATGCAGTTGCGCTGGCTTGCAGTACCCATCTTGATGGCGATTGGCAGTGTTGCCATGGCCGCCGATTGCCCACCGTTGCTGGCGGGCGAGTTGCCCAAGCTGCGGGCCAAGGAATCCATTGATTTGTGCCAGCGCTTCGCCGGCAAGCCCTTGGTGATCGTCAATACCGCCAGCTTCTGTGGGTTCGCGCCACAGTTTAAAGGCCTCGAAGCCTTGTACCAGCGCTATAAGGGCCAAGGGCTGGAAGTGATCGGCGTGCCGTCCGATGATTTCAAACAGGAAGCCAAGACAGGTGAGGAGACCGCCAAGGTCTGTTATGTGAATTACGGCGTGACCTTCACCATGACCGAGCCGCAAAAAGTCAAAGGGCCGGACGCGGTGCACCTGTTCAAGATTCTGGCGCAGCAGACCAGCGCGCCGAAGTGGAACTTCTATAAGTACGTGGTGGACCGCCAGGGTAAGGTGATTGCCAACTTCTCCAGTTTGACCAAACCCGACAGCCCGGATTTGATCAAGGCAGTGGAAGAGGCGTTGGCCTCCAAACCTTGATCGTAGGCCATTAAAAAGCCCCGCTTCCTTTGCAGGAACGCGGGGCTTTTTTTACGGCTTAAATCAGAACTTGTACGTCACGCCCAGGCCGAAGCCGTTGGCGCTGTTTTCGTACTTGGAAGCGTAGGTCTGACCCAGCGCGTTCTGCTTGTTCACCTTGACCGGCTCTTCCTTGAGGTAGGAATAAGCCAGGTCGACGGTCATGTTATCCATCACCGCGTAGCCCAAGCCGACACTGAAGATCGTCCGGTCACCGGTAGGAATACGCGGCGAGCGATCAGTGTTGTTGGTAGGCGACTGGTCGAAGGTCAGACCGGTACGCAGTACCACTTGTTTGGTGATCTGGTACGAGGTACCCAGGGCGTAGGCCCAGGTGTCGTGCCAGTTTTGCGGCTCTTGGATCTGACCGACGATCTGAGGTGCGAGTGCACCACCGGCTCGGGTCACGCCTTCGTTGTTGACGGTAATGTCTTTCAGGCGGCTCCAGCGCGTCCAGGTTGCACCGCCGTAGACCTTCCAGGCATCGCTCAGGTCTTGAGTGACCGAAGCATCCCAGGATTCAGGGGTGTCAACTTTCAGCGATGCATCGTAGCGGCCTGCACCCAGATAGGCAGCTGGAACGCCAGTGCCCGGGGTTACGTCGGTGTGGCCTTCGAGCTTGTATTTCACTTCCGAGTGATAAGTCAGGCCAACGCGGGTGGTGTCGGTGGCTTGCACCAGGATACCGGCGTTGAAGCCAAGGGCGGTATCGTCGCCTTTGACTTTGACTTTGCTGTCACCGGTGCCTGCCAGCCCAGGAAGCGGCAGCAAACCCAGGTTTGGCTGCGACTCAAGGGTGCCCGAAATACGGTTGATGGTTGGACCAAAACCGATCGACACCTTGTCATTGAAGGCGTAGCTGACAGTCGGCTGGAAGGTAATGACTGCCACTTCACTTTTGCTGCCGAAAGCACGGCCCTGGAAGCCACGTTCGTAGTCAGTCTTCAGGCCGAACGGTGCGTAAACACCGAAGCCGATTGCCCACTGGTCGTTAAGTTTATTGGTGTAGAAGCCAAAAGGGACCGCGGTGAACGGGACCATGTCGCCTTTGTTACTGCCGCGCGAGCGACCGCTGGCGTCTTTGATGTCGGTTGTTGCATCGATCGCTGCAAC
The DNA here is from genome assembly GCF_045447295.1 of Pseudomonas sp. O39. Lineage (NCBI taxonomy): Bacteria > Pseudomonadati > Pseudomonadota > Gammaproteobacteria > Pseudomonadales > Pseudomonadaceae > Pseudomonas > Pseudomonas sp. O39. The sequence goes on from NZ_JBJGXV010000002.1 coordinate 59,699, forward strand.
ACCACCAGTGATTTGCTGGCCTTCCAGGCGAGCCATACCGGCAGGGTTACCATAGACGGTGCTTGCGTTATCGGCAGAAGAAGAGCGGCCTGCGAAACCCGTACCCATGCCGGCGACGTCTTGTTCGTTCAGGGCAAAGCCGCTTGCGAACAGTTGGGAGGATGCCATGGTAACGGCGAGGCTAAGTGTGGTCTTGAGCATTACTTTTTTCATTATTAGAACTCCGTGGTGATCACCGCTGCGGAAAGTATCAACAATTTTAAGTTAGCGCTATAGGTTGTAATGTAGGAGATAGAGCGGTTTTGTAGGACAATCCGACCAAAATCAACGTTTTTAGCCGAATCTTGCAAAAAGCCTGATCAACAAGTGACGTGATTCTGGGGTGAAACACAGGTTTGCCAGGCTTGAGTGAAATCTCGCAGCCGGCCTTGAGGGTGAAATATTTCCTTCCAGATACGCGCCATGGCCAGTACGTCGCCCGGCTGTGGCAATGTGGTGCGATGCTGTTCTACCAGCAGCCAGGCGATGGCGGTGGCGTAACGCAGGTTCACCGTAAGCTCCAACTGGGGTGCACTCAGAAATGCATGCTGGCTGGCGAGGCCGCGCACCAGGCTGGCGCGCTCGGGGTCGCGAGCGAGGTATTCGTCCCAGAGGGCGCGGTGGCGAGGTTCGGTGATGCTGTACAGGCGGTGGCCGCGCCTGTCATGCAGGGCGGAGCCAAGTTCCGATTGGCTGGCGGCAATCCCCAGCAGCAGGGATTCGGCGGTCGGATGATGGCGGCCGAGGTAAATCAAGGTTGGCCTGATCACATAACGACACAATTCGCTGGCGGCGATACCCATACAGGCCTCAATCCATGAAAGTGGTCGACGAAACCTGAGAGAGGGAGCTTGGCAGCGGTGAATCGGACTCAGGCTCGTCGCAAGCGGATCATGCCGCTTGAGTTGAAGTGTAGTGTCATATTCACGATGTAAAGGACTGTTTTTAAAACATCTTCTTCATTTAGTTATAACGTTTATATCTATTCGTACTTAGTCAAAACGCCCGGACTTAAAAGCCAGGCAATAAAAAACCCTGCTTTTTAAACAGGGTTTTTGTATTTCAGCGACTCGGGTCGATCAGGCAACCAGTGCCTGACGGGTACGCTCGATCACAGCCTGCAGCGGTTCAGCGCTGGAGTATTGATCGGGGTACAGGCGTTCGCTGTGACGAGCGATGCCGTGTTCGTTGACCAGGGTGAAGCTGAAGCAGCCTTTGCGAGCGGCCATGATCAGGCAGTTCATTGGTGCAAAAGCGTTAGTGAGGGTGCGGATGGCATCCTGAGTGTGGATTTGAGTGGACATATTATTGGTGTTCCTACAAATGACACGGATAAGAACCGTGCAACGTTAAAACGTTCCAGTAACGTCGATCACCATTGATCGAACGAAGAACCCGACTGGAACAAAGCAGCCAGTTTGAAGCGCTAATAAGTTAGGCGCGCTTGGGCTGGCAGGTAGGTACTTAGGAGGGCAGGCAACACAACAAGGGCAAAGGTTCTGGGCCCGGGGTGAAGATCCTGATCAATTTGCAGGTTGGTTCGGTCAGAGTATTGAAACTTCGCGACACCCTTTGCTTGTTCAAAGGCAGTGCCGTCGCAAGAAATACCTGGAAACCATCGAGGTGGTCGATCCCGTGTTGTTCAAGGGAGTTGTTCGACCAGAATTGACTTTCAGCTTGGTACTAACGCCGCGGATAGTAACGGATTGAAGCAGGGAAGGGAAGTGTGCTAGCCAAAAAACTTTAATCAGCCGCCTGACCATCCGCGATACACCAGCACGGTTGCGGCGGCCGCCAGTGAGCAGCCCAGCCCGTAGGCCGCCAGGGTAAGGCGCCAGGAGCGGCCGGTCTCGATGATTTTCACCACGTCACGCATGTCATTGATCCTGCCTTCTCCCAACTCGATGCACAGGCTCACGGCGGTAAACGCTGCCGATAACAGGATGGCGATGGCAAACAAAGCACCATCGGGGGAAGGCAGGGCCGCATTGATTCCCAATGAGGTCGCACAGATGGCGAGCAGCAATAAGGCGAATAACAGTATTCCTTTCATCTGCCCCTACCTGAAGGTTGCGTCCTGGGTCGAGCAGTGTGGCGAGCCCGGGCACTTTTGAAAAGGCCACTGGTTTGGCCTGTCGGTAACATCTTTTGGGCGGGTTGAAGCAAAAAACGCCCGCGATATAGCCAATGGGTCGGTACTTGTGCACATTTGTTGCGAGGTGTGTAACCGCTCGGTCAACTGCCTTGAGGCACCGGCGTTTGCCTGCAATGGAAATTTAAGTCAATGAAAAATATCGCTTTTTTTTATTGGTGAAAAAATCGTCAGTTTGACTGCGGCCCCCGTTCCATGGGGCTTTGAGCGAGTTCAAGGCGGGTTGTCCACTGAGTTATCCACAGCTTCTGTGGATTGTCCCAAGCGCTTGCTCTAGAACGGGCGTGTGGGTTTTTTCTGGCTTTACGTCTGCGAAAAAAAGAGTAGAGTGGCGCGCCTTCCGTTCTGTCCCACAGTGCTTTATGAAGTTTCGCTCAGTATCACCTTCTGTTACCGACACCCCTCAAACTGTTACCGCACCCAAGCGTTTCTCCTTGAAAGTTGCCTTGTGGCTGCTCGACAGCCCGCGCCTGGGGCATAACACCAGCGTCAAGCACTTTGCCGGGTGTTTGCTCAAGCAGCCGGCGCGTGAAGGGGTGGTCGCCGCACAGAGCCGCCTGGGTCAGTTGATGTGCCGTGAGTGCGGCAACGCCCGCGACCGTCGCATCGGCCATGACTTGTTACGGCTGGCCGCCCGCGCCGGTGACCGCGGCGCCCAGCGCGAACTGGGGCAGGTCGAAGACTGAGCTGTCCTCAAGCCCTGCGCTTGGTTAACCTTGCTCTTTTTCGGTAATGGCAGAAATGGCTATGGCTTTTGACTGGACCAGTATTGCCTTGGGTCTTGCTGGCGCTGCAGTGCCTTTATTGGCCGTATGCTGGCAGATTCAACGGCGGCTGACCGTGCGCATGACGGGCTGGGAGTTGCTTGAAGAGCGCCTGGCCACTGCGCAACTGGCCCAGGAAGGACTGGCGGCGCAACTCGACGCCAGCCGCGACGAGATCAGTGACCTCAGCCAGGCCAACGCTGCCAAACAAGCTGACCTGGCCGCCGTGCGCCGTGAGGTCGAACTGCTCCAGATCGACCGCGACAACGCTCGCGACGCGGCACACGCCTGGAACCTTGACCGCAGCGCCAAAGAAACCGAGCTGCGTCGGCTCGACGCGTTGTCAGCGGCTTTGCGCGCCGAACTGCGCGAACAGCAGGAAAGCCATCAACAACGCCTTGCCGACCTGCAGGGCTCGCGTGACGAACTGCGCGCGCAGTTCGCCGAGCTCGCCGGGAAGATCTTCGACGAGCGCGAACAGCGTTTTGCCGAAACCAGCCAAGAACGCCTGGGCCAGTTGCTCGATCCGCTCAAGGAGCGAATTCAGTCCTTCGAAAAGCGTGTGGAAGAAAGCTATCAGAATGAGGCGCGTGAACGTTTTTCGCTGGCCAAAGAGCTTGAACGCCTACAGCAACTGAACTTGCGTCTGTCCGACGAAGCCACCAATCTCACCCGCGCCCTCAAGGGCCAGAAAACCCAGGGCAATTGGGGGGAGCTGATCCTTGAGCGGGTGCTGGAACATGCGGGGCTTGAGAAAGGCCGCGAGTATCAGACCCAAGTCAGCCTCAAAGGCCCGGATGGCGAGCGTTTCCAGCCGGACGTGTTGATCATGTTGCCCGGCGACAAGCAGGTGGTGGTCGACTCCAAGGTCAGCCTCACGGCTTATCAGCAGTACGTTGCGGCGGAGGATGATGTGATTGGCCAGGCAGCGCTGAAGCAGCATGTGCTGTCCCTGCGCAATCACGTCAAGGGCTTGGCCGGCAAGGATTACAAGCGCCTGGAGGGCCTGCACAGCCTGGATTTCGTTCTCCTGTTCGTACCTATCGAGGCGGCGTTTTCCGCCGCGTTACAGGCTGAGCCGAACCTGTTCCAGGAAGCCTTCGACCGCCATATCGTCATCGTCAGCCCGACCACTTTGCTGGCCACCCTGCGGGTGATCGACAGCCTGTGGAAGCAGGAACGCCAAAGCCAGAACGCCCGGGAAATCGCCGAGCGGGCCGGCTGGCTCTACGACAAGTTCGTGCTGTTTATCCAGGATCTGGACGAGGTAGGCAACCGTCTGCAACAGTTGGATAAAGCCTACAGTGCAGCACGGAACAAGCTGACAGATGGACGCGGAAACCTCGTCAGTCGTACTGAGCAATTAAGGTTGCTTGGCGCGCGCGCCAGTAAAAGCCTGCCGGCTGATTTGCTTGAACGGGCGATGACGGATGCAGACGGTGTGGCGCATCTGCCGGAATAGAGCCCGGCTGATGCGGGAGCTTGCGTGCCTGCGGTAGTGGGGGCGGCTGATCCACTGCTATCGCAGGCAAGCCAGCTCCCACAGGTTATTTTGTTCAGGCTTCCTACAGAGGTAGGTGCCGACTCAACAGCGCACGCAACGCCGCAGGCTTCACTGGCTTGGCCAGGTAATCCAACCCCGCCGCATGCACCTCGGCCACCATCTCCGGCCGTCCGTCCGCGCTGATCACCACCCCGGGAATCGGCTCCGCCAATTGCGCCCGCAGCCAACCCATCAGCTCGGTGCCGGTCTCGCCGTGGTCCAGGTGGTAATCCACCAGCGCCAGTTGTGGGCGTATGCCTTCGGCCAGCAGCGCCGCACACTGCGCCTGGTCGGTGGCGGTCCACACTTCGCAACCCCAGCGGGTCAGCAGGCTGCGCATGCCAATCAGAATGCTCTCTTCATTATCCACGCACAGCACCTGCGCACCGCTGAGTGGCAACCCACTGTCCTGCGCGGTCTTGACCTGCGGGCTGGCCTGGTTGCGCGCCAGTGGCACGCTCACGCTGAACACGCTGCCTTTGCCCGGCCACGAGCGCACGCTCAGTTTATGCTCCAGCACACGGCACAGGCCGTCGGCGATCGCCAGGCCCAGGCCCAGACCTTTTTCCGCGCGTGTCTGGTGGCTGTCCAAGCGCTTGAATTCTTCGAAGATGACCGTCTGTTTATCCAGCGGAATGCCAGGGCCACGGTCCCAGACCTCCAGGCACAGTTCGCCCTTGCGCCGGCGGACTCCAAGTAGCACAGGGCCGTCGGCATAGCGGAATGCATTGGTCAGAAAATTCTGCAAGATCCTGCGCAGTAATTTGATGTCGCTGTCCACCCGCAAACGACTGCCGCGCAGGCGAAAACGCAGGCCTTGCTCGTGGGCCAGCGCCTTGAATTCCGCGCCCAGGGTGTCGAACAGTTCATTGAGTACAAAAGGCTGTCGCTGCGGGTTGATCTTGCCGTTTTCCAGGCGCGAGATATCCAGCAGGTCGCTGATCAGGTCTTCGGCGGAGCGCAGCGAGCTGTCCAGGTGCTGCACCAACTGCCGCGCCTCCCTGGACAAACCGTCGTTCTGGTGGGAGAGGGCGGCGGAGAACAGCCGTGCGGCGTTCAGCGGTTGCATGAGGTCATGGCTCACCGCTGCCAGAAAGCGCGTCTTCGACTGGCTGGCGGATTCGGCCACGCCTTTGGCGTCGGTGAGCGCCACATTCAGTTGCGACAGTTCATGGGTGCGCTCGGTCACCCGTTGTTCAAGGCCCTCGTTGGCCTCGGTCAGTGCCTGCTCGGCTTCCCGGAATGCGGTGATGTCCGTGAAGCTCATGACAAACCCGCCGCCGGGCATCGGGTTGCCGATCAGCTCAATCACGCGCCCATTCGGGAACAAGCGCTCGGACGTGTGGGCGCGGCCCTGGCGCATCCAGTGCAGGCGTCGGGCTACGTGCACTTCGGCTTCGCCCGGCCCGCACAGGCCGCGTTCGGCGTTGTAGCGAATGATGTCGGCAATTGGCCGCCCGACACTGATCAAACCTTCCGGGTAGTTGAACAGCTCCAGGTAGCGCCGGTTCCAGGCCACCAGCTTGAGTGACTGGTCGACCACGCTGATGCCTTGGGTGATGTTTTCGATGGCGCCCTGCAGCAGCGCACGGTTGAACTGCAGCACCTCGGAGGCTTCGTCGGCGATCCGTACGACGTCCTCCAGCTGCATTTCCCGCCCTTCAATCGCGGCTTTTACTACAGCGCGTGTCGACGATGCACCGAGCACACCGGCCAAGAGCCGTTCGGTGTGGGCGATCCAATCGTTATCGGCATTCTGGTTGGGGTTGAACCCTTTGCCTTGGCGATAGGCAAAGCGGATAAAACTCTGCTGGGCGCGTTCTTCACCGACAAAGCGTGCTGCGAGGCTGAGTAAGTCGCTGATTTGCACTGACAACATCGAGCGAGCACTGGCGCGCTGGCTGATTTCCTGGCCGATAAAACGCCCGGCCTGCCAATGCTCGGAAACGCGTGTGCGCGACAGCATCGAGACCCAGACAAACAGCGTGAAGTTACCCGCCAGGGAAAACACGGTGCCCAGCGTGAGCGAGTTAACGGATAAACCAAATGGGTGCGAATGCATCCACGTCAGCCCGGGGAAAAGGCTGAACGACCAGCCGAGACTTTTCGCCGTCACCGGCAGGACCAAGGTGTAGAACCACAAAAAGGTGCCCGCCGCCAATCCGGCAAACACGCCACGCCGGTTGGCCTGCTTCCAGTAAAGTGCGCCGAGCATCGCCGGGGCCAGTTGGGTCACGGCGGCGAAAGCGATTTGGCCGATGGTCGCCAGGCTCGCGGTGGAGCCAAGCAGGCGATAGCTCACGTAGGCCAGCAACAGGATGATCACAATGCTGACCCGGCGTACCGACAGCATCCAATGGCGAAACACTTCAAACGGCCGCTCAGCGCTGGAGCGCCGCAGCAGCCATGGCAGCAACATGTCGTTGGAAACCATGGTCGACAGCGCAATACTCGCGACAATCACCATGCCGGTAGCCGCCGATGCGCCGCCGATAAATGCCAGCACAGCGAGGGCTGGATGCGCCTGTGCCATGGGCAGGCTGATGACGTAGGAGTCCGGTAATACCGAGCCAGGCAATAGCATTTTGCCGCCGAGTGCGATGGGAATGACGAACAGCGCGGCGAGGATCAAGTACGCCGGGAACACCCACTTGGCGAGGCGCAAATCCTGCGGGTCGATGTTCTCCACCACGGTGACGTGAAACTGCCGGGGCAGGCAGATGATTGCCATCATCGCCACACCGGTTTGCACCACCATCGACGGCCAGTTGATGGTTTCTTTCCAGTATTCCTCCAGGCGTGGTTCGAGCATCGCCTGGCTGAACAGGTCGCCGAAACCGTCGTACAGGCCGTAGGTCACAAACGCGCCGACGGCGAGAAAGGCGAACAGTTTGACCAGGGATTCAAACGCAATCGCCAGCACCATGCCTCGGTGGTGTTCGGTCGCGTCGAGGTTGCGGGTACCGAACACGATGGTGAACAGCGCCAGAACCAGCGACACAATCAGCGCGGTGTCCTGAGCGCGGGTGCCGGTGGTGTCGGGGCCGGAACCGATCAACAGGTTCACGCCCAGCACGATGCCTTTGAGTTGCAGGGCGATGTAGGGCAGTACGCCAACCAGGCAGATCAGCGCCACCACCACCGCCAGGGACTGGGACTTGCCGTAGCGCGCGGCGATAAAGTCAGCAATCGAGGTGATGTTTTCCTGCTTGCTGATCAGAATCATCTTCTGCAGCACCCACGGTGCCAGCACCAGCAGCAGGACCGGTCCCAAGTAGATCGGTAAAAATGCCCACAGTTGTTCGGCGGCTTGGCCTACAGCGCCGAAGAAGGTCCAACTGGTGCAGTAGACGGCCAGAGAAAGGCTGTACACCCAGGCGCGCACTCGTGGTGGCAGCGGCGCGTGGCGGCGGTCACCGTAGAAGGCGATGGCAAACATAATGGCCATATAGGCCAAGGCAACGGCGGCGATCAGCCCGCTGGACAGCGTCATGGTAACTCCGAGCATAAAAACACCCGGGCATTCCAGGCCCGGTTGGACAGTCTCGCATGATGCTCGGGGTTAGTCAGTGTCGACCAAGGTCGTGTGTAGGATCTGGCTTATGTGAGCGCTGGCTTGCCTGCGATTCAGGCACGGCGTTGTAGACACTTACAGCCTGGCGATGCTGTCGCGGGCAAGCCCGGCTCCCACACAAGCCAGCGCCCACCGTTATCGCGGTGGCAAGGTCTTCTGACGCAAGATATAGAGCGTTACAAGAATGGCACTGGTCAGCATAAACCCGCGTGCCCACGGTAGTGGCACCAGGTAACAGGAGAAGCCGATGCTCAGCCACATCAAGCCGATTGCATAGACCTTGCCCTTGAGCGGAATGCCATTGCCGTCCAGGTAGTCTTTGATCCATGGGCCCAGGCGCGGGTGTTCCACCAGCCAGTGGTAGAAACGCGGGGAGCTTCGAGCGAAACAGGCGGCGGCGAGCAAGAGGAAGGGCGTGGTCGGCAAGACCGGTAGGAAAATGCCGACAACCCCCAGCGCTACGCTCAGCCAGCCGATGGCCAGCAGCACGTAACGCAGGAGCAGCGAGCGGTTGCCCATGGGTGCCACGGGCAAACGACTCAGTGGTGACGTGGCTTGAGGATCGCCGGTTTTTCGTCGGGCGCGTTGCACAGCAGGTACAAGGCGGTCAGGGCTTCCGGGATCTGTACGATCATGTCGTCCATCAGGTTGGCGTCAGCGGCGATGTCGGCGAATTCCGGCTGGTCATCGAACAGGCCCGAACCCACCATGATCGGCAGCAGCATTTCGCTGACTTCTTCTTCGGCGGTTTCGAACCAGGCGGCTTCGCGCAGGAACACACCTTCCATGAAACCGATGCACCAGCCGCGCAGGTCGGAATCATCCGGCTCTTCGCCCAGGTCGAGGTCGCAGGGCAGTTCGAATTCCTCATCGGCAGCCAGTTGGCGACCGATATGGGCCTTGAGGGCCAGCAGGGTGGATTCGATTTCCTCACGCTGGGCGGCGTCGGCGTAGTGAGGTTCTTCGGCGAACAGCGCGTCGATCCATTCACGGTCAGGCACGACTTCGGAGCAGATCGACAGGGCGGTCAGGTAGCCGTGAGCGGCCACGTAGTCCAGCGCCTCGTCATGCAGCTCATCGGCGTCGAGGAAGGCTTGCAGGCGGGTTAGTTGCTCAGCGAAGGACATTGAAGGGCTACCTTGGGAATAAACGATGCTGAATTCTAGGCTTTCTTGAGCGCCCAGGCCAGCCACACTGCATATTTGCCAGGTTTTAGATAGCGGCCGCTATTCGTCAGCGGTGCCCTTTGCGGGGTAACGCTCGGGTATACTGCCGCGTTTTGTGATGCCCCTGCAGGCCAAGCGCCAACCCGAGAAAACTTCGCTTACGGATTATTTCCCGTGACCCCGCGTTTTTTCGGCCAGCCTGTACAGAGGAATTTCGGCACCATTTTGGAGTTTTACATGCTCGAGCAGGCTCAACGCGTCCTCAAGGACATCTTCGGCTACGACAGTTTTCGTGGCCGCCAGGGTGCGATCATTGAGCGCGTGGCCAGTGGCGGTGATGCCCTGGTCCTGATGCCTACCGGCGGCGGTAAATCGCTGTGCTTCCAGGTGCCGGCGCTGTTGCGTAATGGCTTGGCCGTGGTGGTGTCGCCGCTGATTGCGTTGATGGACGATCAGGTTGCCACCCTTGAGGAACTCGGCGTTGCCGCGGCGGCCTTGAACTCCACCCTCAGCGCTGAGCAACAGCGCGACCTGGCCGCGCGAATCAAGCGCGGTGAAGTAAAGATGCTTTACCTGGCCCCCGAGCGACTGGTGCAGCCGCGCATGCTGGCCTTCTTGCAGAGCCTGGAGATCGCGCTGTTCGCCATTGATGAAGCCCACTGCGTGTCGCAATGGGGCCATGATTTCCGTCGCGAATATTTGCAACTGGGCCAGTTGGCCGAGCTGTTCCCTGACGTGCCGCGTATCGCGCTGACAGCCACGGCCGACAAACGGACCCGTGAAGAAATCGTCGAGCGTCTGCATTTGCAGAATGCCGAGCGCTTCCTGTCGAGTTTCGACCGGCCGAATATTTTCTACCGCATCGTGCCCAAGGAACAGCCGCGCAAGCAGTTGCTGGCGTTCCTGTCCGAGCGGCGCAGTGATGCGGGCATTGTGTATTGCCTGTCGCGCAAGAAGGTGGATGAAGTGGCCGCGTTCCTCTGCGAGCAAGGCTACCCGGCGCTGCCGTACCACGCGGGCCTGCCGAATGAAACGCGCTCTGCCCACCAGAAACGCTTCCTCAACGAGGAAGGCCTGATCATGGTCGCGACCATCGCCTTCGGCATGGGTATCGACAAATCCAACGTGCGTTTTGTGGCGCACATGGACCTGCCCAAATCCCTTGAGGCGTACTACCAGGAAACCGGTCGCGCCGGCCGTGATGGCCTGCCCGCAGATGCCTGGATGGTCTATGGCCTGCAAGACGTGGTGATGCTCAAGCAGATGCTGCAGAACTCCGAAGGCGACGAGCGTCACAAGCGTCTTGAGCAGCACAAGCTCGACGCCATGCTGTCATTGTGCGAAGAGACCCGCTGCCGCCGCCAAACATTGCTGGCGTACTTCGACGAGGACATGCCCGAGCCGTGCGGCCACTGTGACAACTGCGTGGATGGTGTGCAGACATGGGACGCCACCGAGCCGGCGCGTCAGGCCCTCTCGGCCATCTACCGCACCGGCCAGCGTTATGGCGTTGGCCATCTGGTGGATGTATTGCTGGGCAAGGACAACGAAAAGGTACGCAGCTTCGGCCACGAAAAACTCTCGGTCTACGGCGTGGGCAAGGCCCGTGCAGAGGGCGAGTGGCGTTCACTGTTCCGGCAGATGGTGGCGCGCGGCTTAGTGGATATCGACCTGGAAGGTTATGGCGGCCTGCGCCTGAACGACAGTTGCCGGCCTTTGCTCAAGGGCGAAGTGAGCCTTGAGCTGCGTCGCGACCTCAAGCCGCAGACCACCGCCAAAAGCAGCACCAGCCAGGCCAGCCAGTTGGTGCGTGGCGAAGAACGCGAGCAGTGGGAAGCCTTGCGCACCCTGCGGCGCAAACTGGCGCAAGAGCACAGTGTGCCGCCTTACGTTATTTTCCCCGACTCCACCTTGCTGGAGATGCTGCGCGAACAGCCGACCACCCTGGCAGAAATGGGCAGGGTCAGTGGCGTGGGTGCACGCAAACTGGAACGCTACGGGCAGGCCTTCCTTGAAGTGCTCGGCGGCCAGGCCGAAGCGCCGAAGGAAGTCGCCGACATTCGCCACGAACTGATCAGCCTGGCGCGTGCCGGCATGACTCCGATCCAGATCGCCGGCCAACTGCAATGCTCGGAAAAAAACGTCTACACCTTGCTGGCTGAATCCATTGGCAAGCAGCAGTTGTCGCTGGAGCAGGCCCTTGATTTGCCGGAAGATCTGCTCGGTGAAATCCAGGACGCCTTCCTCGACGGAGAAGGCGAATTGCCACCTGTTGCGGAGATCGCGCCGCTGTTTACCGGGCGTGTTCCGGAAGGTGTTTTGTATTGCGTGCGTGCCGCTTTACAGTCGGAATTCGAAATTTAATGTGCCAATTACGACAATGTAACGAATCAGAACATAGCAACTCTTGCCTCATGGCATGGCTCATGCTTAGCTGACTAATAATTAGCCACACTTTATTTTCAGTCTAACCCACGAGTTTTTTATGCCTTTAACCGATCAACACCGCTTTGGCATGCAGTTGGCGCAAATGTCCCGAGGTTGGCGCGCCGAGCTGGACCGCCGTTTGGCGGGCCTGGGTTTGTCCCAGGCGCGTTGGCTGGTGCTGTTGCACCTGGCCCGTTTCGAGGAAGCACCCACCCAACGCGAATTGGCACAAAGTGTCGGGGTAGAAGGCCCGACCCTCGCACGCCTGCTCGACAGCCTGGAAGGCCAAGGCCTGGTGCAACGCCAAGCCGTGCTGGAAGACCGGCGAGCCAAGCGCATTCTGCTGTGCGACACCGCCCGCCCCTTGATCGAGCAGATTGAAACCATTGCCACGGCCTTGCGCCACGAGTTGTTTGTGGGCGTGGATGAAGAGGATTTGCGCGTGTGCATGCGTGTGCACGGGCATATTTTGGCGAATCTGGAAAAGCCCTGAGGTAGCGCCTGACTAATGTCGGGCAGGGTTGTTGTGGCGAGCGGGGCAAGCCCGCTCACCACACGAGCTCTTCGCACATTTGATGTGTGTTGAGCGTTAGAAGGTCTGGCCCAGGTTCAGGTACACCGCCTGCTGCTTATCATCATTGAACCCATAGCTGAAATTCAGCGGCCCCAGCGGCGTATCAAACCCGAGGAATATACTCGCGGCATTGATATACCCACTGTCGAACTGATTGTCGTTGTTCCACGCGCGGCCGCGTTCCAACGAGGCTCCGAGGTACAGCGGGAAATCCAGTGGTAGGTACGAGCGCGGTGTCAGGCGGCGGTAGTACACCGCACGCATCAGCGCGATGTTCTGCCCCGAGATCGAGTCTTCGCGAAAGCCCGATAATTGCCGTGCACCGCCGAGCAGGAAGCTGGAAATTACCACGTCGGATTTATCCAGCGTGCGCCCGTAGCGACCGCCCAGTATCAGCGTGTCCGGGCCGTGGCTCATGGCCTTGTCCAGCTTGAACTCCCACTGGCGGTAGCGTTGGTCCGAGCCCAGGCCAGGTGCGAACTCGCGGAAGGCCAGGCCGATGTCTTCGCCAGTGTGGGGGAAGTACACGTTGTCCAGCGAGTCGAAGGAGTATTTCAGCTCATAGAAACCCTCGCTGAAGCTCACGCTTGGCAGGTCGCGCTCGCCAATGCGCACATCCGCCTTGCCCCAGGCTTCGCCGACGCCGAAGCGAATTTCGCCGCTGTTGCCAATCTGTCGCCCCACATTCAGGCCAAAACCGTAGCGCTCCAGGCGGTATTCGGCGATGGGGTCGCTGTCCAGAACCAGATCAACGTTCTGCGCCTGAGCACTGATATAGGGCGCGACGAAGTAACGTGAGCCCACATCCAGCGGTTGGTAGAACTCGCTGTACAGTTCCTGACGATCGCCAATCTGTACCCGTGTCAGCCATTCAGCGCCGAGACGGTTGATGCCGTTCATGCGGTAACTGGCGCCGAGGTTGTAGGCGCTGTCGCCGCGCATGTCATCCGACAGGTTGAGGCCCAGGCGCAGATAATCGGTGCCGCTGCGTTTGCCGCGTGCGCTGATGACCAGGGTGTTGTCCGGGCCCTTTTTCACCACGCGGTATTGCACCTGCTCGAAGTAATCCAGGCCGTACAACGTGCCCATATCGGTTTGCAGGCGGTCCAGGTTCAGCGGCTCGCCCAGGGTTTGGCGGATGTAATAGCGGATCACGTCATCGCTGACTTTCGAGTCGTTCTCCACTTTGATCGCGGTGATTATCGGCGTGCGTTCGCCAGGGGTGCGTGCCTCCACCAGTTGCGGGTCGACCGGCTCTGCGGGGCGCAGATGTGCCAGGCGTACATCGAGCGCGCGGGTGGCGCGGTAGCCGGCGTCGATCATGTCCTTGGCGCGGCCAAAGTCCGTAACGCCATAGGCAGCCAGGGGCGGCTGGATCAGCACGTCCTTCGGATGCAAGGCCTTGAGTTGCTCCTCGGAATTGCGTCGGGTCATCAGGGTGATGGACTGGTTGAGCACGTCCACCACTGTCGCCAGTTGTTTACGTGAACGCAGCGGCGTACCGATATCCACCACGATAGCGATGTCGACGCCCATCTCCCGGGCCACATCCAGCGGAATGTTGTCGGTCATGCCGCCGTCCACCAGCAGCCGTCCGTCCAGTTCCACCGGGGCGAACACGGCGGGGATCGACATGCTGGCGCGGATCACCTGGGGCAGGTGGCCTTTGTTGAACACCACTTTTTCGCCGGTGGTGATGTCGGTGGCCACTGCGCGGAACGGGATCGGCAGCTTGTCGAAATTACGCGTGTTGCTGGCGTGAGCGAACATACTTTCCAGCAGCAGGGCCAGGTTCTGGCCCTGTATCACGCCGAGCGGCAGGCCCAGACTGCCGTCGTCGCGGAAACTGAGTTTTTGTTTGACCAGGAAATCCCGGTCATCCTGTTTGCGTCGAAACGGTACATCCTCCCGCGGTGGCGCATCGGACAGCGCCTGCTGCCAATCGATATTCAGCGCGAGCTTTTCCAGCTCATCTATTTTGTAGCCCGAGGCGTACAAACCGCCAATCACCGCGCCCATGCTGGTGCCGGCAATGGCATCGATCTGAATACCTTGCTCTTCCAGGGCCTTGAGCACACCAATATGCGCCAGGCCACGGGCGGCGCCGCCGGACAATACCAGGCCGATTTTGGGGCGTGGTGTTTCAACGGCGTCGGCAAGGAGCGGGAGCAGGCACAGGAAAAGGCAGGACAACAGGCGGCGCATCATGTATCTCGGGCTGGGCGATAAAGGCCGGTATTATAGCCACTCGATCCTCCGAGCCCGTTACGCCAGGAACCTCTCAAATTATGTCTGCAAGCAAACCCGAGATCGTCATTACGTATTGCACCCAGTGCCAGTGGCTGCTGCGCGCCGCATGGCTGGCCCAGGAGTTGTTGAGCACGTTCTGCGACGACCTGGGGCGTGTGACGCTGGAACCGGCCACCGGTGGCGCGTTTCGTATCACCTGTGACGGCGTGCAGATCTGGGAGCGCAAGGCGGACGGTGGCTTCCCTGAAGTCAAAGTGCTTAAACAGCGCGTGCGCGATCAGATCGACCCGCAGCGGGATTTGGGTCACAACGATCGTAACGCCTGAAGGTCATGCCGTTGCAGCGGGCTGTTTGGCCTGGCTGGCACTGCCCATCAGCCCCGAAAGCACGATGGCGACGATGATCAGTGCGCCCCCCAGCATCATGCGCAACGTCGGGGTTTCGGCAAACAGCAGCCACGCCGCAGTGATGCCGTAGACCGGCTCCATGGCAAACACCACCGACGCCGTGCGTGCCTTGATCACCGCGAGGCTGGCGACAAACAGGCTGTGGGCCAGGCCCGTACAGAAAACCCCGAGCAGCCCGATCCACAACCAGTCCAAGGCCCGCACATCCGCCAGCCCCGGCGCTGCCACGGGCAACAGGCAGGCCGCAACCACGACGTTCTGGCACAGCGCTGCCTGCACCGCCGGGATGCGCCCAGAACTGGCGCGATTGTTCAGCGACAGCAGTGAAAACAGCAGCCCTGAGGCGATGCCCCACAGCAAGCCGCCGGTTGCGGCACTGGCAAGGTTGAAGTCTGGAGTCACCAACACCAGGCCGATGCTGACCAGTACCACCAGCAGGATTTCATTGGCGCGAATGCGCTCACGGAAGATCAGCCCTTCGAGAATCACGGTAAAGGCCGGGAATGCGGTAAAGCCGAGCGTGGCGACGGCGACCCCGGCGACTTTGACTGCAATAAAGAAGGTCACCCAGTGCGCCGCCAGCAACACGCCGCTGACCAGCAGCCGACGCCAGTCGCGCATCTGCAGTTTTTTCCAGGTGGTATTGCTGGCGAATCGGGCAAACACCGCCAGGGCGAGCACGGCAAACGCGGCGCGGCCAAACACAATGATGGCGGGCGAGGCGGCCGCCAGCTTGCCGAATACGCCGGTAAGGCCAAACATCAATGCGCCGATATGCAGGGCGCCGAGGGCTGAACGGGGAGTCATTGCGATCCTTGAAACAACGGAGTGTCAGCATCGCAGTCTAGAGGGTCGAGGGCGTCGGTGTCTGTCGCGACTCTCGTGGTGATTAACGCAAGGCTCTTGTCAGGCCGCCCGCCGCAACGCGCCGGGTGAGGCGCCGAATTCGCGCAGCATGGCGGCAGAGAATGCACTTTGCGAGGCATAGCCGACGCGTTCGGCGATGTCGCCAATGACCAGGGGTGTCTCACGTAGAAGCCCGAGCGCCATGTGCAAGCGACGGCTGCGTAGATAGTCCATCGGCGTTTGTCCGCACTCCGCCATAAAGCGTGCATGCAGGCGCGCCACTGAAAGCTCGGCAATCCGTGCCAGGTCGGCCACCTGCAGCGGGCGCGCGGCGTGCCGCTCGATGTGCGCGTTGAATGCCGCATAGGGCAGGCGCTTGCCCTGCATCGGGCGGGCCAGCGGGTGATTGAGGCTGGCCAGTAACAACACTGCGCCTTGCTGCACGATCAGCGGATCATCCACCGGACTGTGCGCCAGCCATTGCACCAACTGGCTTTGCCGGGAGTCCAGGGCCAGGCGCGCCGGTTGATTGAGCAGGCGGCGGCTCGCGTCGGCATGGTCTCCCAAGGATTGCACCACCCAGTGTTCGGTGGGCACATCCAGCACCAGGCAGCGGCTGCCATCGCGACTGCCGCAGGTATGGTGGGCGGAGAAGGGCAGCACCATCACGCTGCTTTCGTGCACCTGGCTGCCATGGCCGTCGACTTCCAGGTCCAGGTGCCCGGACAGGCCGAACACCAACTGCGCATGATCATGGCTGTGGGCGAGGGGGGCTTCGATGTAGTGGCGCAGCGTGAGGGTCGGTCTCATCGCGGTCTCCTGGGCAGCATGGCGCCAGTCTACAACGCTTTGCGGCCAGCAAACGCTGTCATCAGACTGACGCACGCCTGTCATGGTCTATTAATCGCAAGGGTGCAAGCTCGCGAAAACACCGTCGAGGGATGCCCATGACCAGTGCCGAGTTCGTCAAGCCCAGCCGTAAGCAACGGGTGCGTACCCTGTGGATTTCCGACGTGCACCTGGGCACCCGGGATTGCCAGGCCGAGCACTTGTCACAGTTCCTCAAGGGCTATCACGCCGACAAGGTGTACCTGGTCGGCGACATCATCGATGGCTGGAAGATGCGTGGCGGCATGTATTGGCCCCAGGCCCACACCAACGTGATCCGCCGGCTGCTGACCATGGCCAAGCGCGGCACCGAGGTGATCTACGTCACCGGCAACCATGACGAATTTCTACGGCGTTATTCCAAGCTGATCCTGGGCAATATCCAGTTGGTGGACGAGGCTGTGCACGTCACCGCTGATGGCCGCCACCTGCTGGTGATTCACGGCGACCAATTCGATGTGATCACCCGTTACCATCGCTGGTTGGCGTTTCTCGGGGATTCGGCTTACGAGTTCACGCTGACGCTGAACCGCTGGCTCAATCACTGGCGTGCGCGGTATGGCTATGGCTACTGGTCGCTGTCGGCGTACCTCAAGCACAAGGTCAAAACGGCGGTGAGCTTTATCAGTGATTTCGAAGAGGCGATCGCCCACGAAGTGACCAAGCGTGAGCTGCATGGCGTGGTCTGTGGGCATATCCACCATGCGGAGATTCGCAAGGTCGGTGAGGTGGATTACCTCAACTGCGGGGATTGGGTGGAGTCGTGCACGGCGTTGATCGAGCACTGGGATGGGCATATCGAGTTGTATCGGTTGGCGGATGCGCAGGCAAAAGAGGCACAGCTAAAAGCGGAAATGGTCGCGGGCTAAAGCCGGGCGCGATCCAAATGTGGGAGCGGGCTTGCTCGCGAATGCAGTGTGTCAGTCAATGCATCTGGCGACTGATCTACCGCATTCGCGAGCAAGCCCGCTCCTGCCTTTACTTCCGGCTGCTTCAGTTGGATACGTCGGCGATGGCTTGGGCGAGCAGGCTCAAGCGTGTCGCATCAATACCTGCGACGTTAGCCCGTCCCGAACTGACCATGTACACGCTGTGCTTCTCCCGCAGTTGCTTCACCTGCTCGGCACTCAAGCCTGTGTAGGAAAACATCCCGCGCTGTGCACCAATATGCGCAAACCGTTCGGACAGCCCGTGTGGCGCCAGCGCCTCCACCAACCCGGAGCGCAACTGTGCGATCCGCGAACGCATGGCTTCGACTTCGTCGCTCCACACCTGCTTAAGCGCGGCATCACCGAGGATGGTCGCGACCACTGCGGCGCCATGATCCGGCGGTGTCGACCACAAATTACGCGCGATATTGGCCAATTGGCTGCGCACATCCGTGAGCTTTTCGGCATCCGCCGCACACACGATCAACGCACCGACACGGTCGCTATACAGGCCGAAGTTCTTCGAGCAGGAACTGGTGATCAGCACTTCCGGCAGCTCGGCTGCCAGCAACCGTACCGCCCAAGCGTCCTGCTCCAGACCGTCGCCGAAGCCCTGGTAGGCAAAGTCAATCAATGGCAGCAGTTGGCGCTCGCGTACGATTTGCAGCACTTGGCGCCAGTCATCCCGGGACAGGTCGAAACCGGTCGGGTTGTGGCAGCACGCATGCAGCAACACCACGTCGCCCTTCGGTACCGTGGAGAGTGTCGCCAGCATCGCCGCCACGTCCAGGCGATTGTCAGCGTCCACGTACGGGTAATGGCTGACCTTGAGGCCGGCCTTGGCGAAGATGGTTTCGTGGATCGGCCAGGTCGGGTTGCTCAGCCATACACCACGGCCGGGCAGGCTGTGGGCGATAAAGTCGGCACTCAGGCGCAGGGCGCCGGTGCCTCCTGGGGTCTGGGTCGCGCCGGCACGGCGTTCGCGGATCAACGTTGAATCGGCGCCGAGCACCAGTTCGCTGATCAACGTGCCGAAAGCTGCGTCGCCGTGCCCGCCGATGTAGGTTTTGGTGGTTTGAGTGTCCACCAGGCGCTGTTCGGCGAGTTTCACCGAGTGCGGAATCGGGGTCAGGCCCTGGTCGTCCTTGTAGACACCCACGCCCAGGTCGAACTTGTTCGGGTTGCTGTCCTGGGCATACAGGTCCATCAGCCCGAGGATCGGGTCGCCGGGCACGCGGCCAATGGCATCGAAATGCATTACTTGCGGCCCTCGGCGTCCTTGGCCACTTCGTCGGTGCGCGCGGCCATGATGAAGTCGTTGCGGTGCAGGCCCTTGATCGAGTGGCTCCACCAGGTCACGGTGACTTTGCCCCACTCGGTGAGCAAGCCTGAGTGGTGGCCTTCGGCTTCGGAGATTTCACCCATGGCGTTGGTAAAGGCCAGGGCGAATTTGAAATTCTTGAACAGGAAAACTTTTTCCAGCTGCATCACGCCGTCGCGGACTTCGATGTTCCAGTCGGGAATCTGCTTGATCAGTACCGGCAGCTCTTCGTCGCTGACTTGCGGGGCGTCGGCGCGGCAGGCTTCGCAGTGGGCTTGGTTCAAGGTGGTCATGTGTGTGTCCTGAATTCGAGTGTTTGAAAAACGGTCGTCAGTAGCGTCACCCTAAAGCAACGCGGGGCCAGGGAACAGACTCACCTGGCGTCAAAACGTAAGGCTCAAGCCGCTTTGGGTTTGGGTGGGAATTTGGGCGCGTGAAGACCCAACTGCATCCCGCGCTCGACCATGCCCATGATGTCTTCCTGCGCCACTTCGAACAGGCGCTTGAGCTCGGGCAGTACGAAGTACAGCGGTTGCAGGATGTCGATACGATACGGCGTGCGCATGGCTTCCAGCGGGTCGAAGGCTTGATGCTCCGGCTCATCCGACAGGCAATACACGCTCTCCTTGGGCGACGACAAAATGCCGCCACCGTAGATGCGCCGACCTTGTGGCGTATCCACCAGGCCAAACTCGATGGTCATCCAGTACAGGCGCGCCAGGTACACCCGTTGCTCCTTGGTCGCTGCCAGGCCGAGCTTGCCGTAGGTGTGGGTGAATTCGGCAAACCAGGGGTTGGTCAGCAGCGGGCAGTGGCCGAAGATCTCGTGGAAAATGTCCGGCTCTTGCAGGTAGTCCAGTTCTTCACGGGTACGAATAAAGGTCGCCACGGGAAACTGTTTGCTGGCGAGCAATTCGAAGAAGGTCTGGAAGGGGATCAGCGCCGGCACGCGGGCGACTTGCCAGCCGGTGGTCTCGGCCAGCACTTTGTTGATTTCACCCAGTTGCGGAATGCGGTCCAGGGGCAGGCCGAGCTTGTCGATGCCGTCCAGGTATTCCTGGCAGGCGCGACCTTCGATGACTTTCAGCTGACGAGTAATCAGGGTGTTCCACACCGCGTGTTCTTCCGGCGGGTAGTGGATAAAACCTTGCGCATCGGGCTCGCGGGCCACGTATTGCGTCTGCTTCATACGGCTCTCCTGCTAGGCATTCGTTCTTGTTATGTTCGGCGTATGGCCTATTGATAACGCGGAAGGCGGCGGATTCCATCCAGCCCTGACTTGGTCGCGTAGGAAAAGTTACCGATTTTCGTAAAGTATTCGTTACGATCACCCGGTTCTTCTGTGTCTTGGGCTGTGAAAAGCGCGCGCTCTGTCACATAATCTTGACGACTATCTGCGCCCAGCGGCAAAAAGACGCGGCGCCTTCCCACCTTTCGGGCCTTTTCATGCGTATCAAAGTGCACTGCCAGAACCGCATCGGCATCCTGCGGGACATCCTCAACCTGTTGGTGGAGTACGGCGTCAACGTCGCCAAAGGCGAAGTTGGCGGTGAGCATGGCAACGCGATTTACCTGTTTTGCCCCAATCTGGTGAACATGCAGTTCCAGGCATTGCGCCCGAAATTCGAGGCGATTGCCGGGGTGTTTGGCGTCAAGCGAGTAGGGCTGATGCCCAGCGAGCGTCGGCATATGGAGCTCAATGCGTTGCTCGGTGCGCTGGAGTTTCCGGTGCTCTCCATCGACATGGGCGGCTCCATCGTCGCCGCCAACCGTGCGGCGGCGCAGTTGCTTGGGGTGCGGGTCGACGAGGTGCCGGGGATTCCGTTGTCGCGTTATGCCGAGGACTTCGATCTGCCGGAGCTGGTGCGCGCGAGCAAGTCGCGGATCAATGGCTTGCGGGTCAAGGTCAAGGGTGACGTATTCCTGGCGGACATCGCGCCGCTGCAATCCTCCGAGCACGATGACAGCGAAGCCATGGCCGGCGCAGTGCTGACCCTGCACCGCGCCGACCGCGTCGGTGAGCGTATCTACAATGTGCGCAAGCAGGAGCTTCGCGGTTTCGATAGTATTTTCCAGAGCTCCAAGGTCATGGCGGCGGTGGTTCGTGAAGCACGGCGCATGGCGCCCCTGGATGCGCCTCTATTAATAGAAGGCGAAACCGGCACCGGCAAAGAGTTACTGGCGCGTGCCTGTCACCTGGCCAGCCCGCGCGGGCAATCGCCATTGATGGCGCTTAACTGCGCCGGGCTGCCAGAGTCGATGGCTGAGACCGAGCTGTTTGGTTATGGCCCGGGTGCCTTTGAAGGCGCGCGCGCGGAAGGCAAGCTCGGGCTGCTGGAACTGACGGCGGGCGGTACGTTGTTTCTCGATGGTGTGGGAGAAATGAGCGCGCGGTTGCAGGTGAAGTTGCTGCGTTTTCTGCAGGACGGTTGCTTTCGCCGGGTGGGCAGTGATGAGGAGGTGTATCTGGATGTGCGGGTGATCTGCGCCACCCAGGTCGATTTGTCGGAGCTGTGCGCCCGGGGCGAGTTTCGCCAAGACCTGTATCACCGCCTTAACGTGCTGTCGTTGCACATCCCGCCCTTGCGTGAATGCCTGGATGGGTTGGCGCCTTTGGTTGAGCATTTTCTTGATCAAGCCAGTCGGCAGATTGGCTGCCCACTGCCCAGGTTGGCACCGGCGGCAATGGATCGGCTCAGTCATTACCATTGGCCGGGTAATGTGCGGCAGTTGGAAAACGTGCTGTTTCAGGCAGTGTCGTTATGCGAGGGCGGCACCGTCAAGGCTGAGCATATTCGCTTGCCGGATTACAGGGTGCGTCAGCCGCTTGGCGATTTTTCGTTGGAGGGCGGGTTGGAAAACATCGTCGGGCGTTTCGAAAAGGCGGTTCTGGAAGCCTTGTATGCCGAGCACCCGAGCAGTCGTCAATTAGGCAAGCGACTGGGCGTGTCGCACACCACCATCGCCAATAAGTTGCGCGATTACGAAATTCTTAAGAGCGATAAATAAGGCACCAGGCTAAACACGGTTTAAAACTGTGGGAGCTGGCTTGCCTGCGATGGCGGTGTATCAGTGACACATAAGCCAACTTACCCTCCGCCATCGCAGGCAAGCCAGCTCCCACATTTGTTATTTGTCATCTTCAAGACCTGTGCTTGCCGCAGGCGGCAGTAGTCCGCCGTTTTTTCGACTCTCTCCCAGCCTTGAAATCCTCACACCTCCCCGCAAACCCCCGCGCTGTCTGGACTTTTCCCTCTTTTAAAAAGTTGGTTCGCAAATTGCTTAAGCCTTATCAGTACAGCGGTGGGCGGCAAGCGTCCGTCAGAGAGAGGATAGAGCGTGGACAAGTACCTTTATGTGGCAATGACCGGCGCCAGCCAGAATGCACTGGCGCAGAAGGCCCATGCCAACAATCTGGCGAACATTTCCACCAACGGTTTCCAGCGTGACCTGGAGCAGGCGCGTTCGATGCCGGTGTTTGGTGACAGCTTTCCGGCGCGGGCGTTTGCCATGACCGAACGACCAGCCACCGATTTTTCCCCGGGCGCCATGATCGAAACCGGTCGTGACCTTGATGTGGCCGTCAACGGCAATGGCTGGATGGCCGTGCAAACGCCGGATGGCAGCGAAGCCTACGTGCGCAGCGCCAGCATGAACGTCGACGCGTTGGGCGTGCTGCGCGCCGGCAACGGCATGCCGATCATGGGCAACGGTGGCCCGATTGCCGTGCCGCCCCAGCAGAAAATCGAAGTGGGTGCCGACGGCACCATCAGCATCCGCGCCATGGGCGAAGGCCCGCGGGTGATGGCTGAAGTGGACCGCATCAAGCTGGTCCAGCCTGACCTCAAGAACATGACCAAAGGTCTGGACGGCACCATCCACACCAAGGATGGCCAGCCAGCCCAGGCCGACGCGAACGTGAAGTTGACCTCGGGCTTCCTGCAGGCGAGCAACGTCAATGCCGTTGAAGAAATGACCGCAGTGCTGTCGCTTTCCAAGCAGTTCGAGCTGCACATCAAAATGATGAACAGCGCTAAAGAAGACGACCAGGCCATGACCCGCGTATTGGCGATGAGCTGATAGCCGTTTCTGACGGAACACTAATTTTGCAGCGCAGCGCCAACAAACAGGCGCACGAAGGAGAACAGCATGCTTCCGGCTCTATGGGTTGCCAAAACAGGTTTGTCCGCCCAGGACACTAACCTGACCACCATTTCCAACAACTTGGCGAACGTGTCGACCACGGGCTTCAAACGTGACCGCGCCGAGTTCCAGGACTTGCTCTATCAGATCAAGCGCCAGCCAGGTGCCCAGTCGACCCAGGACAGCGAACTGCCGTCGGGCCTGCAACTCGGTACCGGTGTGCAAATCGTCGGCACCCAGAAGAACTTCACCGCGGGTAACCTGCAGCAAACCGGACAGCCGCTGGACATGGCCATCAACGGCAAAGGTTTTTTCCAGATCCTGCAACCGGACGGCACCACCACCTACACCCGTGACGGCACGTTCCACCTGGACGCCAATGGCCAGGTCGTTACCTCCAACGGCTTTGCCTTGGAACCGGCGATCGTCGTACCCGCCAACGCCCAGACCTTCACCGTTGGTAACGACGGCACCGTGTCCATCACCGTTGCCGGCAACCCGGCTTCGCAAGTGATCGGCAACCTGCAAACCGCCGACTTCATCAACCCGGCCGGCCTGCAAGCCATTGGTAACAACCTGTTCCTGGAGACCGCTTCCAGTGGCGCGCCGCAAATCGGCACCCCTGGCCTGAACGGTTTCGGCACCACCCTGCAAAGCACCCTGGAAACGTCCAACGTCAGCACGGTTGAGGAGATGGTCAACATGATCACCACTCAGCGCGCCTACGAGATGAACTCCAAGGTGATTTCCACCGCCGACCAGATGCTTTCGTTCGTAACGCAGAATCTGTAATCAAGTCTATGGGGCGCCTTCGACGGCGCCTGCAACACCGTGAGGTAAGGGTCATGAATCGCTATGTTTCTGTTCTGGCATTGAGTGGGATCGCCGTGCTCGCGGGCTGTGTCGCCCCGACGCCAAAACCCAATGACCCGTACTACGCGCCGGTGCTGCCGCGCACGCCCTTGCCTGCGGCGGCCAACAATGGCTCGATCTACCAGGCCGGTTTCGAACAGAACCTGTACAGCGATCGCAAGGCGTTCCGGGTCGGTGACATCATCACCATCACCTTGAACGAGAAGACCCAAGCCAGCAAAAACGCCAACTCGCAGGTGGGCAAGACCAGCAAGACGAGCATTGGCTTGACCTCGTTGTTTGGTGGCGTCCCCAATACCAATAACCCGTTGGGCAGTGGTGATCTGAGCTTGAATGCCGGCTACAGCGGCGACCGCGCCACCAATGGCAAGAGCGCGGCGGGGCAGGGTAACAGCCTCACCGGTTCGATCACCGTGACCGTCGCGGATGTGTTGCCCAACGGCATCATCGCCATCCGTGGCGAAAAGTGGATGACCCTCAATACCGGTGATGAGTTGGTGCGTATTGCCGGGATGGTGCGGGCCGATGACATTGCCACTGACAACACTGTGCCGTCGACGCGGATTGCCGACGCACGCATCACCTACTCGGGTACGGGTTCGTTTGCTGATGCCAGTCAGCCGGGCTGGTTCGACCGTTTCTTCCTTAGCCCGCTGTTCCCTTTCTAGGTGACCACTTTGAAATTCAAACAGCTGATGGCGGCGGCACTCCTGCTTTCCTTAAGCGCTGTCGCCCAGGCCGAACGCCTCAAAGACATCGCCAGCATTTCCGGCGTGCGTTCCAACCAGTTGATCGGTTACGGCCTGGTGGTAGGGCTCAATGGCACGGGTGACCAGACCACCCAAACCCCGTTCACCCTGCAGACCTTCAACAACATGCTCTCGCAGTTCGGCATCAAGGTGCCGGCGGGTTCGGGCAACGTGCAGCTGAAAAACGTCGCGGCCGTGTCCATCAGTGCTGACTTGCCGGCGTTCGCCAAGCCGGGCCAGGTGGTGGACATCACCGTATCGTCCATCGGTAACTCGAAAAGCCTGCGCGGCGGCACGCTGTTGATGACGCCGCTCAAGGGTATCGACGGTAACGTCTATGCCATCGCCCAGGGCAACCTGGTCGTGGGTGGTTTTGATGCCGAAGGCCGTGATGGCTCGAAAATTACCGTGAACGTGCCGTCTGCCGGACGGATTCCGGGTGGCGCCATGGTCGAACGCACCGTGCCCAGCGGTTTCAACCAGGGCAACAGCCTGACGTTGAACCTCAACCGTTCTGACTTCACCACCGCCAAGCGCGTGGTCGACAAGATCAACGACATGCTCGGCCCTGGCGTGGCTCAGGCCATCGATGGCGGCTCGATCCGTGTGACGGCACCGTTGGACCCAAGCCAGCGTGTCGATTACCTGTCGATCCTGGAAAACCTTGAGGTCGACCCGGGCCAGGCGGTGGCCAAGGTCATCATCAATTCGCGTACCGGCACTATCGTTATCGGCCAGAACGTCAAAGTGTCGCCGGCAGCGGTGACCCATGGCAGCCTGACTGTCACCATCACCGAAGACCCTATCGTCAGCCAGCCTGGGCCGTTGTCCAATGGCCAGACGGCGGTGGTACCTCGCTCGCGGGTTAATGCTCAGCAAGAAGCCAAGCCGATGTTCAAGTTCGGCCCCGGCACTACCCTGGACGAGATTGTCCGTGCGGTGAACCAGGTGGGCGCGGCCCCAGGCGACTTGATGGCGATCCTCGAAGCTTTGAAACAGGCCGGCGCCTTACAAGCCGACCTGATTGTGATCTGAGGCCATCGCCATGGACATGCGCAAGAGCGGGATCAGCAGCACGGCGGACTCGGGGTCTTACTCCGACTTGAACCGGCTTAACCAGCTCAAGGTCGGTGCCGACAAGAACAGCGACGGCAACATGCGCAAAGTGGCGCAGGAGTTCGAGTCGCTGTTCTTGAGCGAAATGCTCAAGTCCATGCGCTCGGCCACCGAGGCCCTCGGCAAGGACAACCCGCTGAACACCCCGGCGGCCAAGCAATATCAGGAAATGTACGACCAGCAACTGGCGGTCTCGATGTCCCGCGAAGGCGGCGGTATCGGCCTGGCCGACGTGCTGATGCGCCAGATGCAGAAGAACAAGCCAGTGGACGCCCAGGCCGCTACCTTGCAGGGCCCGGCGGCTGCCGAGCCGCTGAAGAAAGCGGATGTGCCGACGGAAATCGCGGCGGGTACCAAGGCGAATGGGCCGCTGGGTCGCTCCAATGGGCAGCGGCCTCTGTGGGCGTTCCGTGTGGCGGTCCCAGAAGGCACCAACAGCCATGCCAACGACGTGGCGCTGATGAACCAGCGCCGTATCTCCTTGCCGAGCAAGCTGACTGATCGCCTGCTCATTGGCATCGTGCCAAACGCTACCGCTGCCACCACCCCGGCAAGCGCGCCACTGCGTAACAGTGTCGCCGCCGATACGGTGATCAACAGCGCGGCGCGCAGCTTTGCCGTACCGAGCGGGCGCATGCAGGTTTATGGTCGCGCCGTTGCCCAGCCACCCTTGGCACCGGCGAAGAAGGCCTTCAGCTCGCAGGATGAATTCGTCGCCACCATGCTGCCGATGGCCAAGGCGGCCGCCGCGCGTATCGGTATCGATCCGAAGTACCTGGTGGCCCAGGCCGCGCTGGAAACCGGTTGGGGTAAGTCGGTGATGCGCGCCGAAGACGGCAGCAGCAGCCACAACCTGTTCGGTATCAAGGCCGGTCAGAGTTGGCAGGGTGCCCAGGCCCGCGCAATCACCAGTGAGTTTCGCGATGGGGCGATGGTCAAGGAGACGGCGCATTTCCGTTCCTATAACTCTTACCAGGACAGCTTCCATGACCTGGTGACACTGCTGCAAAGCAATGATCGCTATAAAGAAGTTGTGAAATCAGCCGACAACCCGGAGCAGTTTGTACGCGAGTTGCAGAAAGCCGGTTATGCAACCGATCCGGCTTACGCCAGCAAGATTTCGCAGATCGCCAAAACGATGAACAGTTACCAGAATTACGCAGCCGCTGGCGCTACCACACATTTATAAGGTCTGAATCATGAGTTTGCTCAGTATCGGGATGTCAGGGCTCAACGCCGCTCAAGGATCGCTGTCGGTCTTGAGTAACAACATTGCCAACGTCAACACCCCGGGATACTCGCGTCAGCAGACCACTCAGAACGCCAATGCCAGCAACCCCTATGGCGGCGTGTTTATCGGCAGCGGCACGACGCTGGCGGATGTGCGCCGCATTTATAACGACTTTTTGGGCGCCGCCTACCAGAGCAGCACGGCGCTCAATAGCGATGCCACTGCCTACGCGGGCCAGGCCGCAGCGATCGACAAGACCTTGTCGGACAAATCCACCGGCATGTCTGCGGTGCTCAGCGCATTTTTTGCCTCGCTGCAGACCGCCGCGGCGACGCCCAGCGACGTGTCCGCCCGGCAACTGCTGGTGACCAGTGCCCAGACCTTGAGCAACCGCTTCAACGCGATTTCCACGCAATTGACTCAGCAGAAAGAAGGCATCAACGCCCAGTTGACCACCATGAGCGATCAGGTCAACAAGCTGACGTCGTCGATTGCGTCGCTCAATGGTCAGATTTCCCAGGCCCAGGGCTCCTCGACCAGCGCGCCGGCCAACCTGCTGGATGCGCGTAACGAGGCGGTACGTTCGCTCAATGAACTGATTGGTGTCACGGCCACCGAGAAGAACGGCCAGGTCAGCATCACCACCGGCACGGGGCAGTCGCTCGTGGAGGGTAATGTCGCCAACACGATTTCAGCCGTGCCCAGCAAGACCGACAACAGCCAGTACACCATCCAGCTGAATATGGGCGACACACCGATGGACATCGGTAATGTCGTTTCCGGTGGCAGCATTGGCGGCTTGTTGCGTTACCGCAGTGATGCGCTGATGCCGGCCATCAACGACCTGGGCCGCATCGCCATCGCCACGGCGGACAGCGTCAACAGCCAGTTGGGTCAGGGTTTGGACCTCAACAGTGATTTCGGCTCTTCGCTGTTCAGCGACATCAACAGTGCAGCAGCGATTGCTCAACGTAGCCAGGCCGCCTCGGGTAACAGCGCAGGCTCCGGCAACCTGAACGTGACGATTGCCGACAGCAGCAAGCTGTCGACCTTCGACTACAAAGTCACCTTCACCAGCGGCAACCAGTACAACGTGGTGCGTTCCGATGGCAAAGCCATGGGTTCGTTCGACACCACCACCACGCCGCCGCCGGTGATTGACGGTTTCACCCTGGCCTTGAATGGCAAGGGGCCGGTCGCTGCCGGTGACAGCTTCAAGGTCAGCCCGACCGCCACGGGTGCGAGCAACATTAGTGTCGACCTCAAAGACCCGAACAAACTTGCGTTCGCTGCACCCTTGGCGGGGAATGCCAGCAAAACCAACACCGGCACCGGCGCGTTCACGTCACCGACATTAACCGTGCCGATCGATATCAACGGCGGCGCCGCCACTGCTCAATTGCGTGCCGGGATCGAAAACTCGATGCCGGTGAAGATGGTGTTCGGCAAGCCTGCGGCGGACGGCACCCAGTCCTACACGGTCAACGATGCCCAGGGCAACGCGATCGGCACCGGCAGTATCATCCCGGGGCAGGGCAACAAGGTCACCATCAATGTGCCGATGCGCGATGCCACTGGCACGTTGATCCCAGGCAAGAGCTTCAGCTTTGATACCACGGTGTCCGGTGCGCCCGCCAATGGCGACAGCACGACCTTTTCGTTCAACAGCGGTGCGACCTCCGATGGCCGTAACGCCCAGCAATTGCTGGGGTTGCAGACCAAGGCGACGGTCGGCGCGGTGGATGGCAACGCGGGCGTCAGCCTGGTCAGTGCCAATAGCCGGTTGGTGTCGCAGGTGGGCTCCAAGGCGGCCCAGGCCAACACCGACAGCACCGCCACCGGCGCCTTGCTGGCGGCGAACAAGGCGGCCAGCAACTCCGTGTCCCAGGTCAACCTGGATGAGGAGGCGGGCGACATGATCAAGTTCCAGCAGTACTACACCGCGTCGTCGCAGATCATCAAGGCTGCGCAAGAAACCTTCAGCACACTGATTAACGCCCTTTAAAGGAGTCTGGAACGATGCGTATCTCTACACAGCAGTATTTCGACACCAGCTCCAGCAAGTATCAGGATAACTATTCGGGTGTGGTGAAGGCCCAGGACCAGGCGAGTTCCGGTGTGCGTGTGCAGACCGCTGCGGACGATCCGGTTGCCGCCGCCCAATTGCTGCTGTTGCAACAGCAGAAAGACATGCTGGGGCAATACAACGGCAACATCACGACCTTGCAAAACTCGCTGACCAACGAAGAAAGTGTCCTGGCGAGCATCAACACCACCATGCAAAGCGCGCAGGGCCTGGCATTGCAGGCCGGTAACCTCAAGCTCAGCGATGATGATCGCAAGGCGATCGCCAGCCAGATAGGTGCGCTTGAAGACCAGGTGTTGGGCCTGCTCAACACCAAGGACTCCAGCGGCAACTACATGTTTTCCGGGACCAAGACCGACACGCCGCCCTACAGCCGTAACAACGATGGCACCTACACCTACCAGGGTGATGAGACGCCGCTGAGCCTGCAAGTGTCGAGCAACCTGACGATTTCTGCGGGTGATACCGGCAAGACGTTGCTGGAAAGTTCCTCCAATACCGGTCGCACCCAGGCTACCTTGTTGCCGCCTGCAGTGAATGACGGCAAGGTTGCGATCTCGGCGGGCCTGATCACCTCCGGCACCGCTTACACCAAGAGTTTTTCCGATGGTCAGCCCTATAAGTTGACCTTCTCCAGCAGTACCCAATACAGCGTGAGCGACAAGGACGGTAACGACGTTACCTCCGAGATCACCGGTAACGGCACGTTTGACTCCACCAAGGAAGGCGCCGCCAGCGTCAACCTGCGCGGGGTCAAGTTTGACATCAGCTTGAACCTCGGTCCGGACGTCGCATCGGGTGCTCCTTCTGATGCATTGGTGGCGGGCAAGGCGTTCACCCTGGAAAGCAAGCCGGATACGTTCAGCAGCTCGCGTACCGCCAGTAATCCGTCCACGGCGCAACTGACCGGCGGCCGGGTCACGGATCAGGCGAGCTACGCCAGTACCTTTCCCAACTCGGGGGCGGTGATCAAGTTCACCAGCGGCAGTGCCTACGACGTGTATGCCCAGCCGTACACGCCGAACAGCAAGTCGATTGCCTCGGGCACCATGGCCGCAGGCGCGACGTCGATTACCGCTGCCGGGGTGACGTTCGATGTGAGCGGTACGCCGGGGGCTGGTGATCAGTTTTCCATCGGCGCCACCAGCAACAAGAACATGAACGCCCTGGATACCCTGAGCCAGTTGCGCCAGGCGCTGCTAACGCCGGCCGATGGCAACCAGGTCGCCAAGAACAACCTCAAGGACGTTATCAACACCACCATCGGCAACCTGACGAACGCTTCGGCGCAGATTGACCAAGTGCGTGGTTCGATTGGTGCGCGCCAGAATGCGCTGGATATTCAGGGCCAGGAAAACACCAGCCTGGGCTTGGCCAACACCTCCACCATGTCATCGCTGGCCAACGTCGATATGGGCCAGGCTGCCATTGACCTGACGTTGCAACAGACCATGCTGCAGGCCTCACAACTGGCCTTCGTGAAGATTTCCCAGTTGAGCCTGTTCAGCCGGATGTAATCGGCGGCAGCGCAAGCGGCCCACCCTGGAAGCAGGGTGGGCCGTTGTCGTTTCTGCCGCCGGGAATGTTGCAGGGTTTTGCACAAAGCGCACAAAATTGAGTGACCTGTGAGTCATAAAGCGCATCTTCACTGTATCGTGTGAAAAGGATAAGTCGTCTTCGGGTCTTTACGCGGCGGCTTTCAGCGATATTTTTATGGGGTTATCCCCTTTATTGTCAGCGCTCCCGGCGTAGCCCGAGGGGCGTTATCCAGCTATTTAGTATTGGGAAGCCACAATGATTGGCATAAAAAGCATCGCCAGTTACGTGCCGGCAGACGGGGTTGATAACTACGCCCAGGGCGCCAAATTCGCCAAGGATGAAGATTTCATCATCGGCAAGATCGGTTCGGCGTTCCTGCCGCGCAAGGATGCTGCGCAGGAAACCTCTGATCTGTGTGTCGAGGCGGTCAACGCCTTGTTTGCGGCTAACCCGGATTTGAAGCGCGAATCCATCGACGCGCTGATCGTCGTGACGCAAAACGGCGACGAAGAGGGTTTGCCCCACACCGCTGCTATCGTTCAGGACAAGCTGGGCCTGCCGACCCACGTAGCTGCGTTCGATATCTCCCTGGGCTGCTCCGGCTATGTCTACGGCATCTATGCGATGAAGGGCTTCATGGAAGCCACCGGCCTGAAAAATGGCCTGCTGATCACCGCCGACCCGTATTCGAAGATCGTGGACCCGGAAGACCGCAACACCACCATGCTGTTCGGCGATGCCGCCACCGCCACCTGGATGGGTGAAGACGCGCCCTGGTTGCTGGGCAAGTCGAAGTTCGGTACCGACGGTTCCGGCGCGCCGCACTTGAAGGTCAGCGACGGCGTGTTTTTCATGAACGGTCGCCAAGTGTTCAACTTCGCGTTGCTCAAGGTGCCGGCGCATTTGCACGAGCTGCTCAATGAGTCTGACCTTAAGGCTGACGAAATTGACGCGTTCTGCATCCATCAGGGCAGTGCGGCGATTGTCGACGCCGTCGCGCGGCGTTTCGAAGATGCGCCCGTGGAGAAGTTCATCAAGGACATGGTCGAGACCGGCAACACGGTGTCTTCGAGCATTCCGCTGCTGCTGGAAAAGCACATGATGGATGGTGACTGGAAGCGGGTTGCCATCAGCGGGTTTGGTGTGGGCCTGTCGTGGGGTTCGGCGATTCTCTATCGCCCGTGATGCCTTGATAGGTTGCACAAAAAACGCCCAGGCTTGAAAAAGCCTGGGCGTTTTTTATTTGGCGCCAAAAAACCCAGCATTTGCTGGGCATTGAGCTATCGTAAACGCTTGAATTACAAAGGGTGGCCCCGTGCTAGTAAAAAAAATCAAAAAAGTCCTCAAGCAACTTGCATTCACGACGATAACTATTACGAAGGTTCTCTAGGCCACACCCGGCGGTTGCCAGGGCCGGAAGCCGCAGTACACCACCCACGAGGATTTCGTCATGACTTTAACAGTAAACACTAACCTTGCTTCGTTGACCGTACAGAACAACCTGAACAAGGCTTCCGGTGCCCTGCAAACCTCCATGCAGCGTCTGTCCTCCGGCCTGCGTATCAACAGCGCCAAAGACGATGCGGCCGGCCTGCAAATCTCCAACCGTCTGACCAGCCAGATCAACGGCCTGGGCGTTGCAATCAAGAACGCCAACGACGGCAGCTCGATTGCTCAGACCGCTGAAGGCGCCATGCAGCAGTCCACCAACATCCTGCAAAGCATGCGTACCCTGGCTCTGCAATCCGCCAACGGCTCGCCAAGCGCTGACGACCGTAAGTCGAACCAGGCTCAATACGCAGCACTGACTGCTGAATTGACCCGTATCGCTACCACCACTACTTTCGGTGGCAAGAACCTGCTGGACGGTTCTTTCGGTACCACTTCGTTCCAGGTCGGCGCCAACGCCAACCAGACCATCGACATGAGCATCGGTAACGTTGCAGCCAACAACATTGGTTCGCAGCAGCTGAAAACCCAATCCCTGACGCCTTCGGCAACAGGTATTGCTGGTGGCGCGATCACCGTTACCGGTGGTGGCCAGTCTGCAACCGTTACCCTGGCAGCTGGCGCTTCCGCCAAGCAGATCGCTGCTCAAATGAACGGCGCCGTCGGCGGCCTGGCTGCTACCGCCAGCACCGAAGCTCAGTTCACCGTGAACGCGGCTACCATTGGTGCTGCTACTCCTCCGAACGCTAACTTCACCCTGCAAGTGGGCAGCGGTGCAGCCGTTCAGTTCACTGGCGTGACCAGCACTTCCGACCTGGCTAGCCAACTGGCGTCCAACGCTGCCAAGCTGGGCATCAGCGTTAACTACGATTCGTCGACCAACGCTCTGTCGGTCAAGTCTGACACCGGTGAGAACCTGACCTTCAACGCTGGTGACGGCGGTGCTGCTGGTATCTCGGTTGCAACCAAAGACGGCACCGGTACCTACGGTACTGCTACTGCACTGGCCGCCACCGCTATCGTTGCTACCGGTGCTGTTTCGCTGAACTCCTCCAGCAGCTACGCGCTGAACGGCGCTGGTGTAGCCGGTGTGTTCGCTGCCGGTGCTGCTACCGCTGCCAACTCCACCAAAACCACCGTCAACAACACCGACGTTACTACCGCTGCCAACGCGCAAAACGCGATCGACGTGATCACCCAGGCGATCTCGGACATCGACTCCCAGCGTGCCGGCCTCGGTGCTGTACAAAACCGTTTCGACAACACCGTTGCCAACCTGCAGAGCATCTCCGACAACTCCAGCGCCGCTCGCGGTCAGATCCAGGACGTTGACTACGCTGCTGAAACTGCTCAGTTGACCAAGCAACAAACCCTGCAACAGGCTTCCACTGCGATCCTGTCTCAGGCCAACCAACTGCCATCCGCTGTACTGAAGCTGCTTCAGTAATAGCAATGGGTAGATGACTGACGGAAGGGCGCGTTTACGTGCCCTTTTGTCTTTTGCGTGATGAGGAGATTGGACATGGACATGAGCGTCAAGTTGAACCTGTCTTATCCGGCAGCGGCGCCGCAAAGTGCTCCTGCTCCAGTAAGTGCCGGTCCGCAGAAAACCAAGGTAGACCCTACGGTTGCCACGGTCGAACCCAAGCAGGACTCGAAGCCGTCCGACCTTGAACAGGCGGTCACGGATATTCGCAAATTCGTCCAGGCTGCCCAGCGCAACCTGGATTTTTCCATTGATGACACCACCCATCAGGTGGTAGTCAAGGTCATTGCGACCGACAGCGGCGAGGTGATTCGGCAGATCCCTTCGGAAACTGCGTTGAAACTCGCACAAAGCCTTCACGACGCCAGCAGCGTGTTGTTTGACGCCAAAGTCTGAGCTGGCATGAATTTTGTTGCTGAAGCTGCTTGAGGCGTCGTACGTCAAGAAAGCGCCAGCCCCGGATCAGGAGAACAGTCATGGGTGATATTACGGTTAGCGGCCCAGTTACGAACATCGATACCCAGTCGATCGTGACGGCATTGGTGAACGCGGAACAAGCACCCAAGCAGTCGCAGATCAACAAGCAGACGCAGACGTCGACCGCTCAGCTGTCCTCGATCGGCAAGATTCAAGCAGCACTGGATGCGTTCCGCGGCGCCATGGACAACATGGCCAAAGACGCCAGTATCGGCGGTTTGTCGGCCACGACCTCGGATAACAACGTATCGGCCATCACCCTGGGGGCCGGTGCCTCCGCCGGTAGTTACCAACTGGTGGTCAATCAGTTGGCGACGGCCTCGAAGGTCGCTACCCAGACTTTTGCAGCCGGGACGAAGGCTGTCGTCAATACCGGCACTACGTCGACCACCCTGGAGATCTCCCAGTCCGGCAAGAGCTATGGTGTGAGCGTTCCGCCAGGTGCGACGTTGCAGCAGGTGCGTGACTCGATCAACGCGCAATACAGCAGTGCAGGCTTGAGTGCCAACATCCTGACTGACGCCACCGGTTCCCGCTTGGTCATGACGTCGACCAATACCGGCGTCGGTACCGACATTACCCTTGGCGGTAACTCTGGCCTGGAAGCCGGAACGTCCGTCGTGACCGTGCCGAAGAATGCACAGTACACCATTGACGGCACCGCTCAGGAATCCAAGAGCAACACCTTGGGTGACGCGATCAGTGGCGTGAGTATCAAGTTGACGGCTGTGTCGCCTCTGCCTGCCGGTTCTACAGATCCGCTGCCCGCAGGCTCCACCGTTACGCGCCTGAGTTCGACCATTACCATCGCGCGAAGCACTGACACCCTCAAGAGTTCGGTCAAGGGCTTTGTCGACACCTATAACGCCTTGATGACGGCGATGAACACTGAGACCGCCGTGACCACCAATGCCGATGGTTCCACGACGTCTGCTGCGCTGACGGGCGACGCTACCCTACGTACCCTGTCCTCGGCCGTACGTAGCGAGCTGAACGCGTTGGGTGGTACGGGGGCGTTGAAGTCCCTGGCCCAGTTTGGTGTGAACACTGACCAGAAGACCGGCAAGCTCAGCATTGACGATAAGTTGTTCAGTGCCGCGATCGCGACCAACCCCACTGACATTGGCGGCATTTTCAACGGTGACACGGGGCTGCTGGCTCGGATGAAGTCCGCGACCGACAGCTATGCGCTCAGTGGCACCGGGGTTCTCGCCACGCGTACGTCGACACTGTCGGCAAACATCAAGGACCTGCAAAACCAGCAGGACACCCTGACTGCGCGCATGGCTGCATTGAAGACGAGCCTGACCGCCAAATATACCACGATGAACAACTTGGTTGCCCAGCTCACCAGTCAACGTTCCAGCGTCATGACCACGCTTAACGCGCTGAATAGTCCGAAGACCAGTTGATCCTCAATGAGGCCGCCCGGCGAGGTGATTAACTTTGTCGGGCGTGACCTTCGCAAGACCACCGGCTTAAAGTTTTTTGCGACGCCGTCGACATAATAGTCAGAACCCTTTCTTTTAGTGTTGCCTGTCACGAGGTAGAAACATGAATCCCATGAGAGCCCTTCGCCAATATCAGAAGGTCAATTCCCATGCCCAGGTCTCCGAGGCCACTCCACACCGTCTGGTCCAGATGCTGATGGAAGGCGCGTTGGATCGCATGGCTCAGGCCAAGGGCGCCATGGCTCGTGGTGATATCGCGCAAAAAGGCCTGCTGCTGGGCAAGGCGATCGACATCCTGATTGGTTTGCGTGACGGCCTGAACCCGGAAAAAACCGATGATCCGGCCGCGTTGCAGCAATTGGATAACCTGTATGCCTACATGACCACGCGCTTGCTGGAAGCAAACAGCAAAAGCGATGTCGCCATGATCGACGAAGTAGCCGGCCTGATGATTACGCTTAAGGAAGGCTGGGACGGTATTGCAACGCTGTAGGCCTCTGGGCCTGAGGATGATGTCATGAGCCACGCCCTGCAACGGATTGACGAGACCCGCGAAGCCTTGGTCGATGCATTGGCCAAACGTAACTGGGACGCTATCGGCGAACTGGATTTGGGTTGCCGTGCGGTGATCGATGAGGCGCTCAATAATGCGCCGGTGGACGAAGACGCCCTGCGGGAAAAACTGGAGAGTCTGCTGGCGGTATATCAGCAGTTGCTTGAGGTAACGACGGGCGAGCGCCAGGCGATTTTCGAAGAGATGTCGCAGATCAATCGAGCGCAAAGTGCGTCAAAGGTTTACCATCTGTTCGGCTGAATGGGCTCAGTTAATCCGAACGGCGCGTCATATATTTGACTGTGCCAGCATTTTTGACTTAACTAGTGCTGTTTTCAGATTTCAGACGTCTAGTAATGTAAGAAGTCTTACAGGCGTCTAGATTGCCCTCACTCTGGGGCAGAGCGTTTTACTAGGGAAGTTGCTATTGCATGTGGCGTGAAACCAAAATTCTGCTGATTGATGACGATAGCGTCCGCCGCCGCGATTTAGCGGTAATTTTGAATTTTCTTGGCGAAGAAAATTTGCCCTGCGGCAGCCATGATTGGCAGCAGGCGGTCAGCTCGTTGTCATCGAGCCGTGAAGTCATTTGTGTGCTGATCGGGACGGTAAACGCTCCTGGCGCAGTTCTAGGCCTGTTAAAGACACTGTCGACCTGGGATGAGTTCCTTCCGGTGTTGCTAATGGGTGATATTTCTTCCGTGGATCTGCCGGAAGACCAGCGCCGCCGTGTGCTTTCCACCCTGGAAATGCCGCCCAGCTACAGCAAATTGCTCGACTCCCTGCACCGTGCCCAGGTCTATCGCGAGATGTACGACCAGGCCCGCGAGCGCGGCCGTCACCGCGAACCCAACCTGTTCCGCAGCCTCGTCGGCACCAGTCGTGCGATCCAGCACGTGCGCCAGATGATGCAACAAGTGGCCGATACCGACGCCAGTGTTTTGATCCTCGGCGAGTCGGGCACTGGCAAGGAAGTGGTCGCGCGCAACCTGCACTATCACTCCAAGCGCCGCGACGGACCCTTTGTGCCGGTCAACTGCGGGGCGATCCCGGCAGAGCTGCTGGAAAGCGAATTGTTCGGCCACGAGAAAGGCGCCTTTACCGGGGCAATCACCAGCCGTGCCGGGCGTTTCGAGCTGGCCAATGGCGGTACGTTGTTCCTCGATGAAATCGGCGACATGCCGCTGCCGATGCAGGTCAAGCTGCTGCGTGTACTGCAGGAGCGCACCTTCGAGCGCGTGGGCAGCAACAAGACCCAGAGCGTCGACGTGCGCATCATCGCCGCTACGCACAAGAACCTCGAAAGCATGATCGAGGTCGGCAGCTTCCGCGAAGATTTGTACTACCGCCTCAATGTATTCCCAATCGAGATGGCTCCGCTGCGTGAGCGCGTAGAAGACATCCCGTTGCTGATGAACGAACTGATTTCGCGCATGGAGCACGAAAAGCGCGGCTCGATCCGCTTCAACTCCGCCGCGATCATGTCGCTGTGCCGTCACGGCTGGCCGGGCAACGTCCGTGAGCTGGCCAACCTGGTGGAGCGCATGGCGATCATGCACCCCTATGGCGTGATCGGCGTGGTCGAGTTACCGAAGAAATTCCGCTACGTCGATGACGAAGACGAGCAACTGGTGGACAGCCTGCGCACCGACCTCGAAGAGCGCGTCGCCATTAACGGCCACACGCCGGACTTCGGTTCCACCGCCATGCTGCCGCCGGAAGGCCTGGACCTGAAGGACTACCTCGGTAGCCTGGAACAGGGCCTGATCCAGCAGGCTCTGGACGATGCCAACGGTATCGTCGCGCGCGCCGCCGAGCGCCTGCGCATCCGTCGCACGACCCTGGTTGAGAAGATGCGCAAGTACGGTATGAGCCGTCGAGAAGGTGATGAACAGGCGGATGATTGACGCCTGTTTTTCAAGTGACTGAAAAATAAGCCTATTATTTTAGGCACGGGTATTGCTACAGCCCTCGCAACGTTCCGTTTAACTGACGGTCAGCCAAGCGAGAGAGCATGATGCCCCACGCCGCCCAACTTTCTTCAGCCCCTGCTATCCCGGGGCTCGTTCCGTCCGCAGAGCCGCTTACCCGGCAGGGTCTTGAGCAGGCGTTCTCGCAGTTCAGCCAGATGTCGAGTCAACTGACTGACTCCTACAGCTTGCTGGAAGCCCGGGTGTCCGAGCTCAAAGGCGAGCTGGCGGTGGTGAGCGCTCAGCGCATGGAAGAGCTGGCCGAGAAAGAGCGTCTGGCCAACCGCCTGCAAAATCTCCTCGACCTGTTGCCCGGTGGCGTGATCGTCATTGATGAAATGGGCCATGTTCGCGAAGCCAACCCGGCCGCGCGCGACTTGTTGGGCGAACCGCTGGAAGGTGAGCTGTGGCGCCACGTCATCACCCGATGCTTCGCACCGCGTGAGGACGACGGTCACGAAATCTCCCTCAAGGATGGTCGTCGCCTGTCCATCGCCACCCGCTCCCTGGACGCCGAGCCCGGCCAGTTGGTGCTGCTCAACGACTTGACTGAAACCCGTCACCTGCAAGACCAGCTGGCGCGCCATGAGCGTTTGTCGTCGTTGGGGCGGATGGTCGCTTCTTTGGCGCATCAGATCCGTACGCCGCTCTCGGCGGCGTTGATCTACGCCAGTCATTTGACTGATGAGCAACTGCCGGCCGCCACCCACCAACGATTTGCCGGCCGCCTCAAGGAGCGCCTGCACGAATTGGAGCACCAGGTACGCGACATGCTGGTGTTTGCCCGCGGCGAACTACCGCTGACCGACCGCATCACGCCGTCCGAGTTGCTGCAGTCGCTGCAATCGGCGGCGGCTACCCATATCCATGATGCCAATGTGCGCTGGCAGTGCGACAGCCACCTCGGCGAGTTGCTGTGCAATCGCGACACGCTGGTCGGTGCTTTGCTCAACCTGATCGAAAACGCCACCCAGGCCAGCGGCCCGGGTGCACGCCTCAAGGTGCACCTGTACAGCCGCGAGCAAACCTTGCGGCTGTGTATCAGCGACAGCGGCAGTGGCATCGACCCGGTGGTGTTGCAACGCCTGGGCGAACCCTTTTTTACCACCAAGACTAACGGCACTGGCCTCGGCCTGACCGTGGTCAAGGCGGTGGCACGGGCCCATCAGGGAGAATTGCAACTGCATTCCCGGTTGGGGCGTGGCACGTGTGCATTGATGACCTTGCCGCTGTTTTCCAGCGCGGCAAGCGCGGAGTAAAAGGACTATGGCTATCAAGGTTTTATTGGTGGAAGACGATCGCGCCCTGCGTGAAGCATTGGCTGACACGCTGCTGTTGGCGGGCCATGACTACCGGGCGGTCGGTTCTGCCGAGGAGGCCTTGGAGGCTGTTGATCAGGAGTCCTTCAGCTTGGTGGTCAGCGACGTGAACATGCCCGGGATGGACGGCCATCAGTTGCTCGGCCTGCTGCGCGCGCGCCAGCCGCAACTGCCAGTGTTGTTGATGACCGCCCATGGCGCCGTGGAGCGGGCCGTGGATGCCATGCGCCAGGGCGCGGCGGATTACCTGGTCAAACCGTTTGAACCCAAAGCCCTGATCGAGCTGGTCGCCCGGCATGCCCTGGGCGTGGTCTCGGCTGCCGAAGGCGAAGGCCCGATTGCCTTCGAACCTGCCAGCGCACAGTTGCTGGAATTGGCCGCCCGTGTGGCGCGCAGTGATTCAACCGTGCTGATATCCGGCGAGTCCGGCACCGGTAAAGAGGTGCTGGCACGCTATATCCACCAGCAGTCCGGTCGCGCCAAGCAACCCTTCATCGCCATAAACTGCGCGGCCATCCCCGACAACATGCTCGAAGCCACCTTGTTCGGTCACGAGAAGGGCTCGTTCACCGGCGCCATTGCGGCCCAGGCCGGCAAGTTCGAACAGGCCGACGGCGGCACCATCCTGCTCGACGAAATCTCGGAAATGCCCCTGGGTCTGCAAGCCAAGCTGCTGCGGGTGTTGCAGGAGCGTGAAGTAGAGCGCGTCGGTGCGCGCAAGCCGATTCAGCTGGATATCCGCGTGGTCGCCACCACCAACCGTGACCTGGCGGGCGAAGTGGCGGCCGGGCGCTTTAGGGAAGATTTGTTTTACCGGCTGTCAGTCTTTCCTCTGGCCTGGCGCCCATTGCGTGAGCGCCCGGCGGACATCATCCCGCTGGCCGAACGCCTGCTGAACAACCACGTCAAAAAAATGAAGCACGCCCAGGCACGGCTGTCGGCTGAAGCACAGGCCTGCCTGATCAGCTACCCATGGCCCGGCAACGTGCGGGAGCTGGACAACGCGATCCAGCGTGCGTTGATTTTGCAGCAGGGCGGTTTGATCCAGCCCCAAGACTTCTGCCTCGCCATGGGCAGTGGCGCGGCACCCTTGCCGAGTCTTGCGCCGTCGCCTGTGGCGGTTGCCGAAGCCGAGTCCGGCGGTGCGTTGGGTGATGACCTGCGGCGCCGCGAATTCCAGATGATCATCGACACCCTGCGTGCCGAGCGCGGCCGCCGCAAAGAAGCGGCCGAACGCCTGGGCATCAGCCCGCGCACCTTGCGCTACAAGCTGGCGCAGATGCGCGATGCCGGGATGGATGTGGAAGCCTACCTTTTCGCGACCTGACAACCGCGCCTTACAACTAGGCCGACAGGGTTTGTCGCCTTTTCTTACGAATCGCCACGGATCTGGCACCCTTGTTGCTACCACTCTAGTAACCGCTGCGTAGTGTCAAAAAATTGCGGGTCGTCGGAGAGAGAAGGTCATGAGCCAGGGTATTGAGTTCAATCGGTTGATGTTGGATATGCGCTCCATGCAAATGGATGCCATGGCTCAACCGAAATCCGTCGCGCCAGCGCCGGAATTGGGCCAAAGCAGTTTTGCCGACATGCTCGGTCAGGCAATCAACAAAGTCAGTGATACCCAGCAAGCCTCGAACCAGTTGGCGACCGCCTTCGAAATCGGCAAAAGCGGCGTGGACCTCACCGATGTGATGGTCGCCTCGCAAAAGGCCAGTGTTTCCTTCCAGGCCTTGACCCAAGTGCGTAACAAGCTGGTTCAGGCTTATCAAGACATCATGCAGATGCCGGTTTAAGGACGAGATTTAAGTCATGGCAGAAGCAGTCGTGGACAACGTACCCGCCAAGACAGACGGCAAGCCGCCGCTGTTTGGTTTGTCGTTCCTGGAAAACCTCTCCGAGATGACCATGTTGCGTCAGGTGGGCCTGATGGTCGGCCTGGCTGCCAGCGTGGCGATTGGTTTTGCCGTGGTGCTGTGGTCGCAGCAACCTGATTACCGCCCGCTGTACGGCAGCCTGGCCGGCATGGATTCCAAGCAGATCATGGAAACCCTGGCCGCCGCCGACATCGCCTACACCGTAGAACCCAACTCCGGCGCCTTGCTGGTCAAGGCCGACGACGTCGCCCGTGCACGCATGAAGCTGGCCGCCGCCGGCGTGACGCCGTCCGACAGCAATATCGGTTTTGAAATCCTCGACAAGGACCAGGGCCTGGGTACCAGCCAGTTCATGGAAGCCACTCGCTACCGTCGTGGTCTGGAAGGCGAACTGGCGCGCACCATCTCAAGCCTCAATAACGTCAAAGGCGCCCGCGTGCACCTGGCGATTCCGAAGAGTTCGGTGTTTGTGCGTGATGAACGCAAGCCGAGCGCCTCGGTGCTGGTGGAACTGTTTTCCGGCCGCTCCCTGGAGCCTGGCCAGGTTCTGGCGATCATCAATCTGGTGGCCACCAGCGTTCCCGAATTGAGCAAATCGCAAATTACCGTGGTCGACCAGAAGGGCAACCTGCTGTCGGACATGGCGGAAAATTCCGCGCTGACCCAAGCCGGCAAGCAGTTCGACTACAGCCGCCGCATGGAAAGCATGCTCACCCAGCGCGTGCATAACATTTTGCAGCCGGTGCTGGGCAACGACCGCTACAAGGCTGAAGTGTCTGCCGACGTGGACTTCAGCGCGGTCGAATCGACCTCTGAACAGTTCAACCCGGACCAGCCGGCCCTGCGCAGCGAGCAGTCCACCAGCGAACAACGCACCGCCAGCAATGGCCCGCAAGGTGTGCCGGGTGCCCTGAGCAACCAGCCACCGGCGCCTGCCTCGGCGCCGCAAACCACCGGTGGCGCCGCTGCGACCGCCGGTGCGATCCAGCCTGGCCAGCCATTGTTGGACGCCAACGGTCAGCAGATCATGGACCCGGCCACCGGCCAGCCGATGCTCGCGCCATACCCGGCGGACAAGCGTAACCAGTCGACCAAGAACTTCGAACTCGACCGTTCCATCAGCCACACCAAGCAGCAGCAGGGCAAAATCAATCGCCTGTCGGTGTCGGTGGTGGTCGATGACCAAGTCAAGGTCAACGCCGCTGACGGCGCTGTTACCCGTGCGCCGTGGAGTGCCGACGAACTGGCGCGCTTCACTCGCCTGGTGCAGGACGCCGTTGGTTTCGACGCCAGCCGGGGTGACAGCGTCAGCGTGATCAACATGCCGTTCTCGGTCGAGCGTGGCGAAGTCATCACTGACCCTGCGTTCTACACGCAGCCGTGGTTCTGGGACATCGTCAAGCAAGTGCTGGGTGTGTTGTTCATCCTGGTGCTGGTGTTTGGCGTACTGCGTCCGGTGCTCAACAACATCACCGGCCACGGCAAGAAGCAGCTTGCTCTTGCAGGAAGCGACGTCGAGTTGGGTGGCATGGGCGGCCTGGACGGCGAACTGGCCAACGACCGCGTCAGCCTGGGCGGCCCGCAAAGTATTCTGTTGCCAAGCCCGAGCGAAGGCTATGACGCTCAGCTGAATGCAATCAAGAGTCTGGTAGCAGAAGACCCGGGCCGTGTGGCTCAGGTCGTGAAAGAGTGGATTAACGCAGATGAATGATCGAGCCGCTGTTGCCAAGCTCACCAAAGTCGATAAAGCCGCAGTCCTGCTGCTGTCCTTGGGTGAGACCGACGCCGCACAAGTGCTGCGCCACATGGGCCCCAAAGAGGTTCAGCGCGTGGGCGTGGCCATGGCGCAGATGCGCAATGTGCACCGTGAGCAAGTCGAGCAGGTGATGAGCGAGTTCGTCGAGATTGTCGGCGACCAGACCAGCCTGGGCGTCGGTTCCGACAGCTATATCCGCAAGATGCTCACCTCGGCCCTGGGCGAAGACAAGGCCAACGGCCTGATCGACCGCATCCTGCTCGGCGGCAACACCAGTGGCCTCGACAGCCTGAAATGGATGGAGCCGCGCGCCGTGGCTGATGTGATCCGCTACGAGCACCCGCAGATCCAGGCCATCGTGGTGGCCTACCTCGACCCGGACCAGGCCGGTGAAGTGCTCGGCCACTTCGACCATAAAGTGCGCCTGGACATCATCCTGCGCGTGTCGTCGCTGAACACCGTGCAGCCGGCCGCGCTGAAAGAACTCAACACGATTCTCGAGAAGCAGTTCTCGGGCAACTCGAATGCCTCGCGTACCACCCTGGGTGGCATCAAGCGCGCGGCCGACATCATGAACTTCCTCGACAGCTCGGTCGAAGGCCAGTTGATGGACTCGATCCGCGAGATCGACGACACCCTGTCCGGCCAGATCGAAGACCTCATGTTCGTGTTCAACAACCTCTCCGATGTCGACGACCGTGGCATCCAGGCGTTGCTGCGTGAGGTCTCGTCCGACGTTTTGGTACTGGCCCTCAAGGGCTCGGACGAAGGTGTCAAAGAGAAGATCTTCAAGAACATGTCCAAGCGCGCGTCCGAACTGTTGCGCGACGACCTGGAAGCCAAAGGCCCGGTACGCGTCAGCGACGTGGAAACCGCCCAGAAGGAAATCCTCACCATTGCCCGCCGTATGGCCGAAGCCGGAGAAATCGTTCTCGGCGGGAAGGGCGGCGAAGAAATGATCTAAGGCGCTTCCCATGTCGAACAAAGATGAGACGCCCAGCGATCTGATTCGCGCGCGGGATGTCGGCGGGTTCGACATCTGGTCGTTGCCCAGTTTCGACCCGCATGTGCCCGTGCCGGAACCAGAGCTGGTCGAAGAACCGCCTGCGCAAATGGAAGAAGTGCCGCTGGATGAAGTCCAGCCACTGACCCTTGAAGAATTGGAAGCCATCCGTCAGGAGGCCTACAACGAAGGTTTCGCAGCGGGTGAAAAAGACGGTTTTCGCAGCACCACGCTCAAGGTGCGCCAGGAAGCCGAAGAGGCCTTGAGCGTCAAGCTGGCCAGCCTGGAACGCTTGATGGGCAGCCTGTTCGACCCAATCGCCGAACAGGATTCGCAACTGGAAAAATCCATGGTCGGCCTGGTTGAGCACATCGCTCGC
The DNA here is from genome assembly GCF_045447295.1 of Pseudomonas sp. O39. Taxonomy (NCBI): domain Bacteria; kingdom Pseudomonadati; phylum Pseudomonadota; class Gammaproteobacteria; order Pseudomonadales; family Pseudomonadaceae; genus Pseudomonas; species Pseudomonas sp. O39. Next base: position 104,036 of record NZ_JBJGXV010000002.1, read on the forward strand.
CAGGTGATCCAGCGCGAGCTGGTGCTCGATTCCAGCCAAATCGAAAGCGTGATGCGCGAAGCTCTCAAGCTGCTGCCCTTGGGTGTTGGCAATGTGCGGTTGTACATCAATCCCCAGGATTTCGAACAGGTCAAAGCCCTGCGCGAGCGCCATGAAGAAACCTGGCGCATTGTCGAGGACGCGGCGTTGCAGCCCGGTGGTTGCCGCGTCGAGACCGAACACAGCCGCATCGATGCCACGGTGGAAACCCGTATCAGCCAGATCATGGCCAAGCTCTTCGATCAACTCCATGAACAGGTCTTGCACCCGGCCGAGCCAGACTTGAGCGTGGACCTGGACGCCCCCGATGCGCCTTGATCGCACCAGTTTCGCCAAGCGCCTGAGCGGCTACGCCGAGGCCACCGAGTTGCCTGGCCATCCCATTCTTGAAGGGCGCCTGTTGCGCATGGTCGGCCTGACCCTCGAAGCCGAAGGCCTGCGCGCCGCCATGGGCAGCCGCTGCCTGGTGATCAACGACGACAGCTACCACCCGGTGCAGGTCGAAGCCGAAGTGATGGGCTTTTCCGGCAGCAAGATTTTCCTGATGCCGGTCGGCAGCCTGGCGGGCATCGCCCCCGGCGCCCGCGTGGTGCCGCTGGCCGATACCGGCCGCCTGCCGATGGGCATGAGCATGCTCGGCCGAGTGCTGGACGGCGCCGGTCGCGCGCTGGACGGCAAGGGCGGCATGAAGGCCGAAGACTGGGTGCCGATGGACGGCCCGACCATCAACCCGCTCAATCGCAACCCGATCAGCGTGCCGCTGGACGTGGGTATCCGCAGCATCAACGGTTTATTGACGGTCGGTCGCGGCCAGCGTCTGGGCCTGTTTGCCGGTACTGGCGTGGGTAAGTCCGTGCTGCTCGGCATGATGACGCGCTTTACCGAGGCCGACATCATCGTGGTCGGGCTGATCGGTGAGCGGGGCCGTGAAGTAAAGGAATTCATCGAGCACAGCCTCGGTGAAGAAGGCCTCAAGCGCTCGGTGGTGGTGGCGTCCCCCGCGGACGATGCACCGCTGATGCGCTTGCGCGCCGCGATGTACTGCACGCGCATCGCCGAATATTTTCGCGACAAGGGCAAGAATGTCCTGTTGCTGATGGACTCGCTCACGCGTTTCGCCCAGGCCCAGCGTGAAATCGCCCTGGCCATCGGCGAACCGCCTGCCACCAAAGGCTACCCGCCGTCGGTGTTTGCCAAGCTGCCCAAGCTGGTGGAACGTGCCGGTAATGCCGAGGCCGGGGGCGGCTCGATAACGGCGTTCTACACCGTGTTGTCCGAAGGCGATGACCAGCAGGACCCGATTGCCGACTCGGCGCGGGGCGTGCTCGACGGGCACATCGTGCTATCGCGGCGGCTGGCGGAGGAGGGGCACTATCCGGCCATCGATATCGAAGCATCGATCAGCCGGGTGATGCCGGCCGTGGTCACGCCGGAGCACATGGCCCGCGCGCAACATTTCAAACAGCTGTGGTCGCGTTATCAGCAGAGCCGCGACCTGATCAGCGTCGGCGCCTACGTGGCCGGTGGCGATCGCGAAACCGACCTGGCGATTGCCCTGCAACCGCAACTGGTGACCTACCTGCGCCAGGGCCTCAACGACAAGATCAGCATGGGTGAAAGCGAAGCGCACCTGGGCTCGATCTTCGCCCCGGCGCCAGGCGGCTAAGCCATGGCCAGTACCCGTTCGTCGCGCCTCGCGCCGGTGGTGGACATGGCCGAAAAAGCCGAAAAAGCCGCTGTCCAGCGCCTGGGTTACTTCCAGGGCCAGGTGCGCCTGGCGGAAAGCAAGCTGGGCGACCTGGAACGCTTTCGTGGCGAATACCAGCAGCAGTGGATCGACCGCGGCAGCAAGGGCGTGTCCGGCCAGTGGCTGATGGGCTACCAGGGCTTTCTCAACCAGCTGGAAACTGCCGTTGGCCAGCAGCGCCAGAGCCTGGCCTGGCACCAGAACAACCTCGATAAGGCCCGCGAGAGCTGGCAGGCGGCATTTGCCCGTGTGGAAGGTTTGCGCAAGCTGGTGCAGCGCTATATCGACGAAGCGCGGGCGATTGAAGACAAGCGCGAGCAAAAGTTGCTCGATGAGCTATCACAACGTCTTCCCCGTCAATCGCCGTACTAACGGCCACCACCGGCCCACTGTGGGAGCCGGGCTTGCCCGCGATGCAGGCGATGAGGTGTACCAGTGACACTGCGGTGATGCTATCGCAGGCAAGCCAGCTCCCACACAAGCCAGCTCCCACATTGAGTACTCGATGTTGCTCACTTCTGGTTCACCTGCTAAACCTTGTTGCACATAGCCAATGACAAGGAAGCAGTCGCATGTCAGTTGAGTCAGAAGTATCCCTGGATGGGACGAAGTTGACGATTACAGTCAAGGGCCGATTCGATTTCGGTAGCCACCAGAAATTTCGCGAGTCGTATGAGCGCTTCTACAAGGTGCCCGAGGTCTATGTGGTGGACTTGAAAGACACCACCTACATGGACAGCTCGGCGCTGGGCATGCTGCTGCTTTTACGTGACCATGCCGGTGGCGATACTGCCGAGGTGCAGGTGGTCAACAGCAACTCCGATGTGCGCAAGATCCTCGGTATCTCCAACTTCGACAAACTGTTCGACATCAGTTGAGCAGCCTGGCCCCCGTCCTTGAACCGCTGACGATCCTGATCGCCGAAGACAGTGCCGCCGATTTGCTGTTGCTGTCGACCATCATCCGGCGTCAGGGCCATCAGGTGATGACGGCGACTGACGGCGCGCAAGCCGTCGACGTGTTTGCCCGCGAGCGCCCGCAGCTGGTGTTGATGGATGCACTGATGCCGGTGATGGACGGCTTCGAAGCGGCGCGCCGAATCAAACAGCTGGCGGGGGAGGCGCTGGTGCCGATCATCTTTCTCACCTCCTTGCGTGAGAGTGAAGCCCTGGCCCGGTGCCTGGACGCCGGGGGGGATGATTTCCTGCCCAAGCCTTACAACCCACTGATCCTGGCAGCCAAGATCAATGCCATGGACCGTCTGCGCCGCCTGCAGGCCACGGTCCTGCGCCAGCGTGACCTGATCGCCAGGCACCACGATTACCTGCTGCATGAGCAGCGGGCGGCCAAGGCGGTGTTCGATAAGGTGGCGCACTCCGGCTGTATCAACGCGGCGCCGAATATTCGCTACCTGCAATCGCCCTATGCGCTGTTCAACGGCGACCTGCTGTTGGCGGCGTATACCCCGTCGGGTGACATGCACGTGCTGCTCGGCGATTTCACCGGCCATGGTCTGCCCGCAGCCGTCGGCGCCATGCCCCTGGCGGAAGTGTTCTACGGCATGACGGCCAAGGGGTACGGCCTGGCGCAAACCCTGCGGGAGATGAATGCCAAGCTCAAGCGTATTCTGCCGGTGGACATGTTCTGTTGCGCCACACTGATCTGCCTGAGTGCCCAGCGGCGCGTGGTGGAGGTGTGGAACGGCGGCATGCCCGAAGGCTATGTGCATGAGGTCGCCACGGGCAAGCGCACGCCGTTGGTGTCGCGGCATCTGCCGTTGGGCGTGCTGTCGGCCGAGGCGTTTGATGACAGCACGGAAGTCTGGCCCATGGTCCTGGGCGACCGGGTATTCTTACTTTCCGATGGCGTGCTGGACACCGCCGACGCCAATGACCAACTGTTCGGTGCCGAGCGCTTGCAGCAGGTGTTCGCCACCAACCGCAAGCCTGACCGCCTGTTTGAAGATATCGAACAGGCCCTGGCGGCATTTCGGGGTCAGGCGCGGGATGACGTCAGCATGGTCGAGATCACCTTGCAGGCCGGCCAGCCGCTGCGTGCGGCGGAGCCCATGTATGCCGACAGCGGCCAGTCGAGCCCGCTGGACTGGTCGGTGAGTTTCGAATTTCGCGCGCAGACCCTTAAAAGCTACAACCCGCTGCCGTATTTGCTGCAATTGCTGCTGGAGATCCATGGCCTGCGTGAGCAGAGCGGGGCGCTCTACAGTGTGATGGCCGAGCTGTATTCCAACGCGCTGGAGCATGGCGTGCTGGGGCTGGATTCGCGACTCAAGCGTGATGCACGGGGTTTTGCCGAGTATTACCACCTGCGCAATGAGCGCCTCGTGCAATTGAACAGTGGTTATGTGCGTGTGCACGTGCTGGTGGTGCCGACCCCCATGGGTGGCAAAATGACGCTGCGCATCGACGACAGCGGCCCCGGGTTTGACGTGGAGCAGGTGCTGGCGCGCCCGCTGGATGTCGACCGTCTGTCTGGCCGCGGTCTGAGTCTGGTGCGCCAACTGAGCAGCGATGTACGCTGGTCGGAAGGCGGGCGCAGTGTCTGCGTGGAGTTTTGCTGGGGGGCTCTGGCATAATCCGCCGATTCTTGATCAAGGAGCGAACAAGTGCTTGAGATTCATCTGGACCCTGATGTGTTGTCGGGTTTGCAAGAAGTTATGGAGAGCGAGTACCCCAAGCTGCTCGATACCTTTCTTGACGATTCGCAAAAGCGTGTCGAGGCGTTGCGCAAGGCGCGTGATGATGCCAAGGCGCTGGGGCGGATTGCGCACAGCTTCAAGGGCAGTAGCGGCAATCTGGGCGCGGTGCGGTTGGCAGAGCTTTGCCGCCGGTTGGAAGACGGCTCTGCCGAACCCTTTCGCGTGGACCTCGGTGAACTGATCGATGAGATCGACCAGGAGTTCGCTCTGGTCCGGCCGTTGTACGAGCACGAGCGCCAGCGGTTTCAGCTTTGACTGAAGGGCCTCGGAAAACGTGGCCCGACTCTTGCTATATCACCTCTGACTGCATCCTCGACCCCCAATGCAGTGGAGACCTTTACCTATGCCAGTTGCCCCGAATTCGCTCCTTCAGGCTGCCCCAGTGGCCAAGCCTCAAGCGCCTGCCGCCGCACCCCCGGTGGTGGCTGCGGACCCACGGGACAAGGGCCCTGGCTTCGCTCAAGTGTTTGCCAATCAAGGTGCGAAACCGACGGCGAAGATCGACGTCACGCCGGCCAAACCCACGCGCGACAAGTCTTCCGACACCAGCGCCAAGCCTGTGACCGGTAACGATAAGCCTGCCGTCAGTTCGCCAGCCGTTGCCGATAGCGGCAATCCCTTGCCTGCCAAGCCGGCCGCCACGTCCGACGCCAGCACCAGTACCGACACCAGCAGCAAAGACGACAAACCCACCGACCCGTCCGTGGCGCAGCAACCCCCGGTTGATCCTGTCGTTGATCCGGCATTGATTGCCACGGTCACGCCGGTTGTCGTGCCTGTCCCCGTGGAAACACCGACGCCTGTGGCCGCCAAGGACGACAATGCCCAGCCTGTCGTCGCGGCACCGGTTGCGGCCACGGATGAGGCCAAGCAACCCGCGTTCGACCCTGCAGCCGACCCGCTGGATTCGATGCCGGCCGTGCGCCTGGCGATGGAGCAGGGCGGTCACGTCTCGGCCAGCAGCCAGACACCGCAGAAAACCGCCCCGACGACTCAGGACCCACTGACCTCCGCGCAGAATTTTGCCGCCGGTCTGGCAAATATGGTTGACCAGCAAGACACCAAGGACAGCACTGACCAAGGCGGCGACAAAGCCTTCAGCGGGCTGATCGAAGGGGGGCTCAAGGATTTGAAAGACGCCAGCAGTGACACCCGTGTCGATGACTTCGCCAGCCGTCTGGCCGCGTTGACCCAGGCTGCCACGCCGAAAACGGCGAATGCCTTGCCGCCGGTCGCGAATGCGCCACTGGCCATGCACCAGAGCGGCTGGACCGACGAAGTGGTCAACCGCGTAATGTACTTGTCCAGCGCCAACCTCAAGTCGGCAGAGATCCAATTGCAGCCGGCTGAGCTGGGGCGCCTGGATATCAAGGTCAACATGACGGCGGACCAGCAGGCCCAGGTCACGTTCATGAGTGGTCATGCCGTGGTGCGCGAAGCGCTGGAAAGCCAGTCCGGGCGTTTGCGCGAAATGTTTGCCCAGCAGGGCATGGGGCAGGTGGACGTTAACGTCTCCGATCAGTCCCGTGGTTGGCAGGGGCAAGGGCAGGAGCAACAGCAGCAGAACCAGGCTCGCGGCGTGAGTGGCAGCGGTGGGCGGAGTGAGGGTGGTGACGCGGGTGAGCATGCTGAAGTGGCTGCGGCAGTCGCTCCGGTGACCCAGACCATCGTCGGCTCCAGTGCCGTTGATTACTACGCCTGATTCCAGCCCAGCGCAGCTCTAAAGGTGGGAGCGGGCTTGCTCGCGAAAGCGCAATGTCAGTCAAAGGATTCATCGACTGACCCACCGCATTCGCGAGCAAGCCCGCTCCCACAGGGACCTGTGGTGTTGCATCTATCCCCGATCATCTGACAACTCTGGCATAACACTTGCTCTTGCCTTTCCGTAGATCTATGAATTCCCGAATAGTGACGGATTATTGGCATGGCGAAGAGCGACGACGCAGCAACACCCCCCGCAAGCAAGGGCAAGCTCAAGCTTATCCTGCTGATTGTGCTGGGCCTGCTCCTGGCCATCGGCGCTTCGGTGGGCGGTACCTGGTACATCATGCACAGCAGTGCAAGCAAACCGGCCCCCGCCGCCGAAACCGCCAGTAACGCCAAACAACCGGCAATCTTCGAGCCGATGCTTCCGGCCTTTGTCGCCAACTTCAACCAGAACGGCCGTCAACGCTACCTGCAGGTGAGTATCACCTTGCTGGCGCGTAACCAGGCGGACCTGGATGCCCTCAAGGTGCACATGCCGGTTATCCGCAACAATCTGGTGATGCTGTTCTCCGGGCAGAGCTTCGAAAGCCTGGCCACGCCGGTCGGCCAGGAAATGCTGCGCCAGAAGGTCACTGCCAGTGTGCAGGAAGTGGCCCAGAAAGAGCTTGGCAAAGTCGTGGTCGAGCAGGCGCTCTTCACTAACTTCGTATTGCAGTAGGATCACGAGATGGCCGTGCAAGACCTGCTGTCCCAGGATGAAATTGACGCGCTGTTGCATGGCGTCGACGATGGTCTGGTACAGACCGAACTGGCTGCCGAGCCCGGCAGCGTCAAAAGTTATGACCTCACCACCCAGGATCGCATCGTCCGTGGACGCATGCCGACGCTGGAAATGATCAACGAGCGCTTCGCCCGGTACACCCGTATCAGCATGTTCAACATGCTGCGCCGTTCGGCGGACGTGGCGGTGGGCGGTGTGCAGGTGATGAAGTTCGGCGAGTACGTGCACTCGCTGTACGTGCCCACCAGCCTCAACCTGGTCAAGATCAAGCCGTTGCGCGGTACCGCACTGTTCATCCTCGACGCCAAACTGGTGTTCAAACTGGTGGACAACTTCTTCGGCGGCGACGGCCGTCACGCGAAGATTGAAGGCCGTGAATTCACCCCGACCGAATTGCGCGTGGTGCGCATGGTGCTGGAGCAAGCCTTCATCGACTTGAAGGAAGCCTGGCAGGCGATCATGGAAGTCAATTTCGAGTACATCAACTCGGAAGTGAACCCGGCCATGGCCAACATCGTCGGCCCCAGCGAAGCGATTGTGGTGTCCACCTTCCACATCGAACTCGATGGCGGTGGCGGCGACCTGCACGTGACCATGCCGTACTCGATGATCGAGCCGGTGCGCGAGATGCTCGACGCCGGTTTCCAGTCCGACCTGGACGACCAGGATGAGCGTTGGGTCAAGGCGCTGCGCGAAGACCTGCTCGACGTCGACGTACCTTTGAGCGCCACCGTGGCCCGTCGCCAGCTGCGTTTGCGCGATATTTTGCACATGCAGCCGGGGGACGTGATTCCGGTGGAATTGCCGGAAGAACTGATCATGCGCGCCAATGGCGTGCCATCGTTCAAGGTCAAGCTCGGCTCCCACAAGGGCAACCTGGCGTTGCAAGTGATCGAACCGATCAACCGTCGCTGATCCGCCCCTATTTTTTGATGAATGTTTGCTCCGCCGAGGACATGTAATGGCTACCGAACACGAAAACACTTCCGCCGAAGACCAGGCCCTGGCTGACGAGTGGGCTGCGGCCCTGGAAGAAACCGGCGATGTTGGCCAGGACGATATCGACGCGCTGCTGGCCGCCGACGCCGCCAGTGCGCCGGCCGGCAACCGCCTGCCGATGGAAGAATTTGGCAGTGTGCCGAAGAACAACGACCCGGTGACCCTCGACGGCCCGAACCTGGATGTGATCCTCGACATTCCGGTGTCGATTTCCATGGAAGTCGGCAGCACCGAAATCAATATCCGTAACCTGCTGCAACTCAACCAGGGTTCGGTGATCGAGCTTGATCGCCTGGCCGGCGAGCCACTGGACGTGCTGGTCAACGGCACGCTGATCGCCCATGGCGAGGTGGTGGTGGTCAACGAGAAGTTCGGCATCCGCCTGACGGACGTGATCAGCCCGAGCGAACGCATCAAGAAGTTGCGCTGATATGAAGTATTCGATGGCGGGACTGTTTCTGGCGCTGCCATTGAGCGCCCTGGCGGCTGAGCCGGTCGCGCAAGCGGCGGCTGCGGCGCCCGTAGTCAGCAGTGGCATCGGCGGGCAATTGACCCAGTTGGTGCTCGGTCTGTTGCTGGTGGTGGGGTTGATCTTTGTATTGGCCTGGTTGATGCGCCGCGTGCAGCGCATCGGCCCGGGCAATGGCCAGGTGATCGAGATGATCGGCTCGCGTGCACTCGGCCCGCGTGACCGTCTGGTGCTGGTGCAAGTCGGCGAGGAGCAGATTCTGCTCGGCATCACGCCTGGCCGCATCACCCCGCTGCACGTGCTCAAGTCGCCGGTCGAAGTGGCCAGGACCGAGGCCGCCACGCCAGAATTCGCCCAGCGCCTGATGGAGTTGCTGGGCAAGGATCAGAAGGATAAGAAGTAATGCGCGTTTTATTGACGCTCATGCTGTTGCTGGCGGCGCCGTTGGCGTTGGCGGCCGACCCGTTGTCGATCCCGGCGATCACGCTGGGCACCAACGCTGCCGGCGCCCAGGAATATTCGGTCAGCCTGCAGATCCTGCTGATCATGACCGCGCTGAGTTTTATCCCGGCGTTTGTGATGCTGATGACCAGCTTTACGCGGATCATCATCGTCTTCTCGATTTTGCGTCAGGCCCTGGGCCTGCAACAGACGCCGTCGAACCAGATTCTCACCGGCATGGCGCTGTTTTTGACGCTGTTCATCATGGCGCCGGTGTTCGACAAGGTTAACCAGCAAGCGCTGCAACCGTATCTTGCGGAAAAACTCACGGCTCAGGACGCGATCGACAAGGCCCAGGGCCCGATCAAGGACTTCATGCTGTCGCAAACCCGTTCCAGCGACCTTGAGCTGTTCATGCGTTTGTCCAAGCGCACCGACATCGCCACCCCGGATCAGGCGCCGCTGACTATCCTGGTGCCGGCGTTCGTCACCTCCGAGTTGAAGACCGCGTTCCAGATCGGCTTCATGATTTTCATCCCGTTCCTGATCATCGACCTGGTGGTGGCGAGCGTGCTGATGGCCATGGGTATGATGATGCTGTCGCCGCTGATTATCTCGTTACCGTTCAAGATCATGCTGTTTGTGCTGGTGGATGGCTGGGCGCTGATTATCGGCACGCTGGCCAGCAGTTTCGGCGGAGTGTAGGCCAATGACCCCAGAAGTCGCCGTCGACCTGTTTCGTGAAGCGTTGTGGCTGACCACCATGATGGTCGCCGTGCTGGTGGTGCCGAGCCTGTTGGTCGGCCTGCTGGTGGCCATGTTCCAGGCCGCGACGCAGATCAACGAACAAACCTTGAGCTTCCTCCCGCGTTTGCTGGTGATGCTGATCACCCTGATTGTCGCCGGCCCCTGGCTGGTGCAAACCTTCATGGAATACATCCTGCAGTTGTACGGCAGTATTCCGCAGTTGATCGGCTGACCCCATGCAATCTGTGCTGGCATTGACCGACACCCAGATCAGCACGTGGGTGGCGTCTTTCATCTTGCCGATGTTCCGCGTCACAGCGGTGCTGATGACCATGCCGGTGTTCGGCACTACCTTGGTTCCGCGGCGTATCCGTTTGTATTTCGCCTTCGCCATCACCGTGGTGATCGTGCCCGGGCTGCCGCCGATGCCGCCGGTGAATGCCCTGGACCTCAGTGCATTGCTGCTGATTGCCGAGCAGATCCTGATCGGTGCGCTGCTGGGCTTCTCGCTCACGTTGTTCTTCCAGGCGTTTGTGATTGCCGGGCAAATCATCTCGATCCAGATGGGCATGGGCTTCGCTTCCATGGTCGACCCCACCAACGGCGTGTCGGTGGCAGTGATCGGGCAGTTCCTGACCATGCTGGTGACGTTGCTGTTCCTGGCCATGAACGGCCACTTGGTGGTGTTCGAGGTCATGACCGAAAGTTTCACCACCCTGCCGGTGGGCTCGGGGTTGGTGGTCAGTCACTTCTGGGAGCTGGTGGGGCGCCTCAGTTGGGTGTTGGGCGCGTCGTTGTTGCTGGTCTTGCCGGCAATCACCGCCTTGCTGGTGGTCAACATCGCCTTTGGCGTGATGACCCGCGCGGCGCCGCAACTGAACATCTTCTCGATTGGTTTCCCGTTGACCCTGGTGTTGGGCATGGGGATTTTCTGGATCGGCATGGCCGACATTCTCAATCAGTATCAACCGCTGGCGAGCGACGCCTTGCAGTTCTTACGTGACCTGGCACGAGCGCGCTGAGCCATGGCCGAGAGCGAGAGTGGTCAGGACAAAACAGAAGACCCCACGGAGAAACGCAAAAAGGACTCCAGGGAAAAGGGCGAGATTGCCCGCTCCAAAGAGCTCAATACCCTCGCCGTGATGCTCGCCGGCTCCGGCGGCCTGTTGATTTACGGCGGTGGTTTGGCGCTGGACATGATGGAGTTGATGAAACTCAACTTCTCACTGCCCCGCGAAGTGCTGCTCAGCCCCGGCGCCATGGGCCAATACCTGTTGCACTCGGGCAAAATCGCGATTCTGGCGGTGCAGCCGGTGCTGATCACGCTCTTGCTGGCCGCGTTGATCGGGCCGGTGTCCCTCGGCGGCTGGTTGTTTGCCGCCGGCAGCATGGCACCCAAATTCAGCCGGATGAACCCCGGGCCCGGGCTCAAGCGCATGTTTTCCGCCAAGGCGCTGGTGGAGTTGCTCAAGGCGCTGGCGAAATTCATCCTGATCCTGTTTGTGGCACTGACGGTGTTGTCGTCCGACATCGACGACTTGCTGCGCATTGCCCATGAGCCGCTGGAGTCAGCGATCATTCACAGCGTGCAGGTGGTGGGCTGGAGCGCGCTGTGGATGGCTTGCGGGCTGATCATCATCGCTGCCGTGGATGCGCCGATCCAGCTGTGGGAAAGCCACAAGAAACTGCTGATGACCAAGCAGGAAGTGCGCGACGAGCACAAGGACCAGGAAGGCCGCCCCGAGGTCAAGCAGCGTATTCGTCAGCTGCAGCGCGAAATGTCCCAGCGCAAGATGATGGCGGCGGTGCCCGATGCCGACGTGGTCATCACCAACCCGACGCACTACGCGGTGGCGCTCAAGTACGACCCGGAGAAGGGCGGCGCGCCGATGCTGCTGGCCAAGGGCAGCGACTTTACCGCGCTGAAAATCCGCGAAATTGCCGTGGCCAACGACATCCTCTTGCTGGAGTCGCCGGAGCTGGCGCGGTCGATCTTCTACTCCACCGACCTCGATCAGGAAATTCCTGCGGGGCTGTACCTGGCCGTGGCGCAGGTGTTGGCTTATGTCTATCAAATCCGCCAATACCGCGCGGGCAAGGGCAAGCGGCCTGATCCGCTCAAAGACCTGCCGATTCCGCCGGATTTGCGCCGCGATTCCTGATCCTGGGCTGGTGGTGAACTGCTCCCTTTGGCGAGCTCGCTTGCCACAATTAAGCCGCGATCCAATCATTACCACTCGTCGCTAATCACCGTCTACCTGTCAACTCTGACAGTAGTCAGCGCCGCCTTCCCGCGGTTCCATGGCACCACACTGCACACAGGTAGTTAAGAGATGCAGAGGGAGCAGTGATGGAAGCGGTAATGGGTACGATCAAATCTTATTGCCGAAAAACCGGGGAAGGCGTGATTGCCCTTGATGACGGTGACGAGCCCGTGCGTGTCGATCTCAGGAGTACGGCCGGAATTTGGCTGGAAAAGGGGCAGCGGGTGAAATTTGCGAGGATCCATCGTCCCACGGGTATTTTTGCGACCAACATCAAAATTATCTAGCGACCTCTGTGGCTCATCGACCCAGAGGTCAGGAGAACGGCAATGGCGACAGGTACTGTTAAGTGGTTTAACGACAGTAAGGGGTTTGGTTTTATTTCTCCGGATGATAGCGGCGCTGAAGTCTTCGTTCACTTTACGGCGATTCAGCGTGAGGGGTTCAAGACGCTCACGGAAAACCAAAAGGTGGAGTTCGAGGTTGAGAAAGGCCTGAAAGGGCTCCAGGCTGTGAATGTGCGCGTTGTGTAAAGATTCACTTGATCGTTCCCATCTGCGGGAACGATCTGTTATCTGATGTTCTGCCTAAAATTTGCCGGGTTCTGACTCGGGTGGCGGCCCCATGTCATCCAGCGCTCGCTCAGCCAACAACCGCGATACCTCAATCAACTGCGCAATGCCCAGCGCGCCTTCTCGCCACGACCCTTCCAGATCAAAGGCGAAGTCGCAGGCCAGCGCGTGGGCGGACGCCAGGGTTTCGGTGAGGTTGACCAGCAGGTCTTCGGTGCTGATGCCGTCGATGACGGTAAAGAGCGCGGTGGGGGAATTTTGTGTGGTTTTGGACATGGCGTCGCTCCTTGGAAGGAATAAGAGTTTTCCTTGATATTGCGAGCCGCGACGCCCGACCACTGTATTTGCAGCGGTGTACGGAGACTAGAGAGCGAGTTTCCTAGGGGCAACCTTAAAACCCTGTCGGAAATCTCCTCAGTGGCGGTGAGTTCACACAGATCCAAATGTGGGAGCGGGCTTGCTCGCGAAGGCGATGTGTCAGTCGGCAATGTACTCGCTGAACCACCGCCTTCGGGAGCAAGCCCCCTCCCACATTTGGATGGATTTACACCCGGTAGGCGCGGTCGCTTGTGCGGTCATCTGAGCCTCAGAGCAAAAGTTGGAAGGCTTCTTGCAATACCGCCTTCAGGACGCCCTCCAGCGTCAAAACTTTGCTTCAAGGAACACGAGGAATACCGGTGGTAGATCGCTCTCAAATGCTCAGCACGGCCCGTGGCACCCTGACTGACCTGTCGCGGGGAAATCTGGGTGTGCCGTTGCTGTTGCTGGTGATGCTGGCAATGATGATGTTGCCGATGCCGCCGTTCCTGCTCGACGTGTTTTTTACCTTCAACATTGCCCTGTCCGTCGTGGTGCTGCTGGTCTGTGTGTATGCCCTGCGGCCGCTGGATTTTGCGGTATTCCCGACCATCCTGCTGATTGCGACCCTGCTGCGCCTGGCGCTGAACGTGGCGTCTACGCGGGTGGTGATGCTTCATGGTCAGGACGGCCACGCCGCCGCCGGTAAGGTGATCCAGGCCTTCGGTGAAGTGGTGATTGGCGGTAACTATGTGGTCGGTATCGTGGTGTTCGCGATCCTGATGATCATCAACTTCGTGGTGGTGACCAAGGGCGCCGGGCGGATTTCCGAGGTGAGCGCGCGGTTTACCCTCGACGCCATGCCCGGCAAACAAATGGCGATCGACGCCGACCTCAACGCCGGCCTGATCGACCAGAACCAAGCCAAGTCCCGCCGCCTGGAAGTGGCCCAGGAAGCCGAGTTCTACGGCTCCATGGACGGTGCCAGCAAATTCGTACGCGGCGACGCCATCGCCGGCCTGCTGATTCTGTTCATCAACTTGATCGGCGGCATGGCAGTCGGCATCTTCCAGCACGGCATGACCTTCGGCGATGCGGGCAAGGTGTACGCCTTGCTGACCATCGGTGACGGTTTAGTGGCGCAATTGCCATCACTGTTGTTATCTACAGCTGCAGCCATCATGGTGACCCGTGCTTCGGGCTCCGAAGACATGGGCAAGCAGATCAGCCGGCAGATGTTCGCCTCGCCCAAGGCGCTGGCCGTGGCGGCGGGCATCATGGCGATCATGGGCATCGTGCCCGGCATGCCGCATATCTCGTTCTTGAGCATGGCGGCCATGGCGGCCGGCGGTGCTTATCTGTTCTGGCGCAAGCAAAACCTCGTGAAGGTCCAGGCCCAGCAGGAAATCGCCCGTCAGCAGGACTTGCTGCCGTCGCCGGCCCGCGCCCAGGAAACCAAGGAGCTTGGCTGGGATGACGTCACCCCGATCGACATGATCGGCCTGGAAGTCGGCTACCGCCTGATCCCGCTGGTAGACCGCAACCAAGGTGGCCAACTGCTCGCGCGGATCAAGGGTGTGCGCAAGAAGCTGTCCCAGGACCTGGGCTTCCTGATGCCCACCGTGCACATCCGCGACAACCTCGACCTGGCGCCCAGTGCCTACCGCCTGACCCTGATGGGCGTGATCCTCGCCGAAGCGGAGATCTACCCCGACCGCGAACTGGCGATCAACCCCGGCCAGGTATTCGGCACACTCAACGGCATAACCGCCAAAGATCCGGCTTTTGGCCTGGAAGCGGTGTGGATCGAAGTCAGCCAGCGCAGCCAGGCACAGTCTTTGGGTTACACCGTGGTAGACGCCAGCACGGTGGTCGCTACCCACCTTAACCAGATTCTCTACAAGCACTCCCACGAGCTGATCGGCCACGAGGAAGTCCAGCAATTGATGGGGTTGCTGGCCAAAGCCTCGCCAAAACTGGCCGAAGAACTGGTGCCCGGCGTGCTGTCGCTGTCGCAGTTGCTCAAGGTGCTGCAGGCCTTGCTCGCCGAACAGGTGCCGGTGCGCGACATTCGCAGCATTGCCGAGGCCATCGCGAACAATGCCGCCAAGAGTCAAGATACTGCCGCGCTGGTGGCTGCGGTGCGCGTCGGATTGTCCCGTGCAATCGTGCAAAGCATTGTAGGGGTTGAGTCTGAGCTGCCTGTTATCACCTTGGAGCCAAGGTTGGAACAAATATTGCTCAATAGTATTCAGAAGGCAGGGCAAGGCCAGGAAGAGGGCGTTCTGCTGGAGCCAAGCATGGCTGAGAAGCTGCAGCGTTCGTTGATCGAAGCCGCGCAGCGTCAGGAAATGGCGGGTCACCCGGTGATTCTGCTGGTGGCGGGCCCGGTCCGAGCGATGTTGTCGCGGTTTGGACGTCTGGCAGTGCCGAATTTGCACGTTTTGGCTTATCAGGAAATTCCTGACAACAAGCAAGTGACTATTGTCGCGACAGTAGGGCCCAACGGCTGAGGTAGTGGGATATGCAAGTTAAGCGTTTTTTCGCCGCCGATATGCGTCAGGCCATGAAACTGGTACGTGATGAGCTGGGCGCCGATGCCGCGATTATTGGAAACCGCCGTATTGCCGGCGGTGTCGAGCTGACGGCTGCCCTGGATTACACCCCCTCGGCGCTGGCGCCGCGCGTGCCGAACATGGAGCTTGAGGACGAGCTGCGCAAGACCGCTTCGCGCATTGTCTCGGCCCAGGCTGAGCTGAGTATGCGTGGCGACAGCGATTCCACCAGCAGTCGCCAGTTGTTCGCCGGCCTGCCGCTGACCGCCGCCGAACCGCTGGTTGAGCCGACATTCAAAGAACCGCCGCGTCCTGCAGCGCCAGCCCCGGCTGCCGCAGTCGACCAGCGCGTGTTTGACTCGATGCGTTTTGAACTCAATGGCCTGCGTGAGCTGCTTGAAGTGCAATTGGGCTCGTTGGCGTGGAACCAGCTGCAAGGCAGCAAACCGCACCAGGCCAACCTGTGGCGTCGCCTGCAACGTATCGGCCTGTCCGGCCCGTTGTCCCGCGACCTGTTGGCACTGACTGCTGAAGTCGAAGAGCCTCGCCAGGCCTGGCGCATGTTGCTGGCCCACCTGGCACGCATGATCGTCACGCCGGAAATCGAACCCCTGGAAGAGGGCGGTGTGATCGCCATGGTCGGCCCTGCCGGCATGGGCAAGACCACCACCCTGGCCAAGCTGGCTGCGCGTTATGTGCTCAAGTACGGCGCGCAGAATATCGCGCTGGTGAGCATGGACAGCTACCGTATTGGCGCCCAGGAACAGCTTAAGACCCTGGGTCGCATCCTCAATGTGTCGGTGACCCACGTCGACGCGGGCCAGTCCCTGGCCAACGCGCTCGACCCGTTGCTGCGCAAGCGTGTGGTGCTGATCGACACTGCCGGCCTGCAAGCCAGTGATCCGGCATTGCGCATGCAGCTGGAAAGCCTGGCTGGGCGTGGCATCAAGTCAAAAAATTACCTGGTGCTTGCAACCACCAGCCAGAAACAGGTTCTTACCGCTGCCTACCACAGCTACAAGCGTTGCGGCCTGGCGGGTTGCATTCTGACCAAGCTCGACGAAACGGCGAGCCTGGGTGAAGTGCTGAGCCTGGCCATCAGTCATGAATTACCGGTCGCCTACCTGACCGACGGGCCGCGGATTCCGGATGATTTACATCTGCCGCGCCGTCATCAGTTAGTCAGCCGTGCTGTCAGCGTGCAAATGCAAGAAGAGCCTAGCGAGGAAGCGATGGCCGACATGTTCGCCGACCTTTACCACAACCCGGCAAAGCGGGTGGGTTGAAGGGCAGGATGAGCACCGTGAAAAGTATCTACATCGATGGTCTGCAAGCGATTCACGCGGCCAAGCCATGTAGCCTGCGTCTAAGCAAGACAAGGTAAAGAAATAAAATGGGCAGCATGCATCCCGTACAGGTGATCGCGGTGACCGGCGGCAAAGGTGGCGTCGGAAAAACTAACGTGTCAGTGAATTTGTCCCTGGCCCTGGCAGAGCTTGGCCGTCGGGTCATGCTGCTGGATGCTGACCTGGGGCTGGCGAACGTCGACGTTCTGCTGGGGCTGACACCCAAACACACCCTTGCCGATGTGATCGAGGGCCGCTGCGAGCTGCGCGATGTGCTGCTGCAAGGTCCCGGTGGCATTCGTATCGTGCCGGCGGCCTCGGGTACCCAGAGCATGGTGCATCTGAGCCCGGCGCAGCACGCCGGCCTGATCCAGGCGTTCAGTGACATCGGAGACAACCTCGACGTGCTGGTGATCGACACCGCCGCCGGGATCGGCGAGTCCGTGGTCAGCTTCGTGCGCGCTGCCCAGGAAGTGCTGCTGGTGGTCTGCGATGAGCCCACCTCCATCACCGATGCCTACGCCCTGATCAAACTGCTTAACCGTGACTACGGCATGAATCGCTTCCGTGTGCTGGCCAACATGGCCCAAAGCCCGCAGGAAGGGCGAAACCTGTTCGCCAAGTTGACCAAGGTCACGGATCGCTTCCTCGATGTCGCCTTACAATACGTTGGCGCAGTTCCCTATGACGAGTGTGTGCGCAAGGCTGTGCAAAAGCAGCGTGCAGTCTATGAAGCGTTCCCTCGTTCGAAGTGCGCATTGGCGTTCAAGGCTATTGCCCAGAAGGTCGATACTTGGCCGTTGCCCGCCAACCCGCGCGGGCATCTGGAGTTTTTCGTCGAGCGATTGGTGCATCAGACGAGCGCAGGACCGGTGCTATGACAGCCAGCGGCTATAACCTTTACAAAAACTCGGCACGTGACAGCCAAGGCGAATTGATCGAGCGCTATGCGCCCCTGGTCAAGCGCATTGCCTACCACTTGCTGGCACGCCTGCCTGCCAGTGTGCAGGTTGAAGACCTGATCCAGGCCGGCATGATCGGCCTGCTCGAAGTGTCGACCAAATACGACGCGAGCAAAGGCGCGAGTTTCGAGACGTATGCGGGTATCCGTATCCGTGGTGCGATGCTCGATGAAGTGCGTAAAGGGGACTGGGCGCCGCGTTCGGTACACCGCAACACGCGAATGGTCAGTGACGCAATTCGTGCAATTGAAGCAAAAACAGGTCGTGACGCTAAAGATCATGAAGTTGCGGCCGAACTCCAATTGAGTCTCGACGATTACTACGGGATTTTGAACGATACCTTGGGCAGCCGCCTGTTCAGTTTCGACGACCTGTTGCAGGACGGCGAACACGAAGGGCTGCACGAGGACGGCGCGAGTGCACATCTCGAACCGTCGCGCGACCTGGAAGATGAACGCTTCCAGGGGGCGTTGGCGGAAGCGATTGCCAATTTGCCTGAGCGTGAGCGACTGGTGTTGGCGCTGTACTACGACGAAGAGCTGAACCTCAAGGAAATCGGTGAGGTCCTGGGGGTCAGCGAATCGCGTGTCAGCCAGCTGCATAGCCAGTGCGCAGCCCGCTTGCGGGGGCGATTGGGAGAGTGGCGCGCGCGCTGACAGGCAGTGTGGGGATACTGCAGCGCAATTAGGCGAGAGGTGAAAAGCCTTTCGCGGGTTCGTTCCGTGGTACCCCTGGCAGTCCTTTTTGTGTAACGCCTGTTGATTGAAATGGCGCGTCCAGGTGCTGGGCGCGTTTAAGACTGCTTGGAGGTCGAATTGGACAAGAACATGAAAATCCTCATCGTTGATGACTTCTCAACGATGCGGCGGATCATAAAAAACCTGTTGCGTGACCTTGGGTTCACCAACACGGTCGAGGCGGATGACGGCCTGACGGCGATTCCTATCCTCAACAGCGGGAGCATCGACTTTCTGGTAACCGACTGGAACATGCCGGGCATGACCGGCATCGACTTGCTGCGTCACGTGCGCGCCGATGAAAAACTGCGCAGCCTGCCTGTGCTGATGGTGACCGCCGAAGCCAAGCGTGAACAGATCATCGAAGCCGCCCAAGCCGGGGTTAACGGTTACGTGGTTAAGCCATTCACTGCATTGGCCTTGAAAGAGAAGATCGAAAAAATCTTCGAACGCATCCACGGCTGATGCCACCACGGGGGAGCTATGGAGCATAAAGAATCATCGCAGGCAGACTTTGAGTCGACCCTGAAAAAGCATGCTCACCAGTTGGTCGAAAGCCTTGAAAAAGGCCAGTTCGGCGACGCGGTGCAGTTAATCCATGAGCTTAACCAGACCCGTGACCGCGGCCTGTACCAGGAAGTGGGCAAGCTCACACGCGAGCTGCACAGTGCGATCGTCAATTTTCAGATTGACCCGCACATGCCCCAGGCCGAAGAAATCTCGCAAATCACCGATGCCACCGAACGCCTGTCCTATGTGGTCAGGCTGACTGAGGCGGCGGCCAACCGCACCATGGACCTGGTGGAAAACGCCACGCCCCTGGTCAATGGCATGGCGACCGAAGCGCAGGCCCTCAGCGTTGACTGGGGCCGTTTCATGCGTCGGGAAGTGGGGGCTGAAGAGTTTCGTGAGTTGGCGCGTCGGGTCGACGCTTTTCTGTCGCGCAGCGAAGAGGAAAACCGCAAGGTTGCCAGCAACCTCAATGACATTCTGCTGGCCCAGGATTACCAGGACCTCACCGGTCAGGTGATCAAACGCGTGACCCAGTTGGTCACCGAAGTGGAAAGCAACTTGCTCAAATTGGTGCTCATGGCTGGCCAAGTTGATCGTTTTGCCGGCATCGAACATGACCGCGAAGCGATCCTCTCGGAAAAAGATCCACAAAAACATCTCGCCAAGGGTGAAGGTCCGCAGATTCATGCCGATAAACGTGAAGACGTTATGTCAGGTCAGGATGACGTAGATGACCTGTTATCCAGTTTAGGCTTCTAAGGAGCACCCACATGAGCTTCGGCGCCGATGAAGAAATCCTTCAGGATTTCCTTGTAGAGGCCGGCGAAATTTTAGAGCAACTGTCCGAGCAACTGGTCGAGCTGGAAAGCCGCCCGGATGATGCGAACCTGCTCAATGCAATTTTTCGCGGTTTTCACACTGTAAAAGGGGGCGCCGGCTTCCTCCAGCTCCATGAGCTGGTGGAGTGCTGTCACATCGCCGAGAACGTATTCGACATCCTGCGCAAGGGTGAGCGACACGTCGACTCGGAACTGATGGACGTGATTCTCGAAGCATTGGATGCGGTCAACGGCATGTTCAGTGAAGTGCGCGAACGTGCACCGATCACGGCGGCCACGCCGGAACTGCTGGCCGCCCTGGCGCGCCTGGCAGAACCTGCCGACACCTCGGTTGCCCCGGTGGTGGAAGCGGCGCCTGTG
This sequence comes from Pseudomonas sp. O39, assembly GCF_045447295.1. Classification (NCBI taxonomy): domain Bacteria; kingdom Pseudomonadati; phylum Pseudomonadota; class Gammaproteobacteria; order Pseudomonadales; family Pseudomonadaceae; genus Pseudomonas; species Pseudomonas sp. O39. The sequence continues at coordinate 124,127 of NZ_JBJGXV010000002.1, forward strand.
GCCGAGCCGGAAGCGGACGTGACGGACAGCGAGTTCGAGCAGTTGCTCAACTCCCTCAGTGCGGTGAAGGCCGAAGCTGAAGCACCGCAAGCGGTCGCCCCGCCTGCAACGCCGACCAGCGAAGACATTACCGACGCTGAATTCGAGTCCCTGCTCGACCAGTTGCATGGCAAAGGCCAGTTCGCTGCCGACGCGGTGGCACCTGCCGCTACGCCGGAAGTTCCGGCTGCCAGCGCCAGCACCAGCACCGACATTACCGACGACGAATTTGAAGCGTTGCTCGACCAGTTGCATGGCAAAGGCACCTTTGCGGCCGAAGCCTTGCCGGAAGTCGCGGCCACGGCCACGGCCACCGTCGCGCCTGCCGTGCCTGCCGCCAGCGCAGAGCCTGCCGCTGACGGGCTGATCTCCGATCACGAATTCGAAGCCTTGTTGGACGAATTGCACGGCAAGGGCAAGTTCACCGAAGTGGCCCCGGCTGCTGCGGCGACCGCCACGCCTGTCGCGGCGAAACCTGCGCCGGCCAAAGCCGCCGCGCCGGTTGCCGCCAAGCCCGCTCCAGCCCCTGCAGCCGCCCCGGCGCCTGCACGTGCCGCAGCGGCACCCGTGGCCGAGAAGCCTGCCAGTGAAGCCGAAACCACCGTGCGCGTTGATACCGCACGCCTGGACGACATCATGAACATGGTCGGCGAACTGGTGCTGGTGCGTAACCGCCTGGTGCGCCTGGGCCTGAACAGCGGCGACGAAGCCATGCAGAAAGCCGTGTCGAACCTCGACGTGGTCACTGCTGACTTGCAGACCGCGGTGATGAAAACGCGGATGCAGCCGATCAAGAAAGTCTTCGGCCGCTTCCCGCGTCTGGTTCGCGACCTGGCACGCCAGCTCAAGAAAGAAATCAACCTGGAACTGGTGGGTGAAGAAACCGACCTCGACAAAAACCTTGTCGAGGCCCTGGCCGACCCGCTGGTCCACTTGGTGCGCAACGCCGTCGACCACGGCGTCGAAACCCCGGAAGAGCGCGAAGCCTCGGGCAAGTCCCGTAACGGCAAGGTGATTCTGGCGGCAGAGCAAGAAGGCGACCACATCCTGCTGTCGATCACCGATGACGGCAAGGGCATGGACCCGGCGATCTTGCGCAATATCGCAGTCAAGCGTGGCGTGATGGACAAGGACGCTGCCGACCGCCTGACCGACACCGAGTGCTACAACCTGATCTTCGCCCCGGGCTTCTCGACCAAGACCGAGATTTCCGACGTGTCCGGCCGTGGCGTTGGCATGGACGTGGTGAAGACCAAGATCAGCCAGCTCAACGGCTCGATCAATATCTACTCGACCAAGGGCCAGGGCTCGAAGATCGTCATCAAGGTGCCGTTGACCCTGGCGATCATGCCGACCCTGATGGTGATGCTGGGCAACCAGGCGTTCGCTTTCCCGCTGGTCAACGTCAACGAAATCTTCCACCTCGACCTGTCGCGCACCAACGTGGTGGACGGCCAGGAAGTGGTGATCGTACGCGACAAGGCGTTGCCACTGTTCTACCTCAAGCGCTGGCTGGTGGCATCGGCCAAGCATGAAGAGCAGCGCGAAGGCCATGTGGTGATTCTCTCCGTGGGCACCCAGCGGATCGGCTTTGTCGTCGATCAACTGGTCGGCCAGGAAGAAGTGGTCATCAAGCCTTTGGGCAAAATGCTGCAGGGAACCCCGGGCATGTCGGGTGCGACCATCACCGGTGACGGTCGGATCGCGCTGATTCTCGATGTTCCGAGCATGCTCAAGCGTTACGCCGCACGGCGTATTTGATTCTGGCGGGGCAGGGCGGTTTGCCCGCCCCGCCTAACGGAGTGTTTATGGCAGTCAAGGTCCTGGTGGTGGACGATTCGGGTTTCTTCCGCCGCCGCGTCTCGGAAATTCTTTCCGCCGATCCAACCATCCAGGTGGTCGGTACGGCCACTAACGGCAAAGAGGCGATTGATCAAGCCATTGCGTTGAAACCGGACGTGATCACCATGGACTACGAGATGCCGATGATGGATGGCATCACGGCTGTTCGGCATATCATGCAGCGCTGCCCCACCCCGGTGTTGATGTTCTCCTCGCTGACTCATGAAGGCGCCCGGGTGACCCTGGATGCGCTGGACGCCGGTGCGGTGGACTTCCTGCCGAAGAATTTCGAAGACATCTCGCGCAACCCCGAGAAGGTCAAGCAGATGCTGTGCGAGAAGGTGCACAGCATTTCGCGCAGTAACCGTCGCAGCCTGTTCAGTGCGCCGGCGCCTGCACCGGTTGCGGCGCCGGCGGCGTCCACTGCGCCCACTTCGTCGTTTGCTCGCCCAGCGCCTGCGCCAGTGGCGCGCCCTGTGGCGCCGCCGGTGCGCGCTTCTGCGCCGAGCGCGCATTCGCCAGCGCCCAAGCGCAAGGCCTACAAGCTGGTTGCCATCGGTACATCCACCGGCGGCCCGGTGGCCCTGCAGCGGGTGTTGACCCAGCTGCCGGCCAATTTCCCGGCGCCGATCGTGTTGATCCAGCATATGCCCGCGGCCTTCACCAAGGCCTTCGCCGAGCGCCTGGACAAGCTGTGCCGCATCACCGTCAAGGAAGCCGAGGATGGTGACATCCTGCGTCCTGGCCTGGCACTGCTGGCCCCGGGCGGCAAGCAGATGATGGTTGATGGCCGTGGTGCGATCAAAATCCTGCCGGGTGACGAGCGCCTGAACTACAAGCCGTGTGTGGATATCACCTTCGGTTCGGCGGCAAAGTCCTACGGCGACAAAGTTCTGGCGGTGGTGCTCACCGGCATGGGCGCCGACGGCCGTGAAGGCGCTCGCCTGCTCAAGCAGGGCGGCAGTGCAATCTGGGCCCAGGACGAAGCCAGCTGCGTGATCTATGGCATGCCCATGGCCATCGTCAAAGCGGACCTGGCCGACGCCGTGTATAGCCTGGACGATATCGGCAAGCATCTGGTGGAGGCCTGCCTCTGATGGATGTATTGAGCCTGATTGGCATCATCATGGCGTTTGTCGCAATTATCGGCGGCAACTACCTCGAGGGCGGCCACCTCGGCGCCTTGGCCAACGGCCCGGCTGCGCTGATCGTGATTGGCGGCACCGTGGGCGCTGCGTTGTTGCAGTCGCCCATGAGTTCGTTCAAGCGCGCAATGCAAATCCTGATCTGGATTATTTTCCCGCCGCGCGTTGATCTGCCCGGTGGTATCGACCGCGTGGTCAACTGGAGCCTCACCGCACGCAAGGAAGGCCTGCTGGGCCTGGAAGGCGTGGCCGATGCCGAGCCCGACAGCTACGCGCGCAAGGGCTTGCAGTTGCTGGTGGACGGCGCCGAGCCGGAAGCGATTCGCAGCATCCTGGAGGTGGATTTTCTCACCCAGGAAAGCCGCGACATCAACGCCGCCAAAGTCTTTGAAAGCATGGGCGGCTACGCGCCAACCATCGGTATCATCGGTGCGGTGATGGGCCTGATCCACGTGATGGGCAACCTGGGCGACCCGTCGCAGTTGGGCAGCGGCATTGCCGTGGCGTTTGTCGCCACCATCTATGGCGTGGCGAGTGCCAACCTGGTGTTGTTGCCGGTGGCGAGCAAGCTCAAGTCGGTTGCCATGCGCCAGTCGCGTTACCGCGAGATGTTGCTTGAAGGTCTGTTGTCGATTGCCGAGGGTGAGAACCCGCGCTCCATCGAATTGAAGCTCCAGGGCTTCATGGACTGATGGGAGGTATTGAGTGTGAGCCGTCGCCGTCGCGAGCCTGAAGAACACGTCAACCATGAACGCTGGCTGGTGTCCTACGCGGACTTCATCACCTTGCTGTTCGCGTTTTTCGTGGTGATGTATTCCATCTCGTCGATCAACGAAGGCAAGTACAAAGTCATTTCCCAGGCCCTGATCGGCGTGTTCAATGACACCGACCGTGCCCTGAAACCGATTCCGATTGGCGAAGAGCGGCCCAAGACCGTGACCCCGGCCAAGCCGCTGGTCAACGACAGTGATGAAATCGCCGCCGGCATCGGTGGCACCAGCGACCCGCTGAAAAGCATCGCCGATGACATCAGCGCCGCCTTTGGCGACCTGATCAAATCCAACCAGATGACCGTGCGCGGCAATGAGTTGTGGGTCGAAATCGAGCTGAACTCCAGCCTGCTGTTCGCCAGCGCCGACGCATTGCCGAGCGACCAGGCGTTCACCATCATCGACAAGGTCGCGGCGATACTCAAACCGTTTGAAAACCCGATTCACGTTGAAGGCTTTACCGACAATTTCCCGATCAGCACTGCGCAGTACCCGACCAACTGGGAGCTGTCGTCGGCCCGGGCGTCGAGCATCGTGCGCATGCTCGCGATGCAGGGCATAAACCCTGGGCGCCTGGCGTCGGTGGGCTATGGTGAATTCCAGCCGGTGGCCAATAACGCCACCGCCGAAGGCCGAGCGCGCAACCGCCGCGTGGTGCTGGTGGTGTCACGCAACCTGGATGTACGCCGCAGCCTGACCGGCACCGGTACCGCCAATGCAACACCGGATGCGGCCTTGAAGCGGGCTGGCACACAAACTGCACCGCCAACCGTTAAGCCGTCGGTTCGTCAGAGCGCCGTCAATTCTCCGTCACCGGCTCAATAACTTTATGCAATGTCTCGGTCGCGCCATCGCCTGCCGGGAGGAACCAACCGAATGAGAGTCTGGGCAGTTGCCAATCAAAAAGGTGGAGTCGGCAAGACGACCACCTCCATCGCCTTAGCCGGCTTGCTGGCCGAGGCGGGCAAGCGTGTGGTCGTGGTCGACCTGGACCCGCATGGCTCGATGACCAGCTATTTCGGCTACGACCCGGATGCGCTGGAGCACAGCTGCTACGACCTGTTCCTGCACAAGGGCAGCGTGCCGAGCGATTTGCCCGGGCAATTGTTGCTGCCCACCAGTAACGACAGCATCTCCCTGCTGCCGTCGAGCACCGCCCTGGCCACCCTTGAGCGCCAGTCGCCGGGGCAGAGCGGTTTGGGCCTGGTGATCGCCAAGACGCTGGCGCAACTGTGGCAAGACTTCGACTACGCGATCATCGACAGCCCGCCGTTGCTCGGTGTGCTGATGGTCAACGCCTTGGCCGCCAGCCAGCAGTTGGTGATCCCGGTACAGACCGAGCACTTGGCGGTCAAAGGCCTGGAACGCATGGTCAGCACCCTGGCGATGATCAACCGGTCGCGCAAACAGGCGCTGCCTTTCAGCATCGTGCCGACCTTGTTCGACCGTCGCACCCAGGCCTCCCTCGGCACCTTGCGTGTGTTGCGTGATGCTTACCCGGAGACCATCTGGCAAGGCTACATTCCCGTGGACACGCGCCTGCGTGACGCCAGCCGTGCAGGCCTGACGCCTTCGCAGTTCGACGGCAAAAGCCGTGGCGTGCTGGCCTACCGCGCCTTGCTCAAGCATCTGCTGTCGCAGCAGCTTGTGGCGCAGGTGGCGTGATGAACCGTCCTGTCAAACTCAAGACCCGGCCGCAACTGGCACTGGAATCCTACCTGGATGCCCTGCTGCAGGATGCGACCGAGGAGGAACTGCCGGAACCGATTCTGGTACTTGAACCGGTCGTAGAAGCAGAAAGCACGCTGGATGAATTCCAGCTGGCTGTGCTGGAAGAACAGGCGCGTGATGCCCACGTTGTGGTCGCACCGGTAGCTCCGGTAGCTCCAGTAGTTGTGGCGCCCGTGGTGGTCGAGCCGGTGGTGGAAGTCCACCTGCCGCCGAGCATCACGCCGCCGCCGGTGAGCGGTGATGACCGCCCGGCATGGGCCGCCGAGCCGTTCGAATGCCTGCTGTTCGACGTCGCCGGGTTGACCCTGGCGGTGCCGCTGGTGTGCCTGGGTTCGATCTATTCGCTTGAAGGCCAGGAGCTGACGCCGCTGTTCGGGCAACCGGAGTGGTTCCTCGGCATCCTGCCCAGCCAGGCCGGTAACCTCAAGGTGCTGGACACCGCGCGCTGGGTGATGCCCGACCGCTACCGCGATGACTTCCGCCAGGGTTTGCAGTACGTGATCTCGGTGCAGGGCTACGAGTGGGGGCTGGCGGTGCATCAAGTCAGTCGCTCATTGCGCCTGGACCCGAACGAAATCAAATGGCGCAGTCACCGAGGCCAGCGGCCTTGGTTGGCGGGCACCGTGATTGAGCACATGTGCGCCTTGCTCGACGTCGCCGAACTGGCCGAGTTGATCGCCAGTGGCGCCGTCAAGGCGATGCCGCAGAACAAACGCAGTTGATTGAACAATAAGGTCCGCATGCAAGTGCGGTCAGCGAAGCACACACGCCGTGTACAACGGCATTTGAAGGGGTCAGGGGTATGAATAAGTCAGCGTCCGCACAAAGTTTGGATGATCCGATCCTGCAATGGGTTACCTTCAAACTGGACAACGAGTCCTATGGCATCAACGTGATGCGCGTGCAAGAAGTGCTGCGCTACACCGAAATTGCGCCGGTACCGGGTGCGCCAAGCTACGTGCTGGGCATCATCAACCTGCGCGGCAACGTGGTGACGGTGATCGACACCCGCCAGCGTTTTGGCCTGGCGCCGACCGAAGTCAACGACAACACCCGAATCGTCATCATTGAAGCCGACAAGCAAGTGGTCGGGATCATGGTCGACAGCGTGGCCGAAGTGGTTTACCTGCGCCAATCGGAAGTGGAAACCGCGCCGAACGTGGGCAACGAGGAATCGGCCAAGTTCATCCAGGGCGTGTGCAACAAGAACGGCGAACTGCTGATTCTGGTTGAGCTGGACAAGATGATGAGCGAAGAAGAGTGGTCGGATCTGGAGAACATCTGATTGTTTCTTGAAGCGGCGGTGATTGTCCTGGCCCTGTTGTGGGCCGGGACGTTGGCTTTCCTGCTGCGCTATATGCGCCAGCAGCGCGAATTGGCCCTGCAACAGGCCGAGCGCGACGGCGTGCGCGACCGGCGCATTCTGGACCTGGTCAAGCGCGTGGATCACTTCCAGCAGAGTGCGGTGAAGGTCGGGGACGAGGTGCACGAACTGCGCGCGATCCTCGGGCCGTTGCCGGACAAGCTGGCGCAGATCGAACAGCGCGACCCGTCGAGCCTGTCGTTTGCCCAGGCGGCGAAGCTGGTGGGCATGGGCGCGACCGTGGATGAGCTCACGCAGTCGTGTGGGTTGACCCAGGCTGAGGCGCAGTTGATGAGTAAATTGCACAAGAGCTGACGTAGGTTGCTGCACCTGTCCGACGTTGCTGGCTGACTTTCCTGTGGCCAGCTCCCACGGTTGACCGAGACGTTGCGGGTCGTGTCACAAGTGCCTCGCACAGTCAGGGCACTTTCTCGTCTGTGTGATGACCAATCCTGCACCTGTAGGACGGTTCACTCACAAGGATGAAGAATGTCTTTCCACGCGCTCGTTGGAATAAAAACGCTTGGTTTGCGGCCGTCTTGCGCTGCTGCCTGCGTCCTCATCTGCGCTTTTGCGCTCAGCGCCTGTACCCCCTTTCAACCGCCGCCCCCAGACTTCTCGCAATGGTACAAATCCGGTGTATCCCTTGACGGCGTGAAAACCGCCATGCGTGCCTGCGGGTACACCAACCTGGACGGTGCGGGAGACCGATCGCCTGTCGATATCAGGCTGACGCGCTTCTACTGCATGAAGGACGCGGGCTTCAACCGCAAAGACAAACTCGACCTGTGCAAGACCGGGCGCATCAGTGAATCACCGGTGTGCGAAGGCCGCCGTTAACGCTTAATCAAAAGGAAACAGGGATGAGCACCACACGCAATGGAGTGTACGGCGCCGCTTTGGTGTTGGCAGTGGCAGGTTTGGGCGGTTGCGCTTCGTCGATGACCGAGACCGGCGAGCCCGGGGTGAAGATGGGGGACAGCTACGCACAGGTGCTCGCGGTAGTGAGCCGCAACAATACCGTGATCAAGCAGGTCGATGGCCAGGGCTTTCGCGCGGAAGGCTACTCGACGATGTTCAAGGATTGCCGCATCAAGTATTTCATCTTCCAGGGCGCCGATGGTTTGCAGCGCGTGAAGTACGATCCGGCGCCGCTGTTGTCGGTAAACCAGAATTGCCGCCAGCCGTAACGGCCCTTTGTTTCTCCGCGAGTGAATGCAAATGACCGGTTTGCGTGTTATGCCCGTTGCGTTGCTGGTGCTGCTGACCGGGTGCGGCCAGGTGGCGAACATCCGTTCCCTGTCCACCGGCTATATCCCGCCGCATTCCGGCGAGACCGCCCGCGTGCGGTTGATCACCGATGGCCTGGTGCGCGCAGTGCCGGGGCGTGACTGCCTGGACTGGAATGTGCCGGGCGCCGGGGTGATGGCGTCGACCAAATCCGGTTTCCCCGACCACAATGGCGAAAGCCTTAACATGCTCGGGCCGGTGTATACCTGGAACGGTGCGGTGACCACGGAGCTGGTGGTGCCTGCGAACCAACCGATCGCGCTGCATTACCTGGGGCAATTGCAGTATGCCCGGCAATGCTTCAGCAGCATGACCTTCGTGCCTCGACCTGGCGTGGACTACAGGGTGCAGGCGACCATTATGCGGACTGTTCAATCCAGTTGCATGAGCTGTCTGCGGACGGCAAGCAATGGGACGCCGTAGAACCTGTGCCCAAGGGCAAGGTATCGATGTGCAACGCGATGGATAACTTCTAGACAGGCAATAAATTTGCGTCCCCGATGGCTTTTTTCTCTCCGGCAAAGGTCAACATCCTTCAAGTACCTTTAAACCCAGGAGATCCCCACATGACCACCCACAAGGCACTGCTGATTCTGCACGGCAAGCAAGCCCTCAATGAGGATGTGCGCGCCGCCGTGCAGGCCCGGCGCGAACTGGGCTGGGAGCTGGCGGTGCGAGTCACGTGGGAGGGCGGCGACGCCCAGCGCCTGGTCAATGAGGCGCTGGCTGACGGCTATACCCACCTGATTGCCGGCGGCGGCGACGGCACCTTGCGCGATGTGGCCGAGGCCATGGCGTTGGCCAAGACCGAGGCCAGCCTGGTGCTGATGCCGTTGGGCACCGCCAATGATTTCGCCCGCGCCGCCGGTGTGCCATTGGATCCTGCCCGCGCACTGGCCCTGCTGGATGTGCCGCCAAGGGCGATCGACCTCGGGCAGGCCGGTGGGCAAATATTCCTCAACATGGCCACTGGCGGTTTTGGCAGCCAGGTCACCGCCAACACCTCCGAAGACCTGAAAAAAGTGCTGGGCGGCGCGGCCTACCTGTTCACCGGCCTGACGCGTTTCAGCGAATTGAAGGCCGCTTATGGCGAGTTGGAAGGGCCGGGCTTTCACTGGAAGGGTGACCTGCTCGCCCTCGGTATCGGCAACGGTCGCCAGGCGGGCGGTGGGCATGTGTTGTGCCCTGGCGCGTTGGCCGATGACGGCTTGCTGGACATCAGCATCCTGCCGGCGCCTCAGGAAGTGGTCGGCACGCTGCTCACCCTGATGAGCGATGGTTGGGGCCTGGACAATATGTTTGTGCGGGCGCGCTTGCCGTGGGTCGAGATCAAGGTGGCCGAAGGGCTGTACATCAACCTGGATGGTGAGCCCTTGAAAGGTGACGACTTGCGCTTCAGTGCATTGCCCAAAGCCCTGCGCGTTCACTTGCCACTGGCGTCGCCGTTAGTCGTCCAGGCTGATGATCTGCTCGCGAACGGCGAATAACACCAGGCCCGCCACATCGAATATCTGCAGGCGTTTCATGATCTGCGAGCGATGCGCCTCCACGGTCTTGATGCTCAAGCCCAGGCCCTGGGCGATTTCCCGGGTGGATTTGCCGCGCACGATCAAGCGCAGAATCTCCAGCTGGCGTGCCGTGAGGTTGTGGCTGTCGGCGACGGCGCCGATGGGGCCCTGGCTGCGGATCAGCGCCTGATTTATCACCGTGTGGGCAATGGCGGGGCTGAGGTAGCGCTCGTTGTTGCGCAAGGCCATCAGGGCGTGTTCCAGCTCGTTGGCCGTGGTGTCTTTGAGCAGGTAGCCATGGGCGCCGGACTCCAGCGCGCGCATGATCAGCTCTGGATCGGTGTGCATCGACAGGATCAGCACCTTGCTTTTGGGGTAGGTCGCCTTGAGTTGCTGTAACGCGTCCAGGCCACCGGTGTATTTCATCGACAGGTCCAGCAGCACGATATTCGGTTGCAGGGTGCTGAATTTCTCCAGCAACTGCGCGCCATCGCTGGCCTCGCCGACTACGGTATAGCCGGGCATATCCTGGATCAGCGCGCGTACGCCGGCCCGGATCAGTGCGTGGTCATCCACCAGGAGTAAAGTGCAGGTCACTCGAGAACCTTAGGGGAACTGGCCCGATCGAGGGCGCGGGGCGCCCAGGGGAAAAGCGCATCGATACGTGTTCCTTTGCCTGGCTGGCTGCTGACCGTCAATGCGCCCCCCAGTTGATCGATCCGCTCGGACATGCCGGCCATGCCTCGTTGGCCTTCCCGGCCCGGGTTGATGGCGGGCGAAAAGCCCCGGCCGTCATCGCAGATCATCAGCGACAGGCCTTCGGGCAGGCGTTGCAGGCGTACCAGCAAATTGTGCGCCTGGGCATGGCGAAGCATATTGGTCACCGCTTCCTGGGTGATGCGAAACGCTGCCACGGCCATTTCTTCCGGGATACCGGTCAGCCGTTGCTGGCATTCCAGGCTCCAGTGGATCGGGGTGTTTTCCAGGGTCTTGAGCAAATGCGCGCGCAGGCTCGCTTCTAAACCCAGGCTGGCCAGCTGCCGAGGGTTGAGGATGGCGGACACGTCGCGCACTTTGGCCAGGGTTTCATTCAAGGTGTTGCACAGCACTGTGCATTGGCTCTGCAGGTCGTCCGGCAGGCGGCGCTTGAGCCATTCGCTTTGCAGTTTGGCGGCGGTGAGCAGTTGGCCGATGTCGTCATGCAGTTCGCGGCTGAGGCGGTGACGTTCGTTTTCCTGGACTTGCAGCAGGCGGTCGGCCAATTCCTGTGGCTGGAATTTTATCGACTTGCGCGAGCCCCACTGCTGCAAGCCCACCACCACCAGCGTGGCCAGGTTGAGCAGCAGAATCAGTAGCGGCAACGGCGCGGAGCGGCTATAGGCCCACAGGCTGACCAGCAGTGAGCAAAGGCACAGGGCGAGGACCAAGCGACGTGTATTGCTGCGGGACACGGACCTTGCGATGAGTGACGTTAGGCTGGCGTACATAGCGGATGGAGCCAATGAAGGTTCGCTGCGGGAAGACCGGTCACGGCGGCTGACAGGGCTCTATTTGGAATACGGTGCAGAAACGTTTTTTTATACATGATGAAGTTGAGTCACTTCGAGCGGGGCATAGTACCACCACTATTACCGTTGGTCGCCTGGCGCCGCACGCTGGCGGGTTTAATAACCGGCCAAATGCCCCGCGCCTTGGTCCTATAGTTCAAAGGACCCCTAGGTTAAAAACGGATAGTTATATAAATCAAGTTGGCGGGTGTCGTTACTGCGTTGATGGCTAATTGATATGTTTTTGCCCGCGCACCTTTATCGACCGCTAAAGGAACGGTCGTTTTTAGATAACTTGGCGACAAATACGACTTGGTCAGCGCTCAAGACGCGTGATGCACGCGCTGCTGCGGTTTATTAGCGAAGTCTTTTTGTGGGATCTGCAAGGTTACCGTCGCAATCAGTGTGGTTTGTTCGCTTTTATCCAGGGCCAGTTCGCCGGTGCGGGTGTCGATCAGCTCCAGTTGCCACGCCAGCAGTGTCAGGCAGTCATGCAGCGCATTCAGCGCCTGGTCATGCAACTCCATGGGGCTCGCGGCATTCGCAATCAAGTATTGAATATGCCGGGAGAATTCGCTGATCGCCTGCAGGGCCAGGCCTTCGGCTTTTTCAGCCAGGTTGGCCAGGCTGCTTTTCATGCAGTCGATGGCGTCGCTGTCGTTGCGAATCAGATGCAGGTGGTTCAAGCACTCTTGCGATTTTTCCAAGAGCATTTCGGCTTCGAGCAGAAATTCGGGAAGTGCGGTTTGCCATTCGTTTGCATTGTTCATCATGCAAGTCTCCGCAACATAAGGTCGGGTGGTGAGATGTCGCACCGGGTGAATGGCGTAAAACTACCGCTGAAATATGACTGAGATCTGTAGCCTGGTTCTGAAATTTCAGTAGGACCGTTATTTGAATGATCGCGATAGCTGTAGAACGCCCTCGTCATTCGGGCCGCTTGCACAACTTTGGCTGCCGCCACGTATACGTCTGGAAGACCCGTGGGCCGAGGGCTTGGGATGGCAAACAAAAGCCTGACTCCATTCATGCAATGAGAATGGCGTCACATTAATGGCTATTAGATATCGCGAATATCAGGTTGGGCCTGATTGTGCGTAGGGGAATCCCTTACACAGCGGAACCTTGCGTCGATTTTTAGGTCGCGCAACGTGGGTGTACTGCCGTTTGGAGAGGCGGTTGCAGTAAACCATGATGTCAGTGTGACATCAATGAATTTACATGGCATTTTACAAGGGTCAAGGTCTGGCGCTTGCCGCCGATAACAAGCTTAGTGAACTGCACAATCCCACATCAGGAGCTTTCAATGGCCGGCATTCTCGACACGGTAGATCAACGCACGCAACTGGTGGGTGAGAATCGCCTGGAGATTCTCATGTTTCGCCTGGCGGGACGGCAGCTGTTCGCGATCAACGTGTTTAAGGTGCAGGAAGTCTTGCAGTTGCCCAAGTTGACCCTGATGCCCCAGCGGCATCCATTTGTGTGCGGTGTGGTCAACCTGCGTGGCCAGACCCTGCCGGTGATTGACCTGTCCCAGGCCATCGGCATGCGCCCGCTGGTGCCGGGGCCCAACAGCACGATTATCGTCACCGAGTACAACCGTTCGGTGCAGGCCTTCCTGGTGGGCGGCGTGGACCGCATCGTCAATATGAACTGGGAAGCCATCCTGCCGCCACCGGCCAGCGCCGGGCGCCAGCATTACCTCACGGCCATCAGCAAGGTCGATGACCAGTTGGTGGAAATCATCGACGTGGAAAAAGTCCTCGCTGAAATCGTGCCCTATAACGCCAAAGTCTCCCGTGAAAAACTCGAAGACCCGGTGTTGGAACGCGCCCGTGGCCGTGAAGTACTGTTGGTGGACGACTCCAATGTGGCCCTCTCGCAACTGCGCGACACCCTGGGGCAACTGGGCGTGAAGATGCATATCGCCAGTGACGGCCTCAAGGCACTGAACATGCTCAAGGCCTGGGCCGACACCGGCCAGGTGATGACCGACAAATTGCTGATGATCTTCACCGACGCTGAAATGCCCGAGATGGACGGCTACCGCCTGACCACTGAAATCCGCAACGACCCGCGCCTGCGTGGGCTTTACGTGGTGTTGCACACTTCGTTGTCGGGCAGCTTCAACGACTCGATGGTGAAGAAGGTCGGTTGCGATAACTTCCTGTCCAAATTCCAGCCGGACAAGCTGGTGGATGTGGTGCGCCAGCGACTGATGCTGGACGAAGTGCCCGCATGACCTTAGGGTGACGCTTTGCCCCTCAGGAATGCAGGCCCATGCTTCGTCTCAGCGCGCTTTACCGTTATCCCTTGAAGTCCGGCAAGGCCGAAACCTTGCCGCACATCGGCCTGGATGAACTCGGGCTGGCCGGTGATCGACGCTGGATGCTGGTGGACGAAGGCAGCGGGCGGTTCCTCACGCAGCGGGCGGTGGCGAAGATGAGCCAGTTGTCGGCGTTGTGGAACAGTGCCGGTGGCCTGACCCTGAGTTCACCTGGTTTTGCGTCGCTGGACGTGGCTCTGCCGAGCAGCGACGCCGAATTGCGCGGCGTGACTATCTGGCGCGACACCTTGCGCGTGCCGGATGCGGGCGCCGCGGCGGCGGCCTGGGTCAGCGACTTTATCGGCAAGCCGACGCGGTTGGTGCAAGTGCCGGTGGAGCGCGCGCGCACCACTCAAGATGGCTACGGCAAAGATGACGACAAAGTTGGATTCGCCGATGGCTTCCCGCTGCTGTTGATCGGTCAGGCCTCCCTGGATGACTTGTCCCAGCGCATTGGCCGCCCCATGGAGATGCTGCGGTTTCGCCCCAACCTGGTGATAGAAGGCAGCGAGGCCTTCGCCGAAGATGGTTGGAAGCGTGTGCGCATTGGCGATGTAGAGTTTCGCGTGGTCAAGTCGTGCTCACGCTGCATCCTCACCACCATTGACCCATCCAGCGGCGAGCGCAGTGCCGACCGCGAACCGTTGACCACGCTCAAGACCTACCGCGAGCAGGACGGCGATGTGATGTTCGGCCAGAACCTGGTCAACGACGGCCTGGGGCACCTGGAAGTGGGTATGCCGGTGACCATTCTCGAGTAATTCATTCACCCATAAAAAATGCCCGTCTCCTGCGAGATGGGCATTTTTTTGTCCGGGCGAACGCTTAGCCGCGGTATTCGCACAGGTACGCTGTGTCTACAGCGACCTTCAGATGGAACTTGCTGTTGGCCGGTACATTGAACTGGCTGCCGGCAGCGAAGGTTTCCCAGTCGTTGGCGTCAGGCAGTTTGACGCTCAAGGCGCCGGACACCACGTGCATGATTTCACGCTGGGCGGTGCCGAATTCGTATTCACCCGGAGCCATCACGCCGATGGTCGCCGGACCTTCTGCGGTGCCGAAAGCGATCGACTTGACGGTGCCGTCGAAGTATTCGTTGACTTTGAACATGGGGGAATCCTCGGAAGAAAGGGGCTGGAAAGGTTGGCCAGTATGCCCAAGGCAAGGGGAGCTGCCTAGACCGGCAAAATCAACGGCAGCAGGCGTGCGGTGTTGCGCGCATCTTCCAGCGCCCGATGTTGCTGGCCATGGAACTGCATCCCCGCCAATTGCAGCGCGCCGTTGAGCCCCAGCGGCTTGTCCAGGCGCCGGGCCTTGGCGAAGCGCTGCTTGAGGTTCACATGCGGCGTCTGGGCAAGCGCGCTGGCCAGGCCATGGCGTTGCCATTCAAGCTCAAGCTGTGCCCGATCGTAGTCACCCCAACTGGCCCAGCCTTCCAGGCGTGAGTGATGTTGGCCCAGCCAGCGCTCGAAGAGCGGCCATACCTCGGTAATCGGCGCAGCAGCGTCGATGTTGGCCTGGGTGATGTGAGTGAGCTGGCGGCAGAAAGGCGTCAGCAATGGGCGACGCAGCGGCCGCACAAAGCGCTGGAAGTGATCCAGCTCGCGGCCCTGGCGGTTCACCAGGCTTGCGCCGATCTCGATGACTTCCATCTCCGTCACGGGCCAGCCGCCTTCATCCGTTGTGGCTTCAAGGTCAATAATCAGCCAATGAGGCATCGTGCAGGTTCCCGTACTCGTCCTTTCCTGTTGGGGATAGAGCGTAGCGCGACTGTGTAGTTCCGCGCTGTTTTTTCATGCAACCCGCGCCTTACTCAATCTCCAGCAGAACCTGGCGATTACGCACCTGGTCACCCGCAACCACCTGCATACCTTTGATGACACCGGCGATGCCGGCGGTCAGTGGGTGCTCCATTTTCATGGCTTCCAGCACCAACAGCAGCTGGCCTTTGGTGACGGTCTCACCGACGCTCACGCGTATGTCGACAATCGCGCCGTCCATTGGCGCCTTGACGATGCCGGTACTGGCGTCCGCCTGACGGCTGGCGACTTGTTGAGTGCGGTTAATGACCTTCAAGCCGGGTAGCCAGAGCTGGGTGTCGTCGAGGTGATAGGCGATGCGACGGCGAACGCCGTTGATCACCAGGGTGGCCCAGCGGCCGTCGGTGCTCAGGTGGCTGATGTCGATGCCGTTGGCGTGCAGACGATGGTTCTCCAGCACGCTGACGGCGACATCGCGGACGTAATCGTTGATGTCCAGGCGATAGGTCCAAGGCACACTGGCATTGTTGCGCCATCCCGATAAACCCTGACGGTGGGCATTGGCGTTGGATTGATAAAACAGCGCGGCCGCCAGGGCGACCTGTTCGTTCGTCGCCGGCTGGCGGTTAATTTCATTGAAGTGCTCGGCGATAAAACCGGTGCTGAAATCGCCTGCGATGAAGTCGGGTTGCCTGAGCAGGTCCACCAGCAGTTGCTGATTGGTCGTCAGCCCCAGCAGCACAGTGTCCTCCACCGCTCGCAGCAGTTTGCGTCGGGCTTCTTCGCGAGTGGCCCCATGGGCGATGATTTTGCCCAGCATCGCGTCATAAAACGGGCTGATGCGTTGGCCTTCCAGTACGCCATGGTCAATTCGCACACCGGCGGCGGGTTCCCAACGCAGCACATTGCCGGTTTGCGGCAGAAAGCCCTGGGCGGGGTCCTCGGCGTACAGGCGTACTTCCATCGCATGGCCGGTCAGGGTCACCTCAGCCTGTTTCAAGGGCAGCGGTTCACCGGCGGCGACTTTCAGTTGCCAGTCCACCAGGTCCAGGCCAGTGATCCATTCGGTGACCGGGTGCTCCACTTGCAGGCGGGTGTTCATTTCCAGGAAATAGAAGCGGCCGTTGCGGTCGAGCAGGAACTCCACGGTGCCGGCACCCACGTAATTGACGGCGCGCCCGGCCTTCAGCGCCGCTTCACCCATGGCCTGGCGCAGCTGGGGTGTCATCACGGGGCAGGGCGCTTCTTCGATGACTTTCTGATGGCGGCGCTGAATCGAGCAGTCGCGTTCGCCCAAGTAGATGAGGTTGCCATGGCTGTCGCCGAACAGTTGGATTTCAACGTGGCGCGGTTCGATCAGGGCGTGTTCGAGGATCAGTTCGTCGCTGCCGAAGGCGTTCAGGGATTCAGAGCGTGCGGTGCGCAGTTGGTCGAGCAGTTGGGTGCTGTCGTGCACCAGGCGCATGCCGCGCCCGCCACCGCCGGCGCTGGCTTTGATCATCAGCGGGTAGCCGATGCGGTTGGCTTCCTGCTGCAAGGTGGCGTCGTCTTGTCGGTGGCCCTGGTAGCCGGCGATGCAGGGGACGCCGGCGTCGAGCATGGCGAGTTTGGACAGACGTTTGCTGCCCATCAGTTCGATGGCCTCAACGCTTGGGCCAATAAAGGTCAGCCCCGCGTCAATGCAGGCGTTGGCGAATTGGGCGTTTTCGGAGAGGAAGCCGTAGCCGGGATGCACGGCGTCGGCGCCGGTTTTGCGGGCAGCCTCAAGGATGGCCGGGATGTTCAGGTAAGACTGATTGACCGGAGCGGGGCCGATATTAACGGCTTCATCAGCCATTTGAACGTGCAGGGCCTGGGTGTCGGCATCACTGTAGACGGCGACTGTGCGGTAACCCAGGGCATGGGCGGTGCGCTGGATACGGCAGGCGATTTCACCGCGGTTGGCGATCAGGATTTTGCTGAATGCGGGCATTGGATTATCCCTTGGCGTATGGGGTATGTGCTCGGGCCTCATCGCGGGCAAGCCCGCTCCCACAGGGGGAATGCGTTGCAAAATGTGGGGGCTGGCTTGCCTGCGAAGGCGTCATTTGCACCACCCCGGTTTACGCTTCTGCACAAAAGCCTGGGTCCCCTCTATTCCTTCTACACCCGTCACCGCCTCGGCAAACCACTGTGCGGCCTGATCCAGTAGCGGTCCGATTGGTTGCTCTGCGCTGGCGAGCAGCAGGGCTTTGGTTCGGCCATTCGCCCCCGGCGCGCACCGCAGCACTTGCCCCAATACATCGTCCAAGCGTTCTGCCAACGCCTGAGGGTCGTTCTCCACAAAATGCACCACCCCCAACCGATGGGCTTCAACCCCGTCAAACCGCGCCGCCGTCAGCGCCAGCCGTCGCGCCTGGGTCAGGCCGATACGTTTGACCACAAAGGGCGCGATCTGCGCCGGCAACAAGCCCAGGCTGGTTTCCGGCAAGCCGAACTGCGCCTGATGGTCGGCAAGCGCAATATCACTCACACAGGCCAGCCCAAACCCACCGCCGAGCACCGCACCTTGCAGTACCACGATCACCACTTGCGGCACCGCTTCCACCTCCTGCAGCAAGGTGCCGAACGCGCGGTTCAGCGCCTGCAACTGCGTCTTGCCGCCTGCGGTGACCATGTCCTTCACATCCGCCCCTGCACAGAAGTGCCCACCCGCACCGCTGATCACCAGCGCACGCACCTGGCTGTCCAATTGCGCCAGTACCGCACGCAGCTCATTAACCATTTCCAGGCTCATGGCATTGCGATTGGCGGGGCGGTTGAGGGTGATGTGCAGCACGCCGTTATGCGGTTCTAGCAGCAGGGTGTTCATGATTTTTTCCCGGGCAGGGTGCCCATCAGTTTGCAGATGATGCCCAGCATGATTTCGTCGGCGCCGCCGCCAATCGACACCAGGCGCACGTCGCGATAGGCGCGGGCTACCGGGTTGTCCCACATAAAGCCCATGCCGCCCCAGTATTGCAGGCAGCTGTCGCTGACTTCGCGGCCCAGGCGCCCGGCCTTGAGCTTGGCCATCGACGCCAGGCGGGTCACGTCCTGGCCTTTGATGTATTGCTCGGTGGCCTGGTAGACGAGCGCGCGCAGGCATTCGATTTCGGTGGCCAATTCGGCCAGGCGAAAATGAATGACCTGGTTATCGATCAGTGCCTTGCCGAAGGTCTGGCGTTCCTTGCAGTAGTCGATGGTGCTGTCGATGCAGTATTCCAGGCCCTTGATCATGTTGGCCGCGCCAAACAGGCGTTCTTCCTGGAACTGCAGCATTTGCATCATGAACCCCGCGCCTTCGTGGCCGATGCGGTTGCGCTGGGGTACGCGCACGCCATCGAAGAACACCTGGGCGGTTTCGGAGCTGTGCATGCCGAGCTTTTCCAGGGGCGGGCTGACGCTGATACCCGGCGTGTTCATGGGCACCATGATCAGCGACTTGTTGATGTGCGGCTTGTCGTCGGAGGTGTTAGCCAGCAGGCAGATAAAGTCGGCGCTGGGCGAGTTGGTGATCCACATTTTGCTGCCGTTGATCACGTAGTCGTCGCCGTCTTTGCGCGCATGGGTTTTCAGCCCGGCCACGTCGGAGCCGGCGCCGGTTTCCGAGACGCCGATGCAGCCCACTTGCTCGCCGCTGATGGCCGGACGCAGGAATTCGTCGCGTAATTCATCGGAGCCGAAGCGGGCGAGGGCGGGGGTGCACATGTCGGTCTGCACGCCGATGGACATGGGGATGCCGCCGCAACGAATGGTGCCGAATTCTTCGGCAGCAACGATGGAGTAGCTGTAGTCCAGGCCCATGCCACCGAATTTTTCCGGCTTGGAAATACCCAGCAAGCCGAGGTCGCCAGCCTTGCGGAAGATCTCGTGGATGGGGAAACGTCCAGCTTTTTCCCATTCATCCACGTGCGGATTGATCTCGCGGTCGACGAAGGCGCGGACGGTGCGGCGCAGTTCCTGATGTTCCTGGGTAAAGATCATTGTTCTTGTTCTCCTGTTAGAAACGCGCCACACCGAAGCTGTTGGGCTGCAACTGCCGCACCTCGGCCTCATGGCAGATGTCCAGCACAAACCCCAGCAGGGTGCGGGTATCCCGTGGGTCAATCAGCCCGTCGTCCCACAGGTTGGCGCTGCCATAGAGTGCAGTGGACTGGCTGTCGAGCTTCTGCGCGGTGACCTGTTCCAGCATATCCAGCACCTTGGGGTCGGGCACCAAACCGTCTTTGAGTTGCTTGGCCTCGGTGACGATGCGCAGCACTTTGCCTGCCTGCGCGCCGCCCATCACCGCCGTGCGGCTGTTGGGCCAGGCGAAGATAAACCGTGGGTCCAGGCCTCGGCCGCACATCGCGTAGTTGCCGGCGCCGTAGGAGCCGCCAACCACCACGGTCAGTTTAGGCACACGGGCATTCGCCACGGCCTGGATCATTTTCGCGCCGTGCTTGATCACGCCTTGTTGCTCCGACTCCGTGCCCACCATGAAACCCGTGGTGTTGTGCAGGAATAGCAGCGGCGTGCGGCTCTGGTCGCACAGCTGGATAAATTGTGCGGCCTTGCTTGCACCCTTGGGCGTGATGGGGCCGTTATTGCCGATCACGCCGACAGCGCGGCCCTGGATGTGTAAATGGCCGCAGACCGTGTGGGCATCGAACTCGCCCTTGAATTCGAGGAAGTTGGAACCGTCCGCCAGGCGCGCGAGGATTTCGCGCACGTCATAGGGTTTTTTCGGGTCGTCAGGGACCAGCCCCAAGAGCTCTTCGATGGGGTGCAGCGGTTCGGTATAAGGCCGTTTTGGCGCAAGCGCCAGGCGATCATCCCACGGCAACAGGCTGACGATTTCGCGCACGATGCGCACGCCATCGGCATCGTTTTCCGCCAGGTATTCGGCGGTGCCGGCGGTTTGCGCGTGCATCTCGGCGCCACCCAGTTCCTCGTCCGTCGCCACTTCGCCGGTCGCCGCTTTGAGCAGCGGCGGCCCGGCAAGGAACAGTTTGGCCTTGCCGCGCACCACCACCACGTAATCCGACAGCCCCGGCTGATACGCGCCGCCCGCCGTGGCCGAGCCGTGCACCACGGTGATCTGCGGCAACCCCATGGCCGACATGCGCGCCTGGTTGGCGAAGCTGCGTGCGCCTTCGACGAAAATCTCGGCCGCATAGTTGAGGTTGGCACCGCCGCTTTCGGCGAGGGTCACCACTGGCAGTTTGTTTTCCATGGCGATCTGTTGCAGGCGCAGGGACTTTTTCAGGCCGGAGGGGGAAATGGTGCCGCCCTTGATCGCGCTGTTATTGGCCACCACCAGCATGCGCACGCCGCTGACGTAGCCGATGCCGGCGATCAAGCCGCCGCCGGCCGCGCTGCCGTCTTTGTCGTCGTGGAGTTTGTAACCGGCCAGGCTGGCCAATTCCAGGAACGGCGCGCCGGGGTCCAGCAGCAGGTTGAGCCGTTCGCGGGGCAGCAGTTGGCCGCGTTTGTCGAACTTGGGCTTGGCTTCCTGCGCCTTGCTCAGCAGGTTGTGTTCCAGTTGGCGCAATTGCGCGATGGCCGCCAACATGGCTTCGCGGTTTTGCGCGAACTGTGGGCTGTGGCTGTCGATCTGCGTTTCAATGAGCGGCATAGGTTATTGCTCCGCCTTGAGCACATCCGGCAGGTAGGCGCGGTGGAAACCATTGAAGGGTTCGCTCGGTGATTGCGCCTTGGGCAGCGGCCAGGCCCGGCTGCCCAGGCTGGCGGCGCCATCGATGCGCAGGGTGCTGCCGCTGATGAACGCCGCGGCGGGGCTGAGCAGAAACACAATGGCCGCGCTGACTTCCGATTCGGTGCCGATACGCTTGAGCGGCACGTGTTCGCGCAGGGTCGGGATCACCGCCTTGAACGCGCCGTCGTAGGTGTCCATGCCGCTGGAGGCAATCCACCCCGGCGCCACGGCGTTGACCCGCACGCCGGCATAGCCCCATTCAAAGGCGGCGGTCTTGGTGAAGTTGTCCATGCCCGACCGCGCCGCGCCGGAGTGACCCATACCGGGCATGCCGCCCCACATGTCGGCGAGCATGTTGACGATCGATCCACCGTGCTTGCTCATGGACTGGTTGAACACTTCCCGCGCCATCAGGAAACCGCCGACGAGGTTGGTGCGCAGTACGGTTTCAAAGCCCTTTTGGTTGATCGAGGCCAGTGGCGACGGGTATTGACCGCCGGCGTTATTCACCAGTCCATGGATCGGGCCATGGTCATCAATGAGCTGCGTCACCAGCGCTTTCACCGCGTCTTCCTCGCGAATATCGCAAGCCTGCCAATGGGCGGTGCCGCCGTCTTCGGCAATTTCGGCGGCCACCTTCGAAAGCTTTTCCGGCTTGCGTCCCACCAGGATGACCCGGGCGCCAAGGGCGGCGAGTTCATGGGCGGTGCAGCGGCCGATGCCGCTGCCGCCACCGGTAACAATCACGGTTTGCCCCTGGAACAGGTCGGCTTTGAAGATCGAATCGAAGGCCACGGCGACAGTCCTTTAGGTGAGTTGATCGGCGATGTGTTGCGGCACGGCAATGGGGATTTCCAGCAGTTGCTGGGCGAAGGCTTTGCCTTGGGGGTCGATGCGCAGGCTGGCGATGCCGCCGCCGCCGCCGCCCAAGGCGTTTTCCAGCAGGAAATTCAGGCTGTGGCTGCCGGGCAAGTACCAGCGTTCGACGCGGCCGTGCAGCGGGTCGAGCACGTGGTTCATCCAGTCGACGATCACTTCCGGGGTCAACGCTTCGGCGATCCACGGCAGGTAGTCGGGGTGGCGGGCGATGACGCCGATATTGCTGTGGTTGCCCTTGTCGCCGGAGCGTGCCACGGCGAGTTTCACCAGCGGCACGCTGGCATCCGCACGGCCTTGGGGTTTGGGTGGCTCGACGGCAGCGGTCGGTGTAAGCAGGTGGGCAGTCACGGGCAGCTCAATGGCATGGCGCTGGCCCTGGAACCCAATCACCGGCTCACAGGATGATTTATCGATAAGGAATGAAAACAGCCGAATCAGCGGGTACACCGTTGGTCGCCCACCGACGATCCCGGTCAACCCCGGCGCCATGCCGGTGGCTGCCTGGGCAATCTCGCGGGCGAACAGCACCAGCGCCTGTTTGCTCGGGTGCCGCACCGCCAGTTTCACCACCACTTCGCGGCAGTCGTGACGCTGGGCATGGGTGCCGTAGGTGGCTTCGCTGCCGAGCAATTCGATGTTGACTTCGGTGTAGGGCGCCCAGCCACGTTGGCTGAACAGTGCCGACGTTTTATTGATGATCGCCTGGCTGACCCGCTCGGCCTTGGCCACTGCGTCGATCCCGGCGATCAGGCAACTGGCGGTGCAGCGGAACCCGTCGGGGTAGGTGGCGCTGACCTTGTATTGGTCGGTAGGTGGCAAGCCCTTGGCGCCGTGCAGGCGTACTTGGTGTTTGCCTTGCTGTTGCAGTTTCACCTGGCTGAAATCGCAGATCACATCAGGCAGCAGGTAGGCGCGCGGGTCGCCTATTTCATACAACAGCTGTTCGGCCACGCTGAGTTCGCTGATCAGCCCGCCGCTGCCGTCGACCTTATTGACGGTGAATTGGCCATCGGCACTGACCTCAATGATCGGAAAACCGATCTGCTCGTAGTCCGGCACGTCGCGCCAATCGGTGAAGTTGCCGCCGGTGCACTGCGCGCCGCATTCGATGATATGCCCCGCCAGTGCAGCCTGTGCCAGGCGGTCATAGTCCTGCCATGACCAGTTGAATTCATGCACCAGCGCAGCGCTGACCACGGCGCTGTCGACCACGCGGCCGGTGATGACGATATCGGCGCCCAGCTCCAGGGCTTTGGCAATGCCTGGCGCACCGAGGTAGGCGTTGGCGGAAACGCACATCGGCGGCAGCGGCGCGCCGTTGAACATATCGGTAATGCCCGGCAGTTGTTTCAGTCGGGGTTGCAAATCGTCGCCCAGCAGGACGGCAATTTTCAGCGCAATGTTGGCCTTGTCACAGGCTGCTTGCAGTGCGGCGGCGCAAGCCTGGGGGTTTATGCCGCCGGCATTGCTGATCACGCGGATGCCCTGGCGCTGGAGATCGCCCAGCAGCGGCGTGAGCACCTCGACGAAATCGGTGGCGTAGCCGGCCTGGGGATCTTTCATTCGTGCGCCGGCAAGGATCGACATCGTGACTTCCGCCAAGTAGTCGAAGACCAGGTAATCCAGCGTGCCGCCGTGCACCAACTGGGCGGCTGCGGTGCAGGTATCGCCCCAGAAGGCGCTGGCACAGCCGATACGAACCGTCTTGCTCATGAGAAATCCTTCCTCGAATGGCTGGCGTCGAGACTACCAAGCAAGCGCTTGGTTTGTAAACTCCGCTCACAAGTTTTGCCCAAGCGCTTGCTTGGGTGGCGGCCACGGCCTAAATTGCCGCCCAAGACGTCAGTAGAAATGAAGGAGAGCAGCATGGATGAGCAAAAAGCCCTGCGGGTGATGCGCACCATGGTCGACGGCGGTCATTTGACCGACCCTGACAGTGCACGGGGCAAGTTGCTGCAAACCGCGGCTCACCTGTTTCGCAACAAGGGCTTTGAGCGCACCACGGTGCGTGACCTGGCCAGTGCGGTGGGCATCCAGTCCGGCAGCATCTTTCATCATTTCAAGAGCAAGGACGAGATCCTGCGGGCGGTAATGGAGGAAACCATCCATTACAACACCGCGATGATGCGCGCCTCGCTTGAGGAAGCGAGCACGGTGCGTGAACGTGTTTTGGCGCTGATTCGCTGCGAATTGCAGTCAATCATGGGCGGCAGCGGCGAAGCCATGGCGGTGCTGGTCTACGAATGGCGTTCGCTGTCGGCCGACGGCCAGGCCCAGGTGCTGGCGCTACGTGATGTGTACGAAGATATATGGCTGCAGGTGCTGGGCGAGGCCAAGGCCGCCGGTTACATCAAGGGCGATGTGTTTATCGCCCGGCGCTTTCTGACCGGCGCCTTGTCCTGGACCACCACGTGGTTCCGCGCCGAAGGCAGCCTCACACTCGAGCAACTGGCCGAAGAAGCGCTGTTGATGGTTCTGAAGGCCGATTGAGGCGCAAGCTATTAATTTTTCGGTGGAAAGTTGTCTCACCTGACAAAAACGCCTAGCTTATTGCCATCAACGTGTTGAACGGTGCGTGCCTCAATGTTTTCGCCATGGCGGCTGGCTGCAGGACTAACTCTATGGGCATTGGGCACCGCGTGGTGGGTGCCGGCTTCGGCTGGGCAATTGGTGAGGATTGGCGCCGCGCATTTTCCGCCCTACACGGTGCGGCCTGAGCAGGGTGCCGACACCGGTCTGCTGCCGCAACTGGTGGAAGCCCTGAACGCCTCGCAAACCGACTACCAGTTTGTGCTGGTGCCTACGTCCATCCCACGGCGCTTTCGAGATTTCGAACAAGGCCGGGTCGACATGGCGATCTTTGAAAACCCCAGTTGGGGCTGGCAGGACATTCCCCATACCAGCGTCGACATGGGCCTGGAAGATGCGGAAATCTTTGTCGCCGAGCGTCAGCCAGGTCGCGACCAAAGCTATTTCGCCGACCTCGCCGGCAAGCGGCTGGCGGTGTTCAGCGGTTATCACTACGCCTTCGCCAACTTCAACCCCGACCCCAAGTACATGGCCGAACACTTCAACGCCACGTTGACCTATTCCCATGACAGCAACCTGTTGATGGTTGCGCGCGGGCGGGCCGATATTGCGCTGGTCACACGCTCGTATTTGAGTGATTTCATGGTGCGCAATGCCGACATGGCCGGGCAGTTCCTGGTCTCGGAGCGCATCGACCAGGTGTATCACCACTATGCGTTAGTGCGGCCGAAGGCGCCGATTACCGGCGCGGCGTTTGCCGGGTTGCTCAAGCGGCTGCGTGACAGTGGGGAGATGTTGAAGATCTTTGAGCCGTATCGTATCGATGTAACCGCGGTGCGCTGAAGTCAGCACAGAGATCAAACGGTGGAATGGCACCGTTTTCAAATCCGCCGTGCAAACGTATCGCTGTGGCTGCCCGACACCTTGCGGCAATGCACCAGCGCATCACGAATCATGAAGTTCACCAAGGTTGGCGATACGCCCAGTTCCTTGGCGATATCCTTTTGCGGCACGCCATGCAGCCGGTACATCTCGAACGCGTAGCGGGTGCGCTGTGGCAGCTCCGTCAGGGCGCAGGCGATGTTTTCCAGTGTATTGAAGTTGATGTGGGAGGTTTCCGGTGAAGCGCCGTGAATCACCACATTCAAGCCTTCCTCTTCCGTCCCCGAGTATTTGAGCTCCAGGGCCTGCTTACGGTAGTGGTCAATTGCCAGGTTACGCACGATCTGGAACAGATAGCTCAATTGCGCCTTGAACGATGAGGTGATCGTCGGCGCCGATTGCAGGCGGAAGTAGGCGTCTTGCACAACGTCTTCGGCACGCGAGCGGCAGCCGGTAATACGTGCAGCGATCTTCACCAGAATCAGTCGATTGTCGACAAACGCCTGCAGAAGGGGTGAGTCGCACCTGCCTGTGGATACTTGTTCCGTCATGGAAATCACCTTGTCGCAAAAGAGGTAGGGGAGGGCGTCCGTGCTGGGGCCTCCTGCACATCGTGCAACAAATTATTCTTAATGATAATGATTGTCAAATGAGAAGACGAACTAATCTTGCGTGGTTCTTGAAGGTGTGAACCCTGTCTCGCTCCTCCCCACCGACTAATTATTTGCCCGCTCCGTCCGTTCTCATGGGTGACAGGTCCGTTAACAAACGGCCAGGGATCAGCGCCCGCAGGAGGACGACATGGGTTTCTATCGTGCATACAGCGTGTTCAAGTCTGGAGCCCTCATTCGATGAGTGTCTCGACTCGACTGCGCCTGTTTTGCCTGCCTTATTCGGGGGCCAGTGCCATGGTGTATGCGCGTTGGCGCCGGGCGTTGCCTGATTGGTTGCAGGTGTGCCCGCTGGAGTTGCCAGGGCGCGGCATGCGCATGGATGAGCCGTTGCAGCGCGACATCAAAGCCCTGGCTGCGCAGCTGGCCGATGAAATCAGTCGTGACCTGAATGCCCCGTATGCCTTGTTCGGCCACAGCCTTGGCGGCCTGTTGGCGTTCGAGCTGGCCCACGCCCTGCGTGAACGTGGCGTGCCCGCACCGCTCGCGTTGTTTGCCTCCGGCACCGCCGGCCCGGCACGCCGTGATGTCAGCGAGTACGCCATCGAAAAGTCGGATGAGCAACTGATTGCCCGCCTGCGCGAATTGCAGGGCACCGCCGAAGAAGCCCTGGCCAACCCCGAGCTGATGCAATTGATGCTGCCGATCCTGCGCGCCGACTTCCTCCTGTGCGGCAGCTTCACCTACGGCCAGCGCGCGCCGCTGGGCATGCCGATCCATGTGTTCGGCGGCAAGCAAGACAGCGTGCGCGTCGACCAGTTGCTCGACTGGCAGGCAGACGCCGCCAGCGGCTTTTCCCTCGACATGTTCGACGGCCACCACTTCTTTCTCGTGCAGCACGAAAGCGCCGTGCTGCGCTGCCTGCGGCTCTACGCCGAGGAGCACCTGGCCCGCTGGCGCAATGGCGCGGCGCGGCCGCGGGCTGCCAGCTGAAAGCAACCTATTTCCCGATTTCCCGTAAGCCGATTTCAGGCAGGAACCCCATGATGGACGCCTTCGAACTTCCCCGCACATTGGTCCAGTCCCTTCAACGCCGCGCCGCGCAGACCCCGGAACAGGTGGCCCTGCGCTTTCTTGCCGAGTCGGCCGAGCACAACGTGGTGCTCAGCTACAGTGACCTGGACCAACGCGCCCGCACCATCGCCGCCGCCTTGCAGGCCAACGCGGCGTTGGGTGATCGTGCAGTGCTGTTGTTCCCCAGCGGCCCTGACTACGTGGCGGCGTTTTTTGGTTGCCTGTATGCCGGGGTGATTGCGGTGCCGGCCTATCCGCCGGAGTCCACGCGTCGCCATCACCAGGAGCGCTTGCTGTCGATCATTGCCGATGCTGAGCCACGCCTGCTGCTGACCATCGCCAGCCTGGGCGATGGCCTGGCGCAGATCGAGAACGCGCCGCCGGTGCTGAGCGTCGATACCCTGGACACCCTGATTGCCGATCGCTGGATCGAACCCGAGCTGCACGCCGACCACATCGCCTTCCTGCAATACACGTCGGGCTCCACCGCGCTGCCCAAGGGCGTACAAGTCAGCCACGGCAACCTGGTGGCCAACGAAGTGCTGATCCGTCGCGGTTTCGGCATCGACCTCAACCCGGATGACGTGATCGTCAGCTGGCTGCCGCTGTACCACGACATGGGCCTGATCGGCGGCTTGTTGCAACCCATTTTCAGCGGCGTGCCGTGTGTGTTGATGTCGCCGGCGTACTTCCTCGGTCGGCCGTTGCGCTGGCTGGAGGCAATCAGCGAATACGGCGGCACCATCAGCGGCGGTCCGGATTTCGCCTATCGCCTGTGCAGTGAGCGGGTCAGCGAATCTGCCCTGCAACGCTTGGACTTGAGCGCATGGCGCGTAGCGTATTCGGGTTCCGAGCCGATCCGCCTCGACACCCTGGAACGCTTCGCCGAGAAGTTCGCGGCCTGCGGTTTCACCCCGAACAACTTCTTCGC
The DNA here is from genome assembly GCF_045447295.1 of Pseudomonas sp. O39. Lineage (NCBI taxonomy): Bacteria > Pseudomonadati > Pseudomonadota > Gammaproteobacteria > Pseudomonadales > Pseudomonadaceae > Pseudomonas > Pseudomonas sp. O39. The sequence continues at coordinate 152,073 of NZ_JBJGXV010000002.1, forward strand.
CTCCTACGGGCTGGCCGAGGCGACCCTGTTTGTCGCTGGCGGCTCCCGTGGCCGTGGCATCCCGGCCTTGCGCCTGGACGAACAGGCCCTCGCCGCCAACCGCGCCGAGCCTGGGCAGGGCAGTGCAATCATGAGCTGCGGCACCAGCCAGCCGGAACACGCAGTGCTGATCGCCGATCCCCATACGCTGAGTGAACTGGCCGATAACACGGTCGGCGAGCTGTGGGCCACCGGCCCGAGCATCGCCCATGGCTACTGGCGCAACCCCGAAGCCACCGCCAAGACATTCGTGCAACACGCTGGCCGCACCTGGCTGCGCACCGGTGACCTGGGTTTTATTCGCGACGGTGAGGTGTACATCACCGGCCGCCTGAAAGACCTGCTGATCGTGCGCGGGCACAACCTGTACCCCCAGGACATCGAACAGACCATCGAGCGCGAAGTGGAAGTGGTGCGCAAGGGCCGCGTCGCCGCGTTTGCGGTAAATGACCAGGGCCTGGAAGGCATCGGCATTGCTGCAGAAATCAGCCGCAGCGTGCAGAAAATCCTGCCGCCCGAAGCACTGATCAAGGCGATCCGCCAAGCGGTGGCCGAGGCTTATCAACAAGCCCCGAGCGTGGTGGTGTTGCTCAACCCTGGCGCCTTGCCGAAGACGTCCAGCGGCAAGGTGCAGCGTTCGGCGTGTGCCATTCGTCACGCCGATGGCAGCCTCGACAGCTACGCGCAGTTTCCGGGCCTGCACATGCAGGCGAGTGACGCGGCGCTGGAATCCGCACTGCAAAACCGGATCGCGGCGATCTGGTGCGAGCAGTTGCACGTCGCAACTGTGACGGGCGATGATCATTTCTTCCTGCTCGGCGGCAACTCCATCACCGCCACCCAAGTAGTTGCGCGCCTGCGCGAAACCCTGGGGCTGGAGCTGAACCTGCGCATGCTGTTCGAAGCGCCGACCCTGGCGACCTTTGCCGCGAATGTCGCGCAATTGCAGCAAGACGGCGGCGTCGCCCAAGGTGCGATCAATACCCTGTCACGCCGCGAAGCCCTGCCGCAATCGCTGGCGCAAAACCGCCTGTGGATCACCTGGCAACTCGACCCGCAGAGCAGCGCCTACACCATTCCCGGCGCCCTGCGTTTACGCGGAGCGTTGGACGAAGACGCCGTGCGCGCCAGCTTCGAGCAATTGATTCAGCGCCACGAAGCGTTGCGTACACGTTTCTATGAACACGATGGCCAAGCCTTCCAGCGTGTGGATGCAAATGTAGCGTTCGACCTGCACGTCATTGACCTCGGCGACGTGCCCGCCGCCGAACGTGAAGCCCGTGCGCAACAGCTCCGCGAAGACGCCGCGTGCACCTCGTTCGACCTGGAAAAGGGCCCGCTGCTGCGGGTGACCCTCGTGCGCCTGGACGATGAGGACCACCAACTGCTGGTGACGCTGCACCACATCATCGCCGACGGTTGGTCGCTGAATATCCTGATCGACGAATTCTCGCGGCGGTACGCCGCCGCGATTCAAGGCCAAACCCTGGCGTTGCCGCCACTGGCCCTGCACTACGCTGACTACGGCAGTTGGCAGCGCCAATGGCTGGCCGAGGGTGAAGGCCAGCGCCAACTGGCGTATTGGCAAGCGCAACTGGGCGAGGAGCATCCGACCCTGAACCTGGCCACCGATCATCCACGGTCGGCGCAGCAGCGTCATAGCGCCTCGCGCCACAGCGTGCGCCTGGAGGCAAGCCTCAGCGCAGCGATTCGCCAGACCGCCCACGCCAATGAATCCACCCCGTTCATGCTGTTGCTGGCGTCGTTCCAAAGCCTGCTTTATCGCTACAGCGGTCAGCGCGACATCCGCATCGGTGTGCCGAGTGCCAACCGCCCGCGCCAGGAAACTCAGGGCCTGATCGGCTTTTTCATCAACACCTTGGTACTGCGCGCCGAGCTGGACGGGCGCCTGCCGTTCAACCAACTGTTGGCGGCAACACGCCAGGCCGCGTTGGGGGCTCAGGCCCATCAGGACCTGCCGTTCGAACAGCTCCTGGAAGCCTTCCCGCAAGCCCGTGAGCAAGGCCTGTTCCAGGTCATGTTCAACCACCAGCAGCGCGACCTGAGTGCCTTGCGCCGCCTGCCGGGCATGCTCGCCGATGAATTGCCGTGGCACAGCCGCGAAGCCAAGTTCGACCTGCAACTGCACAGTGAAGAAGACCGTAATGGGCGGTTGAGCCTGTCATTCGACTACGCCGACGAGCTGTTCGAGCCCCACACGATCCAACGCCTCGCCGAGCACTTCATCAACCTGCTGCAAGCCGTGTGCGAACAACCCGAGCAGGCCATCGGCGACCTGATGCTGATGCAAAAAGACCAAGCGCTTCAGTGGAGTGAAGCCCCGTGCACCCCGGCACAACGCTGGTTACCCGAGTTGCTCGACCGCCAGGCCTCGGATAACACCGCGTTGGTTTGGCAGGGCGCCAGCCTGTCCTTCGCCCAACTGCACACCCAGGCTAACCGCCTGGCCCACTACCTGCGTGACAAAGGCGTCGGCCCGGATGTGTGCGTGGCCATCGCCGCCGAGCGTTCACCGCAACTGCTGATCGGCCTGCTTGCAATCATCAAGGCCGGTGGCGCCTATGTACCACTGGACCCGGATTACCCCGCCGACCGCCTGGCCTACATGCTCCAGGACAGTGGCGTGCACCTGCTGCTGACCCAAACCTCACTGCTGGCGCTACTGCCGGCGACCGAGGGCGTGGGGGTGATCGCCATGGACAGCCTGCACCTCGACAGCTGGCCCACCCAGGCACCGGGCCTGCACCTCAATGGCGACAACCTCGCCTACGTGATTTATACCTCCGGTTCCACCGGCCAGCCCAAAGGTGTGGGCAATACCCATGCAGCCCTGGCTGAACGCTTGCAGTGGATGCAGGCCACCTATCAACTGAACGACACCGATGTGCTGCTGCAAAAGGCGCCGATCAGTTTCGACGTGTCGGTGTGGGAATGCTTCTGGCCGCTGATTGCCGGTTGCCGTCTGGTGCTGGCGGGGCCAGGCGAGCATCGCGATCCGCACCGCATCGCGCAGTTGGTGCAAGAGCATGGCGTGACCACGCTGCACTTCGTGCCGCCGCTGTTGCAGCTGTTTATCGATGAACCATTGGTGGCCGAGTGCACCAGCCTGCGTCGGGTGTTCTCCGGCGGCGAAGCCTTGCCCGCCGAGTTGCGTAATCGCGTCTTGGCGACGTTGCCGGCGGTGCAACTGCACAACCGCTATGGCCCGACTGAAACCGCGATCAACGTCACCCACTGGCATTGCCGCACGGAAGATGGCGAGCGTTCGCCGATTGGCCGGCCGCTGGGCAATGTGATCTGCCGCGTGCTGGACGAGCAGCTCAACCCGTTACCGGCCGGTGTGCCCGGCGAACTGTGCATCGGCGGCATCGGCCTGGCGCGCGGTTACCTTGGCCGTGCCGGGCTCACCGCAGAGCGTTTTGTTGCCGACCCATTGGGCGAGGCGGGCGCACGCCTGTATCGCACCGGTGACCGTGTGCGCTGGAGCGCCGATGGCGTGCTCGAATACCTCGGTCGCCTGGATCAGCAGGTCAAGTTGCGTGGTTTCCGTGTTGAACCGCAAGAAATCGAAGCCCGTATGTTGGCGCTGGACGGCATCGCCCAAGCGGTGGTGCTGGTGCGTGATGCACAGTTGATCGCCTATTACACCGCCCATGCCGAGTTGGGCGAGCCGGCCGTAAAAGCGGCCCTCGCGGCTGAGCTGCCGGAGTACATGGTGCCCGCGCTGTTGATGCGCCTGGATGCCATGCCTTTGAGCCCCAGCGGCAAACTCGACCGCCGCGCGTTGCCCGAGCCGGTGTGGCAGACCCGCGAACACGTTGAGCCGCAAACCCCGTTGCAGCAGCAGATTGCAGCCATATGGCGCGAAGTGCTTGGCTTGCCACGTATCGGGCTGCACGACGACTTCTTCGCCCTCGGCGGCCACTCGCTGCTGGCCACGCAAATCATCTCCCGCACCCGCCAGGCCTGCGACGTCGAGTTGCCGTTGCGCACCTTGTTCGAAGCCAGTGAGCTGGGCGCATTTGCCGAGCAAGTCGGCCTTATCCAGGCCTCGGGTCAGCGCAACCAGCAAACCGCCATCGCCAAGGTCGACCGCCGCCAGCCCGTGCCGCTGTCCTATTCCCAGCAGCGTATGTGGTTCCTCTGGCAGATGGAGCCGGATAGCCCTGCCTACAACGTCGGCGGCATGGCCCGCCTATGTGGCGTGCTCGATGTGGGGCGTTTTGAGGCGGCGTTGCAAGCGCTGATCATGCGCCACGAAACCCTGCGCACCACTTTCCCGAGCATCGACGGGGTGGCTTATCAGAAGGTCGCGCCGCAAACCGGCTTGCGCATGGACTGGCAGGATTTCTCGGCGCTGCATGACACCGAGCGCCAGCAGCGTCTGCAACATCTGGCCGATCAGGAAGCCCACACGCCATTCAACCTGGAAACCGGGCCGCTGCTGCGCGCATGCCTGGTCAAAGCCGGGGAGCAAGAGCACTACCTGGTGCTGACCCTGCACCACATCGTCACCGAAGGCTGGGCCATGGACATCTTTGCCCGTGAACTCAGCGCGTTGTACGAAGCCTTTATCGACGAGCGCGACTCACCACTGGCGCCGTTGCCGGTGCAATACCTCGACTACAGCGTGTGGCAGCGCCAGTGGCTGGAGTCGGGTGAGCGCCAGCGTCAACTGGACTACTGGACCGCACAACTGGGTCACGAACATCCATTGCTCGAACTGCCCGGCGACCGCCCACGGCCACCGGTGCAAAGCCATCAGGGCGAGTTGTACCGCTTCGACCTGAGCGACGATCTGGCCGCTCGCGTGCGTGCCTTTAATGCCGAGCGTGGCCTGACCCTGTTCATGACCATGACCGCCACCTTGGCAGTGTTGCTCTACCGCTACAGCGGCCAGACCGACCTGCGCATCGGTGCGCCCGTGGCCAACCGCATTCGCCCGGAAAGCGAAGGGTTGATCGGTGCGTTCCTCAACACCCAAGTGCTGCGTTGCCAGCTCAATGGGCAGATGCAGGTTGGCGAGTTGTTCGAGCACGTGCGCCACACCGTGATCGAAGGCCAGTCCCATCAGGACCTGCCGTTCGACCACTTGGTGGAAGCCCTGCAACCTCCGCGCAGCGCGGCGTATAACCCACTGTTCCAGGTGATGTGCAACGTGCAGCGCTGGGAGTTCCAGCAAAGCCGCCAACTGGCCGGCATGACCGTCGAGTACCTGGCCAACGATGCGCGTGCGACCAAGTTCGACCTCAACCTGGAAGTCACCGACCTCGACCATCGCCTGGGTTGCTGCCTGACCTACAGCACCGACCTGTTCGACGAACCGCGCATTGCGCGCATGGCTGAACATTGGCGCAACCTCCTGGAGGCGTTGATCGCAAGCCCCGAACAGCGCCTCAGCGAACTGCCGTTGCTGACTGCCGTCGAGCAGCGCGTATTGCACGACAGCCTGGGCGTCGAGCCCGGCGTGCATCGCCTCGACCAGTGCCTGCATTCACTGTTCAGCCAACAGGCAGCAGCCCGTCCCGATGCCGCTGCCTTGACCTTCGCCGGGGAAACCCTCAGTTACCGCGAACTGGACACCCGCGCCAATCGCCTCGCGTGGATGCTGCGCGAGCGTGGCGTCGGCCCGCAGGTACGCGTGGGCCTGGCGCTGCCGCGCTCCCTGGAAATGGTCATCGGCCTGTTGGCGATCCTCAAGGCGGGTGGTGCCTATGTGCCGCTGGACCCGGAATACCCGCTGGACCGCCTGCACTACATGATCGAAGACAGCGGCATTGGCCTGCTGCTCAGTGATGCAGCCATGTTCGAGGCCCTCGGCGAATTGCCGGCGACCGTGGCTTGCTGGTGCCTGGAAGATGACCTGCCGGTGCTGGCCAATTACCCGGCCGACGCGCTGCCGTTTATCAGCCTGGCGCAACACCAGGCGTACCTGATCTACACCTCCGGCTCCACCGGCAAGCCCAAAGGCGTGGTGGTCTCCCACGGTGAAATCGCCATGCATTGCCAAGCCGTGATCGAGCGCTTCGGCATGCGCCCGGACGACTGCGAGCTGCACTTCTATTCGATCAATTTCGACGCCGCCACCGAACGTTTGCTGGTGCCGTTGCTCAGCGGTGCGCAGGTGGTGTTGCGCGCCCAGGGCCAGTGGGATGCCGAAGAAATCTGCGCGCTGATCCGCACCCATCGCATTAATGTGCTTGGTTTTACCCCGAGCTACGGCAGCCAGTTGGCGCAATGGCTGGCCACCCAGCACCAGACGTTGCCGGTGCGCATGTGCATCACCGGTGGCGAAGCGCTGACCGGCGAGCACTTGCAGCGTATCCGCGCAGCCTTCCAGCCGGAGGTGTTTTTCAACGCCTATGGCCCGACCGAAACCGTGGTGATGCCGCTGGCCAGTCTGGCGCCGGAGTGCCTGGAGGAGGGCGCTGCCAGTGTGCCCATCGGCAGCATCATCGGCGCCCGCGTGGCCTGCATTCTCGACGCCGACCTGGCCCTGGTACCGCAAGGTGCGACCGGCGAGTTGTATGTCGGCGGCGCCGGTTTGGCCCAGGGCTATCACGAACGTGCGGGCATGACGGCCGAGCGTTTTGTCGCCGACCCGTTTACTGGGAATGGCGGCCGTCTGTACCGCACCGGCGACCTGGTGCGCCAACGCGCCGACGGCCTGGTGGAATACCTGGGCCGGATCGACCATCAAGTGAAAATTCGCGGTTTCCGCATCGAGCTGGGCGAAATCGAAACCCGTCTGCTGGAACACGCAGCCGTGCGCGAAGCGGTGGTGCTGGCGCTGGATTCGCCCAGTGGCAAGCAGTTGGTGGCCTATTTGGTCAGCGACGCAGACCACGGCACATTGCGTGACGGGCTGAAGGCGCACCTCAAGGCGCAACTGCCGGACTACATGGTGCCCGCGCACCTGATCGTGTTGGACAGCATGCCGCTGACCGCCAACGGCAAGCTCGACCGCCGCGCCTTGCCGCAACCGGACCCCGAAGCCAACCGCCAACAGTACGTCGCGCCGCGCAACGAGCGCGAGCAAACCCTGGCGGCAATCTGGTGCGCCGTGCTGAACGTGCAGCAAGTCGGCTTGCACGATAACTTCTTTGAGCTGGGCGGCGACTCGATCCTGTCGATCCAGGTTGTCAGCCGTGCGCGACAGGCCGGGATTCATTTCAGCCCTCGCGACCTGTTCCAGCACCAGACCGTGCAAACCCTGGCGGCCGTTGCGACCCGCTCCGAGCTGGTCACGGCTGAACAAGGTGTGCTCACTGGCAGCTCCGGCCTTACGCCGATCCAGCATTGGTTCTTCGATACCGATATCCCGAATCGTCAGCACTGGAACCAGGCGTTGGTGCTTAAACCGCTGCAATTGCTGGAGCCTCATCGCCTGGAGCAAGCGTTGCTGGCGGTGCTGGAACATCACGATGCCCTGCGCCTGAGCTTTACCCCACGCGACGCTCAATGGCATGCCGAGCATCTGGCCGTCCCGCAAGGCGGCGTTCTGATGCAGGCGCAAGTGCGTGATATGCAGCAATGCACCGCGCTGTTCACCGACACCCAACGCAGCCTTGACCTCGAGCACGGCCCGCTGCTGCGCGCTTTGCTGGTGGACGGCCCGCAAGGTCAGCAACGCCTGCTGATCGCGGTCCATCACCTGGTGGTGGACGGCGTGTCGTGGCGCGTGTTGCTTGAGGACCTGCAAACGGTTTACCGCCAACTGAGCACCGGCCAATCCGTCAGCCTGCCCGCCAAGACCAGCGCGTTGCGCGATTGGGCCGCGCGCTTGCAGGCCTATGCGAGCAGCGAATCTTTGCGCGAAGAGCTGAGCGCATGGCAAGGCCAGTTGGCCGGGCCGAACGTGGCCTTGCCGATGGATCGGCCACAGGGTTCGCTGCGTCATCGCGATGCCGACGCCGTCAGCGTGCGCCTGGATGCCGAACACACCCGTCAGTTGTTGCAACAGGCGCCGAGCGCCTACCGCACCCAGGTCAATGACCTGTTGCTGACGGCCCTGGCTCGCGTGCTGTGCCGCTGGAGCGGCCACGATTCGGCCTTGATCCAGCTGGAAGGCCATGGCCGCGAACCCCTGTTCGATGACATCGACCTGACCCGCAGCGTCGGCTGGTTCACCAGCGCTTATCCACTGCGCCTGACGCCGCAAGGCGGGCCGGGAGACTCGATCAAGGCCATCAAGGAGCAACTGCGCGGCGTGCCGCACAAAGGTTTGGGCTATGGCGTGCTGCGCTACCTGGCGGATGACCTGTGCAAGCAGACCCTGGCCGCACTGCCAAGCGCCGACATCACCTTCAACTACCTCGGCCAGTTTGATCAGGGCTTCGGCGCCGATGCGCTGTTCCACCCGCTGGATGAATCGGCGGGCCTGGCCCATGACCCGGAGGCCACGTTACCCAATGCGTTGAGCGTCGACAGCCAAGTCTATGGCGGTGAACTGGTACTGCGCTGGACCTTCAGCCGTGAACGCCACGATCAGCAGACCATCCGCGCATTGGCCGATGCCTACCTCTGCGAATTGCACAGCCTGATCGCACACTGCCTCAACGACGAGGCCGGTGGCCTCACGCCATCCGACTTCCCGCTGGCGCAGTTGAACCAATCCCAACTCGACGCCTTACCGGTTCCGGCCAGCGCCATCGAAGACGTGTACCCGCTGACCCCGATGCAGGAAGGCTTGCTGCTGCACACCCTGCTGGAGCCGGGCACCGGCCTCTATTACATGCAGGACCGCTACCGCATCAACAGCGCGCTGGACCCCGAGCGTTTTGCGCAGGCCTGGCAGGCAGTGATCGCGCGGCATGAAGCCTTGCGTGCGTCGTTCTGCTGGAACGTCGGCGAAGACATGCTGCAAGTGATCCATAAACCGGGCAGTACACCGATTGAATATCTGGACTGGCGCGCTGACCCGGAAAGCGAACAGGAACCGCGTCTGCAAGCCCTGCTCAAGCAGGAGCGCGAAGCCGGTTTTGATCTGCTCAACCAGGCGCCGTTCCACCTGCGCCTGATCCGCGTCGGCGAAGCGCGCTACTGGTTCATGATGAGCAACCACCACATCCTGATCGATGCCTGGTGTCGTTCGCTGCTGATGAATGACTTCTTCGAGATCTACATGGCCCTCGGCGAAGGCCGCGATGCGCAACTGGCCACGCCGCCGCGCTACCGCGACTACATCGCCTGGCTGCAACGCCAGAACCTTGCCGAAGCGCGCCAGTGGTGGCAGCAGAACCTGCAAGGCTTCGAGCGCACTACGCCGATCCCCAGCGACCGGCCGTTCCTGCGTGAGCATGCGGGTCATAGCGGTGGCATGGTGGTGGGCGACTGTTACACGCGCCTCGATGCCCGTGACGGCGCGCAACTGCGTGAACTGGCGCAGGCCCATCAGCTGACCGTCAACACCTTCGCCCAAGCGGCATGGGCGTTAGTGCTGCGCCGCGTGAGCGGGGATCGTGACGTCTTGTTCGGCGTCACCGTGGCCGGGCGCCCGGTGGAAATGCCGGAGATGCAACGTACCGTCGGCCTGTTTATCAACAGCATTGCGCTGCGGGTGAAACTGCCCGAGGACGACCAGCGTTGCAGTGTGCGCCAGTGGCTGAGCGGCTTGCTCGACAGCAACATGCAACTGCGCGAGTACGAATACCTGCCGTTGGTGACTATCCAGGAGCACAGCGAACTGCCCAAGGGCCAGCCGCTGTTCGACAGCCTGTTTGTGTTTGAGAACGCGCCGGTGGAAGTCTCGGTGCTGGACCATGCGCAAAGCCTGAATGCCACCTCGGATTCCGGTCGCACCCACACCAACTTCCCGCTGACGGCGGTGTGCTACCCGGGCGACGACCTCGGTCTGCACCTGTCCTACGACCAGCGCTATTTCGACGAAACCACCGTGCAAGGCATGCTCGCTGAGTTCAAACGCCTGCTGCTGGCGCTGGTGCAGGGCTTTCATGGCGACATGGCCGAACTGCCGCTGATCGGCGAACAGGAGCGTGAATTCCTGGTGCAAGGCTGCAACCAGAGCGAGCATGACTACCCGCTGGAGCGCAGTTACATCGAGTTGTTCGAAGCGCAGGTGGCGCAGCATCCGCAACGCATCGCCGCCAGTTGCCTCGACCAACAGTGGACCTATGACGAGTTGAATCGCCGCAGTAACGGCCTGGGCCACGCGCTGATCGCTGCGGGCGTCGGGCTGGATCAACCGGTGGCGTTGCTGGCCGAACGTAATCTCGACTTGCTGGGCATGCTCATCGGCAGCTTCAAGGCCGGTGCCGGTTACTTGCCGTTGGACCCGGGCCTGCCACGCTCGCGCTTGAGTCGCATCATCGACCTGAGCCGTACGCCATTGCTGGTGTGCACCGAGGCATGCCGCGAACAGGCGATTGAGTTGCTGGAGGGCACCGCCTGCCAGATGCTGGTGTGGGAAGACGTGCCTGGCCGTGGCGAAAACCCGGGCGTCTACAGCGGCCCCGACAACCTTGCCTACGTGATCTACACCTCGGGTTCCACCGGCTTGCCCAAAGGCGTGATGGTCGAGCAGCGCGGCATGCTGAACAACCAGTTGAGCAAGGTGCCGTACCTGCAACTGAGCGAGACCGATGTGATCGCCCAGACGGCCTCGCAAAGCTTCGACATTTCGGTGTGGCAGTTCCTGGCGGCGCCGCTGTTCGGCGCGCGGGTGGCTATCGTGCCGAACACCATTGCCCATGATCCGCAAGGGTTGCTGGCGCATGTGCAGGCCCAGGGCATTACCGTGCTGGAAAGCGTGCCGTCACTGATCCAGGGCATGCTGGCCCAGGAGCGCATGAGCCTGGACGGTCTGCGCTGGATGTTGCCGACGGGGGAGGCGATGCCGCCTGAGCTGGCGCACCAATGGTTGTTGCGCTATCCAGAGATTGGTTTGGTCAATGCCTACGGGCCGGCGGAGTGTTCGGATGACGTGGCGTTCTTCCGCGTCGACCTGGCGTCGACCCGGGGTACCTACCTGCCGATCGGCACGCCCACGGATAACAACCGTTTGTACGTGCTCGAGGGTGCGCTGGAGCTGGTGCCACAGGGCGCCATTGGCGAGTTGTGCGTGGCCGGCACCGGTGTCGGCCGAGGTTATGTCAGCGACCCGCTGCGCACGGCGCAAGCCTTTGTGCCGAACCCGTTCGGTGCGCCCGGCGATCGGCTGTACCGCACCGGCGACCTCGCACGTCGGCGCAGCGATGGCGTACTGGAGTACGTGGGGCGTATCGACCATCAGGTGAAGATTCGCGGCTATCGCATAGAGTTGGGTGAAATCGAAGCGCGCCTGCATGAGCAACCGGAAGTACGTGACGCGGCCGTCGGCGTGCAGGAAGGCGTTAACGGCAAGCACTTGGTCGGCTATCTGGTGGCGGCTGATGAAGCGTTGAACCCGAGTGATCGCCTGGACCGCATCAAGCAACGCCTGCGCACCGAGCTGCCGGAATACATGGTGCCGCTGCATTGGCTATGGCTCGACCGCCTGCCGCTGAACGCCAACCGCAAGCTGGACCGCAAGGCCCTGCCGGAACTGGAGATCGGCCAGTTGCACAGCCAGGACTATCTGGCACCGCGCAACGCGCTGGAAACCACCTTGGCTGCGATTTGGGCCGAGGTGCTGAAAGTCGAAAGGGTGGGGGTACAGGACACCTTCTTCGAACTGGGCGGGCACTCGTTGCTGGCCACGCAGATTGCCTCCCGCGTGCAGAAAACCCTGCAACGCGATGTGCCGCTACGGGCGATGTTCGAGTGCAGCACGGTGGCGGAGTTGGCTGAGTACATTGATGGGTTGGCGGCGAATGAGATCAGTGCCGAGAAGGTGGATCGGTTGAGTGATTTGATGGCGGAGTTGGAAGGGCTTTAAGGAACCCTGGAACAACTGGCGGTGAGCGCGCTGTTAGTCGAAACGAAAACGACTTTCAGCGTTGCTTAACGCACAACCCACATCGGCGCCGATAGTGGCCTTTATTCCACAGTGGCACGGGTTACCTTTTTGGGGCTGGTGCCTCTCAGGATCACGCTGACCTTCCTCGTTCTTGGTTGAGCTGGGAGCATGAATAATCGTGGCATCGACGATGGTGCCCTGGCGCGGGGGCAGATCTTGTTCCTGTAAGTAACCGTTCGAAGTCGGAGAAGCTTATCTGGCTCATGCGTGCAGGTATCTGCACAACTTTGAAAGGCCGCCACATCCCCGCGAAAGCGGTGGGTCAGTCAACTTCAATGTTTGCTGAGCCGACGCCTTCGCGGGCAAGCCCGCTCCCACATTTGATTGAGTTCAGCTTCAGAGATCAGGCCGGCTGTCAGGCCGCCTCAGCTTTGCTTTTGATCTTGATCTGAGGCGCCGAGTGGTGGGGCAAGAGCGTTTTGCTTACTTTTGCGCTGTTCAAAAGTGAGTCGCCGTAAGGGCGGAACCCATAGCAGCCGTGATCCAAATAACGGATATGTACCCAGCGGCCCCGCGTCAACCACAGTACTCAACCCGTAAAAAAAGTTGTGTAGATACCTATGCTCATGCGTGGCTCGGGTCAGGTGGTGAAGGTGGCTTTCGGCACATCTGATTGATTGAGAACGCTCCCTGGAAATTCTTTCTCGCCGCCAGGCCAATACTTCATCACATGCAGAGGGCCATCACTTACGAACGGGATAAGGCGATTTACGAGAGTAGCTGTGCTTATTTGCGCCTTGAATTGTAGGAAATTGACCTCCGGTGGTGTACGCGATTTCCATTTAACTGTTTTTATATACAGTGTTTTCGGGTTTATCGTCTCCTGAAAAGAAAATGAGTGAAAAACCGGCCTGTGGAAAAAAAAAGCAACTCCGTTAGGTTGAGATTCTCTCCTTCAAGAAAGGAGAGTTCTTAATCAATAGCAATGGAGTAACAAATGAATAAACCACAAACCCAGACACCTCTTCGCCATGGTCGTGTCACATCCCCTTCCAGCCGTGGCGCAGTCGCCGTGGATCTCGGCCTGCTGGCTACCTGGCAGGTCAATGAAATGGAAGGCGGCAAGAACTTTCCGGCACTGATTGCCGGTCCGTTCCCGGCGCCTTATCAAACCGACAGTGACAGCGTCACCCCACCAGCCGACGGCTTCATCCTCAGCGGCGGCAAGACCGATGCCCGTGACTGCATCAACTTCACCAACGAGGAAATGGCCAAGAAACTCAACCGCGCCTTCACCTGGCCGCTGCTCAATGTCGACCCGGGTCAGGCCTTCAAGGTCACCTGGGAATACACCGCGCCGCACACCACCCGTGGCTATCGTTGGCTGATCACCAAGGATGGCTGGGATCCGAAACAGCGCATCACCCGCGCACAACTGGAAACCCAGCCGTTCGCCGAAGACTTCTATACCCAGGTGCCGTACTTCAGTCATCCAGGTGAACTGAAGGCCAAGGTCAATCACGAAGTGAAACTGCCGGCCAACAAAAAGGGCAAGCATGTGATCGTGTTGATGTGGATCGTCGCCAACACCGGCAACGCCTTCTATCAAGCCTTCGACGTGGACTTCAAATAAGCCCGCGCCGTTAAACCCATACGTTCTGAAGGATTAGAACATGTCAAAGATTGACTTCACCTTACTGAAATCGCCGCTGAACGATGTCGCTTCGCTGATGCCGAGCATTGCCGGCAAAAAGATCCTCATGGGCTTCTGGCACAACTGGCCTGCCGGCGCGAGCGACGGCTACCAGCGTGGCCAATTTGCCAACATGAACCTGGCGGACGTGCCGACGGATTACAACGTGGTGGCCGTGGCCTTCATGAAAGGCAACGGTATCCCAACGTTCAAGCCGTACAACCTTTCCGACGCCGAGTTCCGCCGCCAGGTGGGCGTGCTGAACAGCCAGGGCAGGGCGGTGCTGATTTCCCTTGGCGGCGCCGATGCGCACATCGAGTTGCATAAAGGCAACGAACAGCCATTGGCCAACGAGATTATCCGCCTGGTGGAAACCTATGGCTTTGATGGCCTGGACATCGATCTTGAGCAGAGCGCGATTGATTTCGCCGACAACAAGACTGTCCTGCCCGCCGCGTTGAAACTGGTCAAGGACCATTACGCCGGTGAAGGCAAACACTTCATTATCAGCATGGCGCCGGAGTTTCCTTACCTGACCACCGCCGGTAAATACGTCGGTTACATCCAGGCGCTGGAAGGCTATTACGACTTCATTGCCCCGCAGTATTACAACCAGGGGGGCGACGGGATCTGGGTGCAGGAGGTCAACAACGGCAACGGTGCCTGGATTGCCCAGAACAACGACGCAATGAAAGAGGATTTCCTGTTTTACCTGACCGAAAGTCTGGTGAGCGGAACGCGAGGGTTTACTAAAATCCCGGCGGACAAGTTCGTCATTGGCCTACCGGCTAACGTCGATGCAGCCGCCACCGGTTATGTGATCAACCCCGCAGCCGTGACCAATGCATTCAAGCGTTTGTACGACAAAGGGTTGTCGATCAAGGGCCTGATGACATGGTCGGTGAATTGGGACCGCGGGATCAGCAAAGACCACGTGCCCTATAACGGGGAATTCAGCCGCCGTTATGGGCCGTTGATCAAAGGCACTCACCTCTCTGGCCTCGGTGAGGATGAGGCGGATCTCGAAGTCGCCAATCGGCGGTAGCGCAAAGAGACATCTGGCAGACGTGCCTGATCTCAAACAGCTATGTTTATGATCTGATCGTTGGCTTCATGAAATAAAATCCGATGCCTGTTTGGGCATCGGATTTTCTGCGTCAAGCTCAAACCTTCATCCAGGTTTCTATGAATTGTTGTGCTCGCTTTCTGTTAGGCAAGCCTGAAACATTCTTAGGGAAACGCCGATTACTTCGGCCCCAGAATCTTCGCCAGCTTGTCCGGCGATGGCGCGCCTTGCTGTTGCTGCAAGCCGCCCTTGTCATCCAGGTAGAAAATCGCTGGCGTTGCCGACAATTCCAGCTCTTCCATCAACTTCATGTTGGCATCGAGCTTGGCTTCGATATCCGCCGGAATCTTGTCCAGCGCCTGCAATTTGCTGCCTTTGCCGGCGGCTTCATGTTCTTCCAGGGCTTTCTGCGGGTCTTTGGCGGCGAACAGGGCGGCCGACTTGCCTGGGCTGTCTTCGCGGATAATACCGACCATGATGTGGCGCAACTGTACCTTGCCGGCTTTTACCCACGGCCGTGCCTGTTCCCAGAACATGTTGCAGTACGGGCAGTTGGGGTCGCTGAACAGGTAGACGATACGTGGCGCGTTTTTATCGCCGTCCTGAATCCAGCTGCTGTTTTCCATTTTGCCCCAGACTTCCTTGGCCATCGGCGCGTACACCAGTTTTTCCAGGGGCGCGCTGCTCAGGTCTTTGCCTTC
The DNA here is from genome assembly GCF_045447295.1 of Pseudomonas sp. O39. Lineage (NCBI taxonomy): Bacteria > Pseudomonadati > Pseudomonadota > Gammaproteobacteria > Pseudomonadales > Pseudomonadaceae > Pseudomonas > Pseudomonas sp. O39. Next base: position 167,489 of record NZ_JBJGXV010000002.1, read on the forward strand.
GGCGTCGTACAGGTTGCCGGCGATCACGCTTTTGCCGTCGGCAGTCAGGTACAGGGCCATGCCGCGGTTCTGGTACTGCGCGGCGTAGCCGGTGAGCCCGCTGGGTGCGTCGAACTTGCCGAGGATCTTGGCGCCCTTGGCTTCAATCTGCTTGATCGGTGCAGGCCAGTCTTCGGCCTGGGCCAGGGTGGCCGCGAGCGTCAGCGGCAGCAGGGTCAGCAGGTGGCGGAGTCGAGGCATGTCGGTTTCCTTGTGGCGGCAGGGGCAGTGTCGAAGGGTTCCATGGCGCGGGCCAGGCTGGCCTGGGACAATTCGCCCAAGTGGCTGTTGATCAGGCGCCCATCGGCTTGGTAGAACAGGGTGGTCGGCAACGCCATGCTGCCCACGGCCTGGCCGAGCCGGCCGCTGGCGTCAAACAGCACGTTGTCGAGGGTCAGGCCTTGGGTGGCGAGGAAGGTGCTGACGCTTTGCATGCTTTCGGCCTGGTTGACGAACAGGAAGGTCACGTCCGGCCGTTGATGCTGCGCGCGCTCCAGCACCGGCATTTCCCGGCGGCACGGTGGGCACCAGGTGGCCCAGAGGTTGATCACCAGTGGGCCGCCTTTGTAATCGGCCAGTTGCACCACGTCGCCATTGGCATTGCGCAGGGTGATATCCGGCAGTTGCGCGCCTTTGTCGTAAAGGCTCAGGGACACGCTGGTCAGGCCCCAGAACACCAGCCCGGTGATCACACCGGCGCTTAACGGTTTGCGCAAGGCCGGGCGGCGCCAGCCGTACAACAGGGCACCCAGCATCAGTGCGATCACGCCGGGCCAGGCGAGAAAACCGCCGTCGCGCAGGTCAACCATCTGCAATGGGTCGCGGCTGTAATCGCTCCAATACATCAGTACAAAACTGACGCGGGCGACCAGCATGCCCAGCAGAAACAGGCTGAACAGCACCGATTCCGGGTTTTCACCGCCACGCTTGGCCACGCGCCAGCCCACCAGCGTGGCAAGAATCAGCGCGCTGATCAGCAGGATGTGATTCAGGGCGATGGCGAAGGTGCCGATGGTCAGGGTCAGCATCAGCGTGCTTCTCGGGTTTGCGTCCAGCGTTGCAGGAAGGCGGCGGCATCCACTTCGCCAGTGATGCGTTGTGCGCGGCGTTCTTCACCGTCCGGGCCGATCCACACGAAGCTCGGTGGCCCTGGCACCTTGTAGCGGCCGAGCAGTTCGCGGCTGGCGGCGTTGTCGGCGGTGACGTCCAGGCGCAGCAGGCGCACGTCTTTCAGCGCGGCCATCACTTCGGGTTTGCCGAACACTTGTTTTTCCATGATCTTGCACGACACGCACCAGTCGGCGTAGTAGTCCACCAGCACCCATTGGCCCTGGGCTTTGGCGCTGTCGAGTTGGCTTTGCAGTGCAGTTGGGTCATTGATGGTCATGAAGGCGTCGTGGGCGCTCGGCGCAGCCGCCACTGTTGATCCGCTGTAGACCTTCAACGGTTGCCACAGGTCGTCACTGCCACCGGCCGCGCCCACCATCAGCACTGCGCCCCACAGGCCCAGCACCAGGGAACCGGCGCCGAACACTTTGGCCGCCAGGCCGTACTCGCGGGCCAGTGTCCAGCCGCAGTAAGCCATCACCAGCGCCAATGCGCCCCACAGGCCAATCCACAGGCTTTCGCCGACCACCGGGCGAATCATCAGCACCGCAGTGCCGAGGAACAGGAAACCGAAAACGCCTTTGAGCACGTCCATCCAGCTGCCCGGTTTAGGCAGGAAGCGGTTGCCCACGGTGACCAGCAACAACAGTGGAATACCGATGCCGATGCCCATGGCGAACAGGATCAAACCACCGTGCAGCGCATTGCCGCTCTGGGCGATATACAGCAGGGCGCCGGCCAGTGGCGCGGTCATGCACGGCCCCACCAACAGGCCGGACAGTGCGCCAAGAATGCCGGCACCTACCAGGCTGCCGCCGCTTTGCTGGCGGCTGACATTGTCCAGGCGATCACGCACAAAGGCTGGCAGTTGCAGTTCAAAGAAACCAAACATGGGCAGGGCGAGGAGCACAAACAGCGCGGCGAAACTGCCGAGAATCCAGGGAGTTTGCAGCAGTGCGGCGAGGTTGCCGCCCAGCAACGCGGCCATTACGCCAAGCGCCGCATACACCAGGGCCATGCACACCACGTAGCTGCTGGCCAGGGCAAAACCGCGACGCGGGCTGGCGCCACTGCCCACCACCAGCCCTGCGAGGATCGGCAACATCGGCAACGAACAAGGGGCAAACGCCAGCAGCAAGCCCAAGCCAAAGAACACCAGCAGGCTCCAACCCAGGCTGCGCTGTTGCAGGCCGCTGGCCAGGCTTTGATCCTGGGCTTGGCCTTGGGCCTGCACTTGCGCAGTGCCCGCTATGGCCGGGGTGCCGCCCAGATCCACGGTAATCGACTGTGGCGGGTAGCACAGGCCCGCATCGGCGCAACCCTGCCAGCCCAGCTTGACCTGGCCGGTGGCACCGGCGGGGATCTTCACTTCCAGGCCTTGGCGATACACTTGCTGCTCGCCGAAGAACTCATCGCTATGGGCTTCACCCTGGGGCAATACCGGTTTTTCAGCCAGGCCGTCGAACTTCATGCGCTGCTGGTACAGGTAATAACCGTCGGCAATCTGCCAATACAGCTGGGTCTCGCCGGTTTCCAGGCGCTCGGAGGTAAAGGTGAAGGCCTTGCCCACCGGGAGGAAATCGGGTTTGGTCTCGAAGGGATTGCCCGGCGCGGCCTGGGCGAACCCTGCAAACAACACCAGCAGAAAGGTAAACAGATACCGCATGGTCAAGCCTTAGTTCGATGCAAGTTAGGCACACAATGTGTGGTGTTGATTAACCGATGATTAACCGGGCGCTATTCTAAAGTGAAGGGAAGCGCTGAGCGCGCCTCTTTTCACGGCATAATCGGCACTTAATCCGCTGGACCTTTAATCCCCCCATCATTCATGAAGGGTTAACCATGCACGTACTGGTCTGTGAAGACGACGAACTGATCGCCAGCGGCATCGTGGCCGGGCTCGGTGCCCAGGGCTTTACCGTCGAGCGCGTGGCCACGGCCGCTGCCGCACGCGCGATGCTCAAGGCGGCCAACTTCGACATCATGGTGCTCGACCTTGGCTTGCCCGACGAAGACGGCCTCAAGTTGCTGCAACAACAGCGCAGCCAGGGCCTGGAAATTCCGGTGCTGATCCTCACGGCGCGCGATTCGGTGACCAACCGTGTCGATGGCCTGCAGGCCGGTGCCGACGACTACCTGCTCAAACCCTTTGACCTGCGCGAACTGGCCGCACGCCTGCAAACCCTGCTGCGGCGAGTAGCAGGGCGCCGGGTTAACCTGATCGAACACGGTCATCTGGCCTACGACCCCAGCAGTCGCGAAACCTTCCTGGCCGGCCAGCCGGTAGACCTCTCCCGTCGCGAGCAAGCGCTGTTGCAGGCCCTGCTGCATAACAAAGGCCGGGTGCTCTCCAGCGAGCAGCTCAAGGACAGTGTCTACGGCTTCAACGACGAACTGGAAAGTAACGCCCTCAACGTGCACATCCACCACCTGCGACGCAAATTGGGCAACGGCATCGTCGAGACCGTGCGCGGCCTCGGTTATCGCCTGGGTACGGCGGATGGTGGTGTGGCTGACGAAGGAGACAACGCTTCGTGATGAGCCTGCGCCTGCGCCTGACGTTCAAGCTGGGCGCTGCTTTTGTGCTGATCTGGGTACTGGCGGCGGCCTGGATGCTCAACGATCTGCGTAACCAGATGATGTTTTCGCTCGACCAGCGCCTGGTGGCGTCGGCGCGTATGGTGGCGGGGCTGACCGAGCAGATGCCGGGCCTGGCCAGTGTGAGCGCGGGTACGCATTTGCGCACCGAGCAACTGAACGTGCCGGGCGGCATGGCCTGCCAGGTCAGCTCCCTGCGTGGGGAAATCCTCGCACGCAGTCACATGACCCCGGATGAAGGCCTTGAGTCGCGCAAGAGTGGCTTTCGCGATCAGGTGATCGACGGCGTAAGCTGGCGCAGTTTCACCCTGTCCCGTGGCGACTTGCTGATCACCACCGCCGACCGCCAGGTGGAGCGCGAGGCGTTGAACCTGTCGATATTGCTGGCCGCTTCGGTGCCGGTGGGTGTGGCGCTGCTGGGCTGCCTGTGCCTGCTGTGGCTGGGCATCGGCCAAAGCCTGTTGCCGCTCAACCGCATGCGCGATGCGCTGATGCGCCGCAGTGCTGATTCCCTCGAACCGCTGCAGATTCACCCGTTACCCAGCGAGTTGAAACCACTGCTCGATACCCAGAACCAACTGTTGCAACGCATCGCCAAGACCATCGAGCGTGAGCGCCGCCTCACCGGCGACGCCGCCCACGAACTGCGCAGCCCGCTGACGGCGATCAAGACCCACCTGCAAGTGGCGCGCATGACCGAAGGCGCGGCGCGCGACCAGTCCCTGGCCCATGCCGAAGAAGGCGCCGACCGCTTGCATCGTACGTTGGAGCAATTGCTGCTGTTGGCGAGGGTGGAGGGCAGCCTGTCGTTCGACGACGGCCTGCAATCGAGTGCCGAACAAGTCGCGCGGTTGGCGATCCAGGATGCGAATGCCGGCGACAATCGGCGCATCGATCTGGTCCTGGCGGAGAACCTCACGCAAACCCCGGTGGAAATGCCGGTAGCCTTGGCCGTTGCAGCCCTGCGCAATTTGTTGGACAACGCTTTGCGCCATACCCCGGGCGACACCCGTGTGGAGTTGAATGTGTTCACCACGGCCGACACAGTAGTGTTCCGCGTGCGTGACCACGGCAAGCAAATCTCCAGCGAAGACCTGCAATACCTGACCCAACGCTTCTGGCGCAATGGCAGCAGCGAAGGCTGCGGCCTGGGGCTGGCGATCGTTCAGGCGATCGTGCAACGCTGCTCTTGCTCCTTGAAGTTCGACAGCCAGCCGGATGGTCTGCGGGTCGACCTGGGCATGCCATTGCGGCGCTGATCACTTTTTTTCAAGTGGCAAAAATAGTTACCGCCCTCCTGGATTTCATACGTTCAGGATGGCGGTAATTTTTTGCGCTTGAACGGGCTGAATGACTCGGCCTGTACTGAAAAGGACGGTTCTTATGTTGGTGATCGACAGCAGTTTCCCCTCCATGGATTTCAATCAACGCGACGGTGAAACCGTGCGGCAAGTGGTCCTGCATTACACGGCGGCGCCCTTTGCCTCGTCCCTGCGTATCCTCACCCAGGATGGCGTCAGTGCTCATTATCTGGTGCCGGACCCCGATGACAGTGGCTACCAGGCACTCGGATACGAAGAGTTACGCGCGTTTCGCTTGGTACACGAGGACCAGCGCGCCTGGCATGCCGGGGTGAGCCATTGGGGTGGGCGCGATAACCTCAATAGCCGCTCCATTGGCATCGAGATAGTCAATTTGGCGCGCGATGATGGGGGCGTATTGACCTTTCCTGCTTACGGTGATGAGCAGGTTGAGGTGTTGATTGCGTTGGTGCGCGACCTACTCGCGCGATACCCGCAGGTTGGGCCGACTGACATTCTTGGGCATTCGGATGTGGCGTATTGGCGCAAGAGTGATCCGGGGCCTCGACTACCTTGGCGGTGTTTGTTCGAGGCCGGTATCGGGGCCTGGTTTGATGAGTCGACGCGGGTGATGTATCAGCGGCGATTTTCTTTGGGGCTGCCGCCAGAGGTTGAGATAGAGCGGGCGTTTCAGCGATATGGCTATAAGCCGGCTCAGAATCGCAGGGCCTTTGAGTTAAGGACGCGGGCGTTTCAGATGCACTTTCGGAGCCGGGATTATGCTGGGGTTCTGGATGGGGAGACGTGTGCGATTTTGTATGCGTTGAATGAGCGGTATCGGGCGGTGTGAGCTCGAGTGGTCGGAGCAGCCCATCGACCTGATGCACTGAGATCCAAGGGTGGCAGCGGGCTTGCTCGCGAATCCAATCAAAAACCATAACAAGCCTAAATCCCCCCACCGCTGGTGCGTCTCCAGAACATGAAATCCGTGCGCACCACGGATCGGCAGTTTGGTCACCCCCACCCGCGTATTGAGGGATCGAGAGATGTCAGTCGCTACCAGCCGTATCGAAGACGCCCCGGTGTATGCCAACCCGGCACCTGCGGAAACGCTCTACCAATTTGAAGAAACCCCACTGTTGGCCCGCCAACGCCAGCAGGAATCCAACGCCCGCAGCTACCCACGGCGTATTCCTTTGGCACTCAAGCGTGCCAAGGGGATCTACGTGGAAGACGTGGAAGGCCGCAGTTTCATCGACTGCCTGGCGGGTGCAGGCACCTTGGCGCTGGGCCACAACCACCCGGTGGTGATCGAAGCCATCCAGCAGGTACTCAGCGACGAGCTCCCGCTGCACACCCTCGACCTGACGACGCCAGTCAAGGACCAGTTCGTACAAGACCTGTTCGGCCTGTTGCCTGCAGCGCTTGCGCAGGAAGCGAAAATCCAGTTCTGCGGCCCCACCGGCACCGACGCAGTGGAAGCCGCGTTGAAGCTGGTGCGCACGGCCACCGGTCGCAGCACGGTGTTGTCGTTCCAGGGCGGTTACCACGGCATGAGCCAGGGCGCACTCAGCCTGATGGGCAGCCTGGGGCCGAAAAAACCGTTGGGCGCCTTGCTCGGCAATGGCGTGCAATTTCTGCCTTTCCCCTACGACTACCGCTGCCCCTTCGGCCTGGGCGGCGCGGAAGGAGTGCGGGTCAATCTGCATTACCTGGAAAATCTGTTGAACGACCCGGAAGGCGGGGTGTTGCTGCCGGCGGCGGTGATTGTCGAAGTGGTGCAGGGCGAGGGCGGGGTGATTCCGGCCGACCTTGATTGGCTACGTGGCTTGCGACGCATCACCGAGCAGGCGGGCGTGGCGTTGATCGTTGATGAAATCCAGAGCGGTTTCGGCCGCACCGGCAAGATGTTTGCCTTCGAACATGCCGGCATCATCCCGGATGTGGTGGTGATGTCCAAAGCCATCGGCGGCAGCTTGCCGCTGGCGGTAGTGGTGTATCGCGACTGGCTCGACACCTGGCTGCCGGGCGCGCATGCCGGGACTTTCCGTGGTAACCAGATGGCCATGGCGGCGGGTTCGGCGGTGATGCGCTACCTCAAGGAGCACGACCTGGCCGGTCATGCAGCCGCCATGGGCGAGCGCCTTGGCGAACACCTGCGCATCCTGCAGCGAGACTTCGCGTATCTGGGGGATATTCGTGGTCGTGGCTTGATGCTGGGCGTGGAGCTGGTGGACCCGAACGGCACCCTGGATATTCAGGGACACCCGCCGGTGCATCGCCAACTGGCACCGCTGGTTCAGCGTGAATGCCTCAAGCGTGGCCTGATCCTGGAGTTGGGCGGTCGGCATGGCTGCGTGGTGCGGTTCCTGCCACCGTTGGTGATTACGGCCGTCGAAGTCGACCGGGTTGCGGAGATCTTCGGTCGCGCCTTGGCGGCAGCGGTCGCCAGCCTCTAATTTTTCGCAAGCCTGGTACGTTTCTACAGATATCAGCGCTGCGCGTGGTGCGCAGCCAGCCTTTTTAGCGATGGAGAACAGCAATGACCTCAGTATTTGACCGCGACGACATCCTGTTTCAGGTAGTGGTCAACCACGAAGAACAGTATTCCATCTGGCCCGACTACAAGGTCGTACCGGAAGGCTGGCGCACCGTGGGCAAGAGCGGCATGAAGAAAGAGTGCCTGGCTTACATCGAAGAAGTCTGGACCGATATGCGCCCCCTGAGCCTGCGTCAGAAGATGGACGCTGCTGCGCTGGCCAGCTGACACACCGCTGCCCCAAACTGTGGGAGCGGGCTTGCCCGCGATAGCTGAGTGTCAGTTTGCAACTACGTCGACTGACACACCACTCTCGCGGGCAAGCCCGCTCCCACAGAACAGCCCTATTGCGGTGTGTTGGTATACAGATAATCCGTCGCCAACGACGCCAGTGTCCGCACTCCTACCACCAACGCCGACTCATCCACAAAGAAGCCCGGATTATGGTTCGGCGCGGCTTTGCTCATGTCCTGATCCCTCGGGGTCACCCCCAGGAACACAAACAGTCCTGGCGCTTGCTTGGCATAAAACGAGAAGTCCTCGGCACCGCCAACCAGCGGCCCTTGCACCACATCATCCTTGGCCGCCCAGCGCAGGCTTGGCAGCATTTTCTCGGTCAGCGCCGGGTTGTTGATGGTCGGGTCGTACTTCTCGATGATGGTGACTTCGGCCTTGGCACCGCCACTCTCGGCGATTTTTTCCACGGTCTGGCGCACATCCGCGTGCAGCTTCTGGCGAATGCCGTAATCGTAGGAGCGAATGGTGCCGCTCATGTCGACCGACTCCGGGATGATGTTGTAGCGCGTGCCGCCGTTGATGGTGCCAATGCTCACCACCGACGGAAACGACGAGATGTCGGTACGCCGGCTCACCACGGTTTGCAGGCCGACAATGGTTTGCGCGCCAACGGTGATCGGGTCGATGCCGTCCCACGGGCGGCCGGCGTGGGTCTGTTTGCCGAGGATCTTGATGCGCAGGTCATCGGAACTGGCCAGGGTCGGGCCCGGGCGGTAAGTGATCTGCCCGGCCGGTACGCCGGCCCAGACATGCAGGCCGAACACGGCATCCGGCTTGGGTGCCGTCATCACGCCTTCCTGCACCATCATTTTCGCGCCCCAGGTGTTCTTGCCGTCGGGGATAAAGTCGCTCGGGCCTTCTTCGGCCGGCTGGAAATAAAACACCACGGTGCCGGGCAGGCGGTCACGCATGCCGGTAAGAATTTTCGCTGTGCTCAGCAGGATCGCGGTGTGGGCGTCGTGGCCACAGGCGTGCATGACGTCGACCTCTTTGCCCAGGTAGGTGCCTTTGGCCTTCGAGGCGAAGGGCAGGTCGGCGACTTCCTTGACCGGCAGCGCATCCATGTCGGCGCGCAAGGCGACGGTGGGGCCGGGCAGGCCACCCTTCAAGATGGCGACGACGCCGGTGCGGGCCACGCCGGTTTTCACCTCAAGGCCGAGGTCGCGAAGTTGTTTGGCGACCAGCTCGGCGGTGCGTGTCTCGGTATTGCCCAATTCGGGGTGAGCGTGGATATCGCGGCGGGTTTCCAGCAGGCTCGGCTCCAGCGCCTTGGCCTGGGTGGCGATTTCCTCGCGGGCGCTGTCCTGGCCACTGCTGGCGGCAATCACCGCGCTGCTGGCGACCCCGCACAGCACGCCTAAAACCCATCGGTGTGTCAGACCATTCAAACGCATAAAGACCTCTCCTGAGTTTATTGTTGTTGATCTTTCTCCTGCACGCTGCCAGCGGTCACCACCTGCACACTCAAGCGCGGCGTGGCCAAATCCAGCCCGGCCTCATCCAGATGGCGCTTGAGCGACAGGTTGAACGCCCGCGACACTTCCCACTGCTTGATCGGCGCGGTTTTGAAGCGCGCGCGCAGGATCGCGCTGCCGGACTCGAAGCTTTCCACGCCCTGAATTTCCAGCGGCGACCAGATGTTGCGGCGTTGCAGTGGGTCGTTGCGCATTTTCTGGCCGACGTCGCGCATCAACTTGATGGCGTCGTCGATTTCCATGTTGTAGGGGATCGCCACCCGGAAGATCGCGTAGCCGAACTCCCGCGAGTAGTTCTTGATGCTCTTGATTTCGCTGAACGGAATGGTGTGCACGATGCCGTCGATGTCCCGCAGGCGCACGGTACGGATGGTCAGGCCCTCGACGGTACCGAGGTGGCCGCCAACGTCCACGTAGTCATCGATGGCCAGGGAGTCTTCGATGATGATGAACAGGCCGGTAATCAGGTCCGCTACCAGCGATTGCGCACCAAAACCGATGGCCAGGCCGATCACACCGGCACCGGCCAGCAGTGGCGTGACGTTCATGCCCATGTTCGCCAGGGCGACGATGGCGGCGATGATAAAGATGGTCACGAACAGCACGTTGCGAATCAGCGGCATCATGGTCTGCGCACGCGCGTTGGCCAGGCCTTTGCGCGAGCGCGTGAGGGCGTGGTGGATCGCGGTGTCGCTGAGGATCCAGATCAACCAGGCAAACAGCAGCGTGCCGCCAAGGCCGAACAGCTTGACGCTGATTTCATGGCCATCGCCTTCGGTAAAACGAATCAGCGAAAGGCCCCAGACGCGCAAGCCCAATTCGATAAACGCCAGCCACACCACCAAATGAGCCAGGGTGTACACGAAGCTTTTCAGGCGCTCGGAGTAGAGCGCGTGGCGCTTGTGCCCGCGTAGCGGTTTGAGCGCATGACGGCGCACCAGCCCGTTGATCACCATGCACAACACCAGCAACACCGTGCATAACAGAGATTGGCGCAGGGCGGTGCTGGTGTCGCCGGCAGACAGGAAGGTGGCAAACAACGAGATGCCCACCAGCAGCAGCGCCGGTAAATACCAGAAGCTGCCGATAATCGAGAGCGTGTCGGTGATGGCGCGGCGGGTAAGGCGCCGGGACAGCGGTTGGTTGCGGATCAGGTGGGCGATCGGCCGGCGGAAACGCAGGATAAATACGCCGGTGGACAATGCCGCCATCACATTGGCGACGGTCGCCGCCGTATGGGCCAGGTGCTGACCCAGGGCCTGCATCATTCGCGGGTCGCTCAGCGCTTCACCAAAGGCGGCGAAGCTGCCGATCAGCCACAGCGGGCGGAAGGCCTGGCGACGCAGGATGTAGAGCGCGCGGTGGCGGTGCGGGCCGTCCAGTACGGAGAAGGCAATCACGCAGATCGCCGAGAAACAGGTGCCGACCACCAATGCATAAGCCAGCACCATCGCCAGGGATTTGCCCAGGGACGAGGGCAGCACATAGCTCAGGTAAACCGTGATGACCAGGGCAATCAGCCATGGCCCCAATTTGCGCAGGGCGAAGCGCAGCATGTCCCAGGTACGTGGGTGTTGCGGCAGTTCCTCGGGCAAGCCGAAACGCTCGCGTACGCGGTGGCTGAGCCAGATCAGGGCGGCGGCCAGCAGGCTCCATACCGCCAGGATCACGGCAAAGCCGAAAATGATCGGCAGCCATTCACTGGCCGGCATCATCAGCGCGCCGAGTTCATCCTTGGCCAGGTCAACTTCGTTGGACCAGCGCCCCAGCGGGCTGTCTGCACCGGAAAACTGTGCCTCAAGGCCGGCCAGGGTGCCGCCGATCAACCCGAGAACGCCTTGTTCGGCGGCGGGTTGGGCCTTTTGCGTGGCTTCGCGCAGCTTCTTTAAATCGCTCAGCAACTGAGTGCGCTGCCGGTCGTTTTCCAGGGTTTTGATGACCTCGTCCAGCGACTGCCCCAGCGGTACATCGGCCTGGGGTTGGGGCTTGTTGGTGCTGCCCAGCAAGCCGGGCAAGCCCACGGCTTGGGCAGGCGTGAGCGGCAGCAGCATCAGCAGGGCGATCAGGAAACAGCAGGGCAGGGCACGAAGACGGGAAAGCACGAGGCGGTCAACCTTGGAAACGACGAATTGACCGAGTGTACGAGGCCGTTATGCCCAATGCGAGTGCATTTGTCATTCCGCCAGTTTGGCGAGTATTTTGTAAACCACGGTTCCCAGGATCAGCAGCATACCGACCCACATGCCAAACACGCCGACGGGCTTGTCGCGAAAGTTGAAGCCGGTCGCGAGCAGGATCATGCCGATCAGGATGGGGATAAGCATGGCGTGGAAAGAGGACATGGAGATCATGGGGCGACGGCCTTGTCAGAGTGGGAATACTGACAAGTCTAGGTCGGATTATCAGAAGTGCAGATGATGCAGGTCAGTTTGCAGGCCAGGTGTACACAAAACCCAATGTGGGAGGGGGCTTGCTCCCGACGACAGTCTATCAGTCACTAAAATGTTGACTGACCCACTGCTATCGGGGGCAAGCCCCCTCCCACATTTTTGACCGAGTTGCCCTGCAAATTCAGGGCAGGTCGCGGCTCGCGTAGAACGCACCCAGTACCTTCACCAAATGCGCCAGGTCATGGCTGCCGCACAGTTCACGGATGGAGTGCATGGCAAACGTCGGCAGGCCGATGTCCACGGTGCGTACGCCCAAATGGCTGGCGGTGATCGGGCCGATGGTCGAGCCGCAGCCCATGTCGCTGCGTACCACAAAACTCTGCACCGGGACTTCCTGGGCCATGCACAGGTGGCGGAAGAAGCCGGCGGTTTCGCTGTTGGTGGCGTAGCGCTGGTTGCTGTTGACCTTTATCACCGGGCCCGCATTGAGTTTCGGGCCATGGTTGGCGTCGTGTTTCTCGGCGTAGTTTGGATGGACACCGTGGGCATTGTCCGCCGACACCAACAGTGATTTCTGAATGGTGCGTACGAATTCATCACCTTCCGGCAACAGGCGGCGCAGGGTCTGTTCCAGCATCGGACCATCGGCACCGCAGGCCGAGCAGGAGCCGACTTCTTCGTGGTCGTTGCACACCAGCACACAGGTTTCATCGGTTTCGCTGGTGAGCAAGGCTTGCAGGCCGGCGTAGCACGACAACAGGTTGTCGAGGCGGGCGCCGGCGATGAAGTCGCCATTGAGGCCAATCACTGCAGCACTTTGGGTGTCGTAGAAGCTCAACTCGTAGTCGAGTACCACGTCGGCGTTCAGGCCGTGTTCGCGCGCCAGTTGCTCGGTGAGCACAGCGCGGAAGTCCACGCGTTCGTCACCGGCGAATTGCGCCAGGATCGGCGGCAGCTCGGTCTGTGCGTTGATCGCCCAACCCTGGTTGGCTTCACGGTTCAGGTGAATGGCCAGGTTGGGGATGATGGCGATGGGCAGCTTGAAGTCGATCAACTGGCTCTCGACCTTGCCGTCGCGGCGGAAGGTCACGCGGCCAGCCAGCGACAGGTCGCGGTCGAACCATGGGGCCAGCAGCGCACCGCCGTAGACTTCCACACCCAACTGCCAGAAACCCTGGCGCTGCAGCTCCGGCTGGGGCTTGACCCGCAGGCACGGGCTGTCGGTGTGGGCGCCGACCAGGCGAATCCCGCCCTGCAGCGGCGAGTGGCGGCCGAGCTTGAACGCGATGATCGAGGAATCGTTACGGGTCACGTAATAGCGACCGTTGGCCTCGGTGGCCCAAGTTTCGCGCTCGTCGAGACGCTGGTAACCGGCGGCTTCCAGGCGCTGGGCGAGGGCGGCAGTGGCATGAAAAGGAGTAGGGGAGGCCTTGAGGAAGTCGATCAGGCCTTGATTCAACGCTTCGCGCATAAATAGCTCCAGACAGCAATGCGCGGAGTTTACCGTTCGATGGCCAGAAGTGCACATTACAAATGTGGGAGGGGGCAAGCCCCCTCCCACATTTTTAATGCATTGCCAACTTAGAAAGGGGCAGGGCACTCAAAGCGCAGCCGCTCACCGCTTTGCGGGTGAGTAAAGCTCAACATGCTCGCATGCAGGCACAGGCGCGGCCAGGCGGCCAGGGCTTGTTCGTGGGCGTACAAGCCATCACCCAACAGCGGGTGGCCGATCGACAGCATATGCACACGCAACTGGTGCGAACGCCCGGTAATCGGCGTCAGCTCGACGCGGCACCAGTCACCGCAACGTTCCAGCACTTTCCAGAAGGTCAGCGCATGCTTGCCGAACTCATGGTCGACCACATGGCGTGGCTTGGTCGGCGGGTCGTAGCGCAGGGGCAGGTCGATGCTGCCGCTGTCCAGTGCCGGCTGGCCCCAGGCCAAGGCGGTGTAGGCCTTTTCGGTTTCGCGATCGTGAAACTGACGGGACAGTTCGCGGTGGGTGTCGGCGTCCCGCGCGAGCAGGATGATCCCTGAGGTTTCCCAGTCCAGGCGATGGACAATGCGGGCCTCGGGGTAGCCGTTTTCCTGCAGGCGGGTGATCAGGCAGTCCTTGTTGTCATCGGCGCGGCCGGGCACCGAGAGCAGCAAGGTCGGCTTGTTCACCACCAGGACAGCATCGTCCTGATGCAGGATATGAATATTGGACAGCGGCATTAAACAGCCTCGTAACAAACGCCAACGGCGGCTCGCTCACCCGGTTCCCGCAAAGGGATCAAGGTGACCGAGCCGCCGTGGCAGCCGCCTTTTCGATTAACGATCAGGCAGGGTGATATTGAGTTCCAGAATCGAGCAGCTGCCGTCGTTTTCCAGGGCGACGTGCACGTCATCGTTGCCGATATTGACGTACTTGCGAATCACCTCGACCAGTTCCTTTTGCAAGGCTGGCAGGTAGTCCGGTGTGCTGCGTTGGCCGCGTTCGTGCGCCACGATGATCTGTAGACGCTCTTTCGCTACCGACGCGGTACTTGGCTTTTTGTTGGCGCGAAAGAAGTCGAGAAATTTCATTGTTTAGTTGCCTCCAAAGATACGCTCGAAGAATCCCTTCTTCTTTACATCGAGGAAGCGATGTTCCACGGTCTTGCCCAGCAAGCGATCTACGGCATCGCTGTACGCCTGGCCGGCGTCGCTCTGGTCGTCAAGAATCACCGGCACGCCCTGGTTGGAAGCTTTCAGCACGGCTTGGGATTCCGGGATCACGCCCAGCAGGGTCACGGCGAGGATTTCCTTCACGTCTTCAACGCCGAGCATTTCGCCGTTGCTGACGCGCTCCGGGTTGTAACGGGTGAGGAGCAGGTGTTCCTTGATCGGGTCCTGGCCATCTTCGGCGCGCTTGGATTTGCTGGCCAACAGGCCGAGCATGCGGTCCGAGTCACGTACCGAGGACACTTCCGGGTTGGTCACCACGATGGCTTCATCGGCGAAGTACATCGCCAGGTGAGCACCGGTTTCGATACCGGCCGGGGAGTCGCACACCACGTATTCGAAAGTTTCTTTCAGTTCGGCGAGAACTTTGCCTACGCCTTCTTTGGTCAGCGCGTCTTTGTCACGGGTCTGGCTGGCGGCCAGCACGTACAGGTTCTCAAGGCGCTTGTCCTTGATCAGGGCCTGTTGCAGGTTGGCTTCGCCGTTCACTACGTTGACGAAGTCGTACACCACGCGGCGTTCGCAGCCCATGATCAGGTCGAGGTTACGCAAACCGACGTCGAAGTCGACGATGACTGTCTTGTGGCCGCGCAGAGCGAGGCCGGTACCGATAGCGGCGCTGGTGGTGGTCTTACCCACACCACCCTTGCCGGATGTAACCACGAGAATCTTGGCCAAGGTGTTTCACCCCTAAGGAAAAAGGACTTTTCGGTCCCTGAAAAACATCTCTTGGAACTCGCTGCAGGCGGACAGCCTTTGTAGGAAAAAGATGTGGTTCCCGAAAAGGAAAGCCAACTTCTAATTATTCCTACGTAAGTCTTGCCGGTTTCGCTGTGCTATCAGAGTCTAGAGATGCTTGGAAAATGCGGCAGTATCCGTTAAAGACGGATGATGTTCAACACATCGCCCGACAGGCTGACTTGTACCCCGGCCCCCCACAGCGGATCACGGCGCAAATCTTCTGAAACCTTGTACTGGCCTGCGATCGACACTAGCTCAGCGGTCAACTGCTGGCAAAAAATACGCGCCTTGGTATCGCCCTTGATGCCGGCGAGGGCACGTCCGCGCATCGGGCCGTATACATGGATGTTGCCATCGGCCAGAAGTTCCGCACCCGGGCTGACCGGAGCGATCACCACGAGGTCGCCGCCCTGGGCGTAAATTTGCTGCCCGCCGCGTACGGGGGAGGTGATGATCTTTGTAGGCTTGACCGTGGGTTCCGGCGGTTTTTCCGGTTTTTTCTTCACTTCACCTTCCGTCGGGTCGAGCGGGCGCTCGCGGGCACCGGACGGTGGCAGTACTGGCAGTTCAATGGCGATGGCCGCGGCAATGTCTTCGATACGGCTGGCGCGAATTGCCAGGGTACGCAAGCCATGGGAGCGGCACACGCGCATCAGGCCGGGCAAATCAATCGCGCCTTGGCCGGCCGGGAGTTTGTCCAGGGCCAGCACCAGTGGGGCATTGTTGAAAAAATTCGGCGCCAGTGCGACCTTGGCGGCCAGTTGGCGGTCCAGGGCGTCGAGGTCATTGCGGGCCAGCTCCAGCACGGTGATGGCGAGCATGCTGCCTTTCAGCTGGAACACGGGATCTTGGTCTAGCGGTTCGGTTTGGCTCATGGTCGGCAAAAGCGGCTTGTCACGAAAAGTGTCGAGACTTATAACGAGAACATCCACGGGCCGCAAGCCGAGTCGAACCGTTGTAGAATGCGCGGCCCTTGTCTTTACCGGAATCTGTAATGGATCGCCCGCGTTTTCGAGCTGTATTTCTTCACCCGCGTTTTTGGCTGCTATGGCTGGGGCTCGGCTTGCTGTGGCTGATCACTCAGTTGCCCTACCGGGCGCTGTTGACCATTGGTCGATTGCTTGGCGCGGGCATGTACCGCGTGGCCGGTGATCGCCGCCGCATCGCCGCGCGCAACCTCGAGCTGTGCTTCCCGGAAAAGTCCGCCCAAGAGCGCAAGCAGTTGCTCAAGGCAAACTTCGCGTCCACCGGCATCGCCTTTTTTGAGATGGCCATGAGCTGGTGGTGGCCTACGTCGCGTCTGGCGCGCCTGGCCCATGTCGAAGGGCTTGAACATTTGAAGCAGGCGCATCTGGACGGCAAGGGCGTGATCCTGATGGCCTTGCACTTCACGACCCTGGAAATCGGCGCGGCCCTGCTCGGGCAGAAGCACACCATTGATGGCATGTACCGCGAGCATGGCAACCCGCTGTTCGACTTTATACAGCGCCGTGGCCGTGAGCGGCATAACCTCGATTCCCTGGCGGTGGAACGCGACGACGTGCGCGGTATGCTCAAATTGCTGCGCTCGGGCCGAGCCATCTGGTACGCGCCGGACCAGGACTACGGCGCCAAGCAAAGTATCTTCGTGCCGTTGTTCGGCATTCAGGCGGCTACCGTGACCGCCACCAGCAAGTTTGCGCGCCTGGGCAGGGCACTGGTGATGCCGTTTACCCAGGAGCGCCTGGCCGATGGCAGTGGTTATCGCCTGGTGATCCACCCGCCGTTGACCGACTTCCCTGGCGAAACCGATGAGATCGACTGCCTGCGTATCAACCAGTGGGTCGAAGCCTCGGTACGCGAATGCCCCGAGCAATACCTGTGGACCCACCGGCGCTTCAAGAGCCGGCCACCGGGTGAGGCTAAGCTGTACGAAAAGCGCCGTCGGTAACACTACCTTTCCCCCCATGGAGTGACGCTATGCGCCCAGCCGAACCGGTCACAGGTTTGATTCTTTCCGGCGGTGGGGCGCGAGCGGCGTATCAAGTAGGGGTACTGGCGGCTATTGCCGAACTGCTGCCACCGGGGGCGCCGAATCCTTTTCCGGTGATTGTCGGCACCTCGGCCGGCGCGATCAATGCGGTGAGCCTGGCCAGCGGTGCCATGGACTTCACCGCCGCCATCCAGCGCCTCACCGCCTTCTGGCAGGGCTTTCGCAGCCATTTGGTATTGCGCAGCGACTGGCCCGGTGTCATCCACCAAGCCAGTCGTTTCCTTATCCACAGTCTGCTGGGCCTGGGCGCCCAAGTGCCGGTCGCATTGCTCAACAGTGCGCCGTTGCGGGATTTGCTCAACGACAGGTTGAACCTGCAGGGTATCGATGAAGCCATCCGCAAAAAACACCTGCATGCGGTGGCGGTCACGGCGTTCGGTTACGAATCCGGGCAAGCGGTGACCTTTTACCAAGGTGGCGGCACCATCAATGCCTGGCTGCGTCATCGGCGTATCGGCTTGCCAACCCAACTGACGGTCGAGCACTTGCTGGCCAGCTCCGCGATTCCCTTGCTGTTCGCGCCGGTCAAACTCGGCCAGGAGTTTTTTGGCGATGGGGCCGTGCGGCAGTCGGCGCCCATCAGCCCAGCGTTGCATTTGGGCGCAAACCGGGTGCTGGTGGTGGGGGTGAGTGGCAACCCACGGGGTAATGAACCGTCGACCCAACGCACTTACACCGGCCAGCAACCCACCCTGGCGCAGATCGGTGGGCACATGCTCAACAGCACGTTCATTGACAGCCTGGAAGGTGATATCGAACTGCTTGAGCGCCTGAACCCGTTCAGCCATTACGCGCCCGGGTTGGCGGCGGTGGACGTGCTGGTAATTGCGCCCAGCCAGCCGATCGATGAAATCGCGGCGCGGCATCGGCAAGAGCTGCCGGCGGCGTTGCGCCTGTTCTTGCGCGGGCCGGGGGCGACCAAGACCAGTGGGGCAGGGGTGTTGAGTTACTTGCTGTTCGAGGCAGGGTATTGCAGCGAGTTGATTGAGTTGGGGCGCAAAGATGCGTTGGCCAAGCGTGAGGAGCTGTCACGATTCCTGGGCCTGGCACCGAGCTGAATGTGGGAGCTGGCTTGCCTGCGATAGCGGTGTGTCAGTCAATGCATTCGGCACAGACGTATCGCTATCGCAGGCAAGCCAGCTCCCACAGGGAGTGGCGGTCAACTTTTAGAAGTGGTACTTGACCAAAAAGCTCGCGGTGTCCTGGTTGGTCCTGAACGCGCCGCTGTCTTCAACCCCGTACTTGTTCTTCCAGTAGTCGTATTCGAAACCGACGTACAACTGCTTCGCGCCCCAATGCAGCGCCTTGCCCAGGTCATATTTAACCTGTGGGTTGAAGTGCAGGTTGGCGTGGTAGGTGCCGCGTGGGTTCTTGTCGTTGTCGACGACCCAATCCATGTAACCGTCGATCAGCACATCGGAGCTGCCCACGGGAATGGTGTACGCCCATACCGGGGTGATCTGCCAGATGTTGTTGCCAGGGCGATCGCCTGCCGGGTGGCGCTGGTAAAAGTTCAACTGGAAGAAGTCGAAGCCGGGCACATTCAGGTCAAAGCCTGGGCCGATCAGGTAGGAATTGTTATTGCCCTCACCAAACTCGTAAGTCATTGCCAGCAAGACGTCTTTGATCGGGCCGAACGACATGTCTTTGTCGAAAATCTTGCCGAACGACAAGCGCGGCGTGAACTCACCGTAATACGTATTCGGGCCGAAGTTGCCATCTTCCTTGCCGTTGTAAAAGATGCGGTCGACAAACAGGAAGTTGTCGCCGTACTTCCATGAGTCGGCATGTTCGAACGTGAGGGTTTGCTGGATCGACGGGTTGATGGTGAAGCTCTTGCCATATAGATACGTCAGGCTGTTGTTCTGCCACTGCAACAAATCACCGGCCACTGCCTGGCTACCGGCCAGCAGGGATCCCGCCAGCATCAGGCCTTTGAACATAGGTTTCATTCGGTTGCTCCCGAGTTAAAGTTTTATGGTTTTTTCTTCTACGCAGACGCTCTGGTGTGGCGCCTTTTGGTTCGCTGCAAAAATCGTCTGTTCGGTCAGCTTTAATGCTTTTAGCAAGAGCTGCGCCAAGGTGTTTAAAAAGCCAAAAAATCCCCGTCGGCTGCATCGGATGCAGTCGAATTCAGAGGGTTTTTGCGCACGTTGGCAGCTGCTGCGGGGCCGGGATAAGTTGGCCTTGCAGTCAGCTTTTACATTGGCTGTTTTTTTTTGAGTCGATTCGAGCGGGCGCGGAGAATACTGGCTCACAAGCCTTGGCTCAAGTGCGCTGTAAAAGAGCGCGTGGGGCAAGAATGGGGCGCGGCGTGTGGCCGGCCCCAGGTGAAGGGTGTGCATGCGGGTGTTCCCTGTTCGTTATTGTTTTTGTTGTTCTTATCAAGAGCAGGAAGGAATCAATGCGTAGGGGCGGCCACAGGGCGTTCAGAGCCACCGAGGATGTTGAACAGCACATTCAGCGACAACGCGCTGAGGGTGGCCATGGCAATCCCGCTGTGGGTTATCGGGTTCATCCACAGCGGCAGTTGCGCGAAGAAATCCGGGCGCACCACGGGGATCAGGCCCATGCCGATACTGACCGCCACCAGCAATTGGTTGCGGCGGTCGGCGATGTCGGCTTCCTGCAGGATCTTGATGCCGGTCGCCGCGACCATGCCGAACATGGCAATCGCCGCACCGCCTAATACTGCCGGTGGAATCGATGCCACCAGAAACGCGGCTTTGGGCAGCAGGCTGAGCACAATCAGAAAGACCCCGGCCATGATCGTCACCGAGCGGCAGCGCACGCCGGTCATCTGCACCAAACCGATATTCTGGGCGAACGAGGAGTGGGTAAAGGTGTTGAAGAAACCGGCGAAGAACGACGCGCCGGCATCACACAACAAGCCACTGCGGAGCATCTTCGGCGTGACTTCCTGGCCGGTAATCTTGCCCAGGGCGAGGAACATGCCGGTGGACTCGACGAAGATGATCACCACCACCAGGCACATCGACAGGATCGGCGCCAACTCGAATTTAGGCAGGCCGAAATGCAGCGGCGTCACCACTTGTACCCACGGTGCCTGGGCCAGGCCGCTGAGGTCGACCATGCCGATCATGCCGCAAAGGCCGTAGCCGAGTGCCATGCCGATCAGCACCGAAATATTCACCCAGAAGCCGCGCATGAAGCGGTTGATCAGCAGGATGGTCGCCAGTACCAGCGCGGCAATCGCCAGATAAATCGGCGAGCCGTAGGTGGCGGCAGCGCTGCCGCCACCGGCCCAGTTCACGGCCACTGGAAACAGCGACAGCCCGATCGCAGTGATGACGGTGCCGGTTACCAACGGTGGAAAGAAGCGCACAACCTTCGACATGAACGGTGCGATGACGAGGCCGAAGAGCCCGGCGGCGATGGTCGCGCCGAAGATGCCCTGCAAGCCGATCCCTGGCATGCCGGCCATGGCGACCATGCTGCCGACGGCGGCGAAACTGGCGCCCATCATCACCGGCATGCGAATGCCCACAGGGCCGATACCGAACGACTGCACCAGCGTGGCGATACCGGCGACGAGCAGGTCGGCGTTGATCAGAAAGGCGATTTCTTCACGGCTCAAGCCAGCGGCCTGGCCAATGATCAGGGGGACGGCGACGGCACCGCCGTACATCAGCAAGACGTGTTGCAGGCCTACCAGAATCAGTTGCAAGAGGGGCAGCCGCACCATGGCGGGCGCAGCAGGAGTCTGCGTTTCTAACTGGGACATGCAACACCTCGGATCTTTTTATTGTTGTGTTGTTCGGCAGTCAATTGCCGGGTGGAACGCAATCTTCAAAGCACCACAAATCCCCCGTGGGAGGGGGCTTGCTCCCGATAACGGTGTGTCATTCAACATATCGGTGAATGAACCACCGCTATCGGGAGCAAGCTCCTCCCACATCGGAGCTCTGTGAATCAGTTAATTGGTGCGGGCCCCCTGATTGATCCAGGTGCCAATCAAATCCCGTTCCTGCTGGGTCATCTGGGTGATGTTGCCCAGCGGCATGATCTGGCTGGCCACGGCTTGCGCTTGAATGCGCGGCGCCATTTGCTGGATCTGCTGCGGCGTATCGAACATCACGCCAGCCGGTGCCGTGCTGAACAGCGGGCTGGTGGGCTTGGCCGAATGGCACACGGCGCAGCGTTCCTGGATCACCCCATGCACCTTGTCGAAATCAATCGATGCCTGGGCGGGCGCAGGTGCGGCGGCAGGTGTGGCAGGCGCTGCCGGTGCGGCAGGTTTCAAGCCGCCACCCAAGGCGGTTTCGGGCAATGGCTGGTATTCGATCGCGGCAGGCGCCTTGGCGACATCCGGTGCAGTCGCCACGGGTTTCGGGCCGGTCACGTATGCCAGGCAAATCATCGCCAACGCGCCAACCGGCAAGGTCCACGCATATTTCTGGCTGTTGTGACGGGTGTTGAAGTAGTGACGCACCAACACGGCCGCCACGGCGATACCGGCCAGGATCAGCCAGTTGTATTGGCTGCCGTAGGTGCTCGGGAAGTGGTTGCTGATCATGATGAACAGCACTGGCAAGGTGAAGTAGTTGTTGTGACGTGAACGCAACAAACCCTTGGCCGGCAACGCCGGATCGGGTGTGCGGTTCTCCGCGATCGCCGCCACCAGCGCGCGCTGCGCGGGCATGATGATGCGGAACACGTTACCGACCATGATAGTGCCGATCACGGCGCCCACATGCAGGTACGCACCGCGGCCGCTGAACACTTTGCTGAAGCCGTACGCAGCGGCAATCAACAGCACGAACAGGATCAAGCCGAGCAGGGCGGGGCGCTTGCCCAGTGCCGAATCGCAGAGAAAGGAGTAGATGAACCAACCGGCCAACAGCGAGCCGAGGCCCAGCAATACACCTTCCGGACCGCTGAGGCTGCTGCCCGGGGCCAGCAGGTACAAGGTCGGGTTGGCGTAAAACACCACGCACAGCAGCGCGATGCCGGACATCCAGGTGAAATAGGCTTCCCATTTGAACCAGTGCAGGTTGTCCGGCATGGTCGGTGGGGCCAGTTTGTATTTCTCCAGGTGGTAGATACCGCCACCGTGGATCGCCCACAAGTCGCCGGCCAGGCCGTCCTTGGGGTTGACGCGATTGAGGTTGTTTTCCAGCCAGACGAAGTAGAAAGAAGCGCCGATCCACGCGACGCCGGTGATCATGTGAACCCAGCGCACGCTAAGGTTCAGCCATTCCATCAAATGTGCTTCCACAGTCTTTACCTCTCGCCTGTCACTCTGTTGTCGAGTGATCAGACCTTCTCTTATTGGTGGGGGGCGAGGATCAAACGCTCATCCTCTTTGAAAAAATGCTCATCGCAGTTATTGCCTGTGCCACTGCGATCAACCACCAGGAAGTCATCCCGCTTTTCGATCGTCAGCACCGGGTGGTGCCAGACGCCGCGATGGTAATTAATGCCCTGCCTGCCGTTGGTAACGAAGGCGCGGACCAAGCCCGATACAGGTTCATCGCCAAGTGGCGCGACCACGATCAGAAAGGGGTTGCCGAGCAGCGGAATGAAAGCCTGGCTGCCCAGCGGGTGTCTCTCCAGCATACACACGGTCAGCGGCATGTCCTGCGCGTCGGCGCGGAAGATGCTGATGATGGCGTTGTCTTCAGGCGTCGCGGTTTCGACCGTCGCCAGTTTATGAAAGCGCATGGTCGACCCGTTGTTGATCATGAAGTGATCGCTGCCGTCGGTTTCGATAACGTCACCGAAAGGGGCGAAGGCTTCTTTGGTCAGGGGTTCGATCATCAGTGTGCGCATGGCTGTCTTCTTATCCGAATGCTGTGTTGTTTGGTCTATTGCTATCGCGGGCAAGCCCGGCTCCCACATTTGACCGCGTAACCCTGTGGGAGCTGGCTTGCCTGCGATCGGGTTAACCGCTTACTTGGCGACTTTGCCCAGGACTCGCAGGCGACTCACACCACCATCCGGGAACACGTTCAGGCGGATGTGGGTGATTGGGCCCAGTGCCTTGATCTGCTCGGCGAAGGTGTGTTCGGCGTGCATCTCCAGTTTCTGCGCCGGCAGCAGTTCGCGCCAGAACAGCGATTGGGTTTCGATCTGGCTGTCGGTGCCGCCCTTCACGAACGCGCCCTGAATCGAGCAGGTGTCCGGGTAGTTGCCCTTGAAGTGCAGGGTGTCGACCACGATTTTCTCGATCTCACCCGGGTGGCCCAGCGCGACGATCACCCAGTCATTGCCCGGTGTACGACGACGGGCAGTTTCCCAGCCGTCGCCCATGTTGATGCCACGGCCCGGGTTGAGGATGTTGCTCATGCGCCCGAAGTGTTCGTCGGAGCAAGCGAGGGCACGACCGCCGTTCAAGGCTGCAGCCAGGTCGACTTGTTCGTTGTCACCCACCGACGACCAGTCGCGGAACGGCACACCGTACACACGCAGACGGGCCACGCCGCCATCCGGGTAGATGTTGAAGCGCAAGTGGCTGAAGGCTTTGTCGTTGTTGATCTCGTGGTAGTGGTGGCTGTTGCCTTGCAGCTCGACGGCCGAGAGCACTTCCACCCACTGGGTGTTTTCGTCAGGATCGCCCGAGGCCAGGAAGCAGGCTTCCAGGGAGGCCGACGGCGGGAAGTTGCCGGTGAAGAATGAAGTGTCGATGTCCACGCCTTTGATCGAGCCCGGTACGCCCAGGCGGATCACCGCGCTGTCGTAGCCTTCGAAGCGCTTGCGGCGCGACTCCCAGCCGTCCATCCACTTGCCGTTGTCATCGAAAACGCCCTCCTTCCACACGGCCGGAGTCGGCTGGAACAGGCGGTTGGCGTCTGCGAACCAGTCATCGGTCACCGAAAGAATCTTGGTGCCAAGACGGGCGTCGGCCAGGTTGACGAACTTCTCGAAAGGTACGGCGTAAGCTTTCATTCTTCTTGTCTGCCTTGAGTTAAGTGGCTTGGGATGCTCGCCAGGCCCTGGGCGTCATGAGCGCTCGGGCCCGGTCTGCTAAAGGGTCAGTAATCGGAACAACGCGATTTTATTGATCTCGGCCAGCGCGCATTGGAACTCGGCGTCTGCCGGGTTGTGAATGCGCGTTTCGAACGCGGCCAGGATCTGATGCCGGTTGCTGCCTTTTACCGCCATGATGAAGGGAAACTTGAACTTGGCTTTGTAAGCGTCGTTCAGCTCGGTGAAGCGCGAAAACTCGTCGCTCGAGCATTGGTGAATACCGGCGCCAGCTTGTTCATTCGTGCTGGCTTCGGTCAACTCGCCCTGGACGGCGGCTTTGCCGGCCAGGTCCGGGTGAGCGTTGATCAGCGCCAGCTGGCTGGCATGATCGGCACTCAACAGGATGTCGCTCATGCGCTGGTGCAGGGTTTCGATCTCATCGATCGAGGCGTCCTGGCCCAGGTCGAAGGCCTTTTCGGCCACCCATGGCGAATGTTCGTAGATGTCGGCGAAGGCGTTGATGAATTCATCGCGGCTCAGGGTCGACGGTTTC
Organism: Pseudomonas sp. O39; assembly: GCF_045447295.1. Lineage (NCBI taxonomy): Bacteria > Pseudomonadati > Pseudomonadota > Gammaproteobacteria > Pseudomonadales > Pseudomonadaceae > Pseudomonas > Pseudomonas sp. O39. Next base: position 192,197 of record NZ_JBJGXV010000002.1, read on the forward strand.
AAGGTTTGGAACGCAGTCATTTCGCCGCTCCCGTGTACGGATGGGTGTCGTGCCAGTGACGGGCAATGTCGACTCGGCGAGTGAACCACACCTGTTCGTGACTTTTGGCGTACTCGATAAAACGCTTCAGGGCGGCCAGGCGGGCAGGGCGGCCGATCAGGCGGCAATGCAGGCCGATGGAAAGCATTTTCGGGGCTTCAGCGCCTTCGGCATAGAGCACGTCGAAGGCGTCTTTGAGGTACTCGAAAAAGTCGTCGCCCTTGTTGAAACCCTGGACTTGGGTGAAGCGCATGTCATTGGTGTCCAGGGTGTAGGGAATCACCAGGTGCGGCTTGCCGGTGGGGTTGTTCGGTTCCCAGTAGGGCAGGTCGTCGTCATAGGTGTCGCAGTCGTAGAGGAAGCCGCCTTCCTCCATCACCAGCCGCCGTGTGTTGGGACCGGTGCGCCCGGTGTACCAGCCCAGTGGGCGCTCGCCGGTCAGTTCGGTGAGGATGCGGATCGCTTCGAGCATGTGCTCGCGTTCCTGGGCCTCGTCCATGTATTGGTAGTCGATCCAGCGATAGCCGTGGCTGCAGATCTCGTGACCGGCGGCGACCATCGAGCGGATCACATCCGGGTGGCGCTGGGCGGCCATGGCCACGGCGAAGATGGTCAGCGGGATATCGAATGCTTTAAACAACTTGAGGATGCGCCACACACCGGCACGGCTGCCGTATTCGTACAGCGACTCCATGCTCATGTTGCGTTCGCCTTGCAGCGGTTGGGCCGAGACCATTTCCGAGAGGAAGGCTTCGGACTCTTTGTCACCGTGCAAAATATTGCGCTCGCCGCCTTCTTCGTAGTTCAGTACGAAAGACAACGCGATGCGCGCCTTGCCCGGCCAGTGTGGGTGAGGAGGGTTACTGCCGTAACCGATCAGGTCGCGTGGGTAGTCAGCGCTCACTGCAGTCTTCCTTCTTGTGCGTGGTAGCGGTGTGTGTGGCGTCCGGGCAGTGAAAAGACTGGGTGGCGTCACAGCGATGAGTGATTGTATACAACTTATCGCTAACTTTGTAAGCCCGCATTTCTGCATTTTTTCTGCAGCGTTCGTTGAATATGGCGTAGCAAGAAACTTGCCTAACTGGTCAGCTAATGGACAAAAGGTCGTTTGAAAGCAAGGATTACCCATCAATTGCCCTACCGATTAACCCCACCGGGAGGATCGCAAGGTTTGTGATTTTTATTGTGTACAATTTTTTTAAAAAGTGTCTTAATCAGCCATCGCCGGCTTTTTCGATGCCCTGAAAAAGTGCAGGTTTCTCTTCTACTGACTTCAGGAGGCGCGTAGACGCCATGGGACGTTTGACCACACATGTTTTGGACGCCGCACACGGCTGCCCCGGCAGTCACATCAAGGTCGAGCTGTACCGCGTCGAAGGCGCGCAGCTGGAGCTGGTTGCCACCGCCACTACCAACAGCGACGGCCGTTGTGATGCGCCACTGCTGCAAGGCGACGATTACGTCAGCGGTGTCTACCAGCTGCAATTCAACGCCGGCGACTACTACCGCGCCCGTGGGGTGCAATTGCCTGCACCTGCGTTCCTCGACGTGGTGGTGCTGCGCTTCGGCATCAGTGCCGAACAGGATCACTACCATGTGCCACTGCTGATTTCGCCTTACAGCTACTCCACCTATCGCGGTAGCTGAGCGTCACCTCGCTTCACACCCCCAAAGCTCTTCGTTGGTTTTTCGCCCGCCCACACTGCGGGCTTTTTTTTGCCTGTTCCCGTGCAACTATCTAGTGCCAATGGACCCTCGGTGGTGCCTAGGCTGGGTGTTTTCCTCATCGAGAGAAAACACCATGACCTCTTCCCAAGATTATCCCGACGATTCATCTGACAACGCCGACGCTGACGTCGCTGCCGAAGCCGCGTTGCAGGGCATTCGTGATGAGTTAAGGCAGCGGGTTAATGTGTCTACCCACCCCAGTCGCCTGATCAATCAGATCGGCCTTGCCGACTGGCGTTGCCACGCGTCGACGCAGGCGCTTATACGCCTGATAGGGCGCTCGCCAAAAGTCTTGAAGGTGATCCGTACCGAACTGCGCAACGCATTTGAGATTGACCCCGACAGCCTGCTGTTTACCGAACACAGCCCCTCCAACCCGCCAGGCGTATCCGAGAAAGTCGACAGCTTGACCGATCGAGCGTTGTTGCTGCTGGTTCAGCCCTGGGTGCCTATTAATACCAATCTATTCACTGTCTTGAGTGTCAAGGGCGAGCCGAGTCGTCGGTTGCCTTATACACCGTTGCAAGCACTGGAGCGCGTTGTCGCGTTGACGCTTTTTGACCGGCTGGCCCGCGCGCATACCGAGTATTGGGACACGCTGGCGCAGGGTTCCTGGCGTACACGCCGGGAGCGTTGGAGTGAGTTGCACGCGGAACTCTTCGCTGACCGCGCCTTTCTGGCGCGGCAACTGAACGAGCTATCGAGTGCGGGAGTGGCCTTGGTCCAGGCAGTGATCGATGCCCCGACCGCTGAGGCGCGCCAGCGTGCAGGTGGGGAGTGGGCCTGCGTGCGGGCAGGCCAGGTGATGTGGCCCGGTACGCCTGCGGTGGCGACCCCCGGTGCATTGCATTTTTACCGTGAGGGCGACCCTGACGGTGTGCCTCATGTCGTTTACCTGCCGGGTGTGGCCCGTCACTTCTATGAGTACCCATCCTTCGTCTTGCTTCAATGTGGCGTGCTGACGCTGAACCGGTTGCTGTTCCACGATCTCTGGCAGTGCTTGCCGTTAAGTCGTCGCAATGCGTTATGCCGGCCTGCGGACTTGTCCCCGGCGCTCAGTGTTGTCCGCGGTCTGGAGATCAAGGGTGATGCGCTGGCGTTAGGCGCGCAGGCGTTGCTGAGTGAGCAATGGGGGAACGAATTGGCCTGTGCCGTGATGATCAATCACGCCCACGTATTTTCTAAACAACGGCCTCGGCCTCAGCCGTTGGAGGCCGTGTCGTTTCTCGCGCATGTGGAGAAGGCCAGGAAGCAACTGGTCGGTGGCGCTCGGCTCGGCGTCCTTCGGGAGCAATTGCTCAAATGGGACCAGCAACGGCGAAGCGAAGAAATCATTTTTGCCAGCACGGCGCCCGGCCTGGCCCTGCGCACCACAGAGCAGCAGGTCAAGCGTTACGAAAAAGGTCTGCTTGCGCTGCTGAATCCGGATGACCCCAGCGCAGAGACGCCTGCGTATCAGGAATTCGTGTCGCTGGTGAATCAACTCAAGGTCCATGCCCAGGCATTGGATACCTTGATGCAGGGTACGCAGACACGGCTGCTCGATTTGGCTTTTTGGACTGAGCGCCCCGGTGGCGCGGGCACGCTCAGGCGTGGCTCCCTGTTCATGAACGCGCAAACCGAAGCGCTGCGCTGTGAGGTTCAGTTGCAACACCGGCTCAAGCTGTTAAGCGCAGCCCATCGGGACTTGGTTATGGAGGTGGTCGAGCAGCCTTTGCCGTCTCAACGCCCAGGCAGTGAAACCCAGGTGCTATGGATCGCGGTGGGCAGTGAGCCAGACGCTTTCTACTCACTCCATAACGTGTGGGTGGTGACGACAGCGGCGGCAGTGAGGGTTCCGACCCGCCAGCGTCCGGTGGTCCTGTACGCTTTCGGGGTAAAGGGTGGGGTGCAGGCTTTTTCCGGGCTGGATGCATTGACTCGAAGCATCAAGGCAAGCCTGAGCAGTCGGGATGACTCCGTGCTGTGGGGCTGTGTCGAGCGCGATAAACGTAACGACTTACGCGCACATGCGTTGCGTGACACCTTGGCCGTGCGCTACTTGCCCATTGAGCGCAAGCCCGCGCTGGCCGCTGTGCAGAAAATGCTTGGGACCTACACTCGCTTGCACGAAAGCACTGAGGACATCACGCGAATTTTCAGTGAGGTCAAGGACGCCGAGCTGAGCCGCGCGCTGCTGACAGTTGAGCTGGAGGAACAGCTGAAGGCTCCCGTCAATAGTGCCCTGAGCCAGGCCCAGGCCAATATTGAGTTGCTGCGCAAGGCTGCGTCTGAAGCGAAAAAATGGCCGGCATGGTTGCCGGATGCAACGCGTGCCCAGCGTAAAAACTTCAGGCGCTCGCAGCGTCTTTATCTGAGTAGCGTATTCGCCTATAAAAACCGGCTTGAACAACATCTGCCCGACCTGGAGACGTTCGCCCGCTGCGCCTTGACCGCCCGTTTGAGTCAGGACGGTATCTCGCCACAATGGGATATTGACCAGCCCTTTATTGATATGCCTGATGATGTTCAAGGCAGCTTTTGTGGGGGAGCAAGCGCCTGTCCCGTGGGCGATAACAGAATAATATTGACCCCGAGCGCTACGCGCACAACCTTCAGTCTGCTGCAATTGGTGCTGCATAACCTGGACCCGTTGGCGCCCTGGACGCAGTGGCGATTGAACCGCGCGCGCTTTCTGCAACCTGACGCGCAACAACAACTCAACGCCGCTTATCTGATCCGTATGGTGTCCTCGCTGGATATCGGCGGCCAGTACGACGCGTTGATCAACCAGGCGTTTTATCCGCGTATTGGCGCCAACTACACGCTCAGCGAAGGGCGTATTCCCGAGTTGTTGAATCGCGCGTTGCAAGCCGGCGTTGCGCATCATCTTTTTTCGGCGATTCAACGCGGGCTGACGGCGGCTGCACAAAGCGTATTCAGCACCGCGATGGCGGCCCGAACGCCGCAAGACCTGCTGAAAAACCAGCATGAACTGCAACTGTACGTGGTTCATCTGGTGGGTCACACAATGCAGCATGATCGCTATATCACAGGGATAGTGCTGGTGCACGACAAGCGCTCCGGGCTGTGCCTTGTCTATTGGCCCCAGGCCACGCACGCGTTGATCCTCACCGAGTACACCAGCCTGCAACAGGCCCATGCTGAATTGAACCGTATCGGCGCATTGCCGGATAATGCCAGGGCGCTGGCGCGGCAGGTTGCACCCGGCTGGGCATTTGAGGTGCTCAATTACCCTCTGGCTAACGTCGACGAGGGCGTCCCGGCCTGGAATATACTCACGCCTACCAATGTTCTGGTGAAAGGGATTTGGCAGGGGGTTGAGTTCATTCGCTCGTTCCGCATCAAGCATCTGGAGCCGACGGCGCTTGCTGATGAGATCGAAAAGCAAACCCTTGAGCAGATTGCCAGTGATCCGCAGGACTGGTTGGCGATTGTCGCCACGCCCCACAGCAATGCTCAGGCGTTGCTGTACCACGCCAGCGTGCTTGAACTGCAACGCCGAACCCAGGCTGCCAGCCATTCCGGCAAGGCGCTTGAGGAATACCGGGTCCGCCGCCTTGGCGAACAGCACGACGCCACCAAACGCAGGTTGGTCGGTTTTTTCAGTCCGTTTTTCGGGCTGTTAAATGACGTCTATGAGCTGTTGCTGGTGGCGCGGCGTTATCACCGCTATGGAGACCCCCACGATGCGGTCGATGTGGGCTTTATGAGCGCCTTTTTGGCGACTGATTTGATATCGAACTTTGTACCTGGCCTCAAGAAGGTGGGCGGTGGTGCGACTCGCATTGCGCGGCCTGCACTGAGGCCAGCCTTGGGGCGAATACACCGTTTTCGTATGACGACGAGCGAGGTTCCTGGCCAAACGCAGTCAGCGTTGCCTCAACTCAAAGCCCTGGCGCCATTTAAAATCAAGGGTGTGCCTGAGGGGGCTGTAGCCTTGAAAGGGCCGGGTAAGAACGGTGTTTACGTGAAAAATGGCGAGCCATTTGTGGCGGATGACACACACCATTACCCACTTTATCGGCGCCGGAACGAACAGTCGTTTCGCCTGCAAAACAAGCAGGCACCGGGGCAAGACGAACTGATCCTGAACATCCACCAGCCCAGGGAGTGGTTGCTCGCAGCGGACGCACCGCAACCGGGGCCGAGCTCAGGGGGACTTAACCCATGGCGCGCTCCCTTGCCGGATTGGCAACCACCTGACCCGCGTACGGCGACTGAGCCGCGGATTCTTCAGTCGCGCACTACGGATACCCGTTGGCTGGATTGGCGTACTCAAGTTCATCCCAATCAAATAGTGAGCTCCCCGACTCCCGGGGTATTTGAGGTGGGTATGGCACCAACAGGGTCTGGGCTCAATGCCAGGTTCTTGCGCGTGGCTCGTCCTAATACCTCCATCCTGGATCCGGACAGTGGTTTTTACAGGATGCTCCCCCAGAGTCATCAAGCACTGTCGACCGATATCTCGTTTATCACCCGAAATGAGCCCCTGGTGTCATTGGCTGAGGTCGATATCGTGCGTTGGACAAGCACTGATATTCTCGACCAGCCCATTCCAGTATCACGCACCCCGACAGGTGGATGGCAAAACCATCCGGCATTGTTCGACAGGCCTTTGGAGCAATATGTGGGCGAGGCTTTTCCCACCATGACGAACAGAACACGGGAGTTTACGGTCAGGAGGATGATTGAGCTGTCAGGTCCGCGACGCCCGGTAACGGCAAGTCACATGCTTGGCATTCGTGCGACGCTGGACGGGTGGTTACCCTCGGCCCCTGCCAGGCGGGGTCAAACGGATGATTTGCTGAGGATGTTACGGCCAATTCAAAGAGGGGGGCATTCAACACTTGTCAGCTACCAAGGTGCGGCACCGGGTTTTGAACGCATGGACTTTCTGCCACCGGTCATGCTGCAGCCCAGGCTTCATCGAGGTGGGACACCTGTTAGGGCGGATAGAAATACCGCGCAGCGTGCGGCAGTCCGAATTGTTTTGGAGCAGCAGGGTTTCACTGTTCAGGACCTCCAGGTTAAACGTTACCGAATGAGGTCCACTCATGAATCGGTTGCTATTCATCCCAATTCGCCAGATCGCATCTATTACATTTCATATGAATGGGTCGAGATGGGCCATGTCCGCTTGAACACCAGATTGAAGAATGGCTGGTTTTATATAGGGTTCAAGTCCTACACAGATGCTGCGCTGGCGGTTACGGTCAGCAAAGCGCTGCAGGAAAATCGCCTGGTTCGGATCCTGGCGGGCATCCAGTGGCCTATCAAAGGCGACATCTCGCCAACCGTTTATTTCATTAAATTGGCGCCTTCGCCTTGAGCAGCGACACCACACCGGCGCAACTGAACAACGCAGCGCTGACCCGATTGAACCAGCTCTGGCCGGCGCCGCTGCGCAAATAGCGCGCCGCGCCATGGGCACCCAGGCCGTAGGTCAGCTTGCACAGCAGGTCGAGCACGGTCCAGGTGGCGATCATGATCAGCAACTGCGGCAGGAACGGCTGCTGACCGTTGAGAAATTGCGGCAAGAAGGCGGCGAAAAACAGGATGTCCTTGGGGTTGCTGGCGCCCAGCACAAAGGCACGCCCAAACAAGGCGCTGAAGCGCGGCACCGCCGGTGCTTGCGGGACTTCGGCAGCGTGGGCCGGTTGCCGCGATTGCTGCCAGCTTTGCCAGGCAAGATAAAACAGGTAAAGCGCACCGACGATCTTCAAGGCACTGAACAACTGCTCCGACGCCAGCAATAGAGCGCCCAGGCCCAGGGCCGAAGCACTCAACAAGCAAATTGAGGCAAACACGCCGCCGAGAAACGCCGGGTACGCGCGGCGCAGGCCGTAGTTGAGGCTGTTGCTGATCATCAGCAGCGACAGCGGGCCGGGAATCAGGATCACGATCAAAGCAGCGCCGCTGAACAGCAGCCAGGTTTCCAGGGTCATTTACAGTCCTCCATTCGTGCAAAAGCCCCACCCGAAGGTGAGGCGGTTTTCAGCCATTCCCGAACTACAGGAAGATGAATTTCGCGATGAAAATCGCGCACAACACCCACAGGCTGATGGAAATCTCGCGGTACTTGCCGGTGCCGGCCTTGAGCGCCACGTACGTGATAAAGCCCAGGGCGATACCGTCGGCGACCGAGAAGGTCAGCGGCATCATGATTGCCGTGACAATCGCCGGAATGCTGTCGGTGGCTTCATCCCAATTGATATGGGCCATGCTCGCCATCATCAGCATCGCCACGTAAATCAGTGCGCCGGCAGTGGCATAAGCCGGGATCATGCCGGCCAGCGGCGCAAAGAACATAGCGGCCACAAACAGCACGCCCACGGTCACGGCGGTCAGCCCGGTGCGACCGCCGGCGGCTACACCGGCAGCACTTTCCACATAGCTGGTCACGGGTGGCACGCCGACCATGGCACCGAACACGCTGGAAGCGCTGTCGGCCTTTAACGCGCGGGACAGGTTATGAATCTTGCCATCCGCACCGACCAGGCCGGCGCGTTGTGCAACGCCCATCAAGGTGCCGGCGGTATCAAACATGTGCACAAACAAAAAGGCAAACACCACGCTGATCATGCTGACATTGAACACACCCTTCACGTCCATGGCCATCCAGGTCGGTGCCAGGCTCGGTGGGGTGGAGAGAATGCCGTTGTAGTGCACCAGGCCCAGGCCCCATCCGGCCAGAGTCACGGCGATGATGCTGATCAGGATCGCGCCGAATACCCGGTGGTAGCTGAGGATCGCAATCAGCAAAAAGCACACCGCCGCCAGCAGCGGGGCGGGCTCGTGCAGTGAGCCGAGTTTGATCAACGTGGCCGGGCTGTCGACGATGATACCGGCGGTTTTCAGGCCAATCACGCCGAGAAACAACCCGACACCGGCACCCATGGCGTGGCGCAGGCTCACTGGAATGCTGTTGAGCAGCCATTCACGCACGCGGGACAGGGTCAGGCCCATGAACAGCACGCCCGAGATAAACACCGCACCCAGCGCCGTTTCCCAGTGATAGCCCATGGTGCCGACCACGGTATAGGTGAAAAACGCGTTCAGGCCCATGCCCGGCGCCAGGCCGACTGGCCAGTTGGCGTACAGGCCCATCAACAGGCAACCCAGTGCGGCGGCGATACAGGTGGCGACAAACGCTGCACCATGATCGATTCCGGCGTCGGCCATGATGTTGGGGTTGACGAAGATGATGTAGGCCATGGTGATGAAGGTGGTGAGGCCGGCAATCAGCTCGGTCTTCACTGTGGTGCCATGCAAGCTCAGTTTGAACAGGCGTTCCAGCCAGCCGCCTTGCGGTGCGGCCAGGTCCAGCGTTGGGGCTTCGGATTTGCGGCTTTCCACAGCGAGTACTCCTCAAGAGTTTTATTGTTATTTCCAGCGCCGGTCACATGAGTGGGCAACGGCGCTTTGAGGTACTGGCGGGTTTTGTTGACCGTAAGGTCAGGAACTCGCACGAAGCGAATTATGCTTTTGTATACAAATAAAGCAAATAATGTTTTCTATTATGTGCGCAAAAGGGGATGAAAGGCTAATTCGCGGCACTCAGCGCCTGGTTGACCGCCAGCCATCCCGCCACCGCGTCTTCGCCGGCTTCGCTGAAGGCGCGTTGCAACAACTTCACTTGTTCGCGGCGCAGTGACTGCTCGAAACGCACGCCTTCCTCACTCAATTCCAGCAGGCGTTTGCGCTTGTCGGTCTCGGACGCGACGCTGTTGACCAAGTGCATCTCCTGCAATTGGCGCAATGGCATGTTCAGCGCCTGTTTACTCACGCCGAGCAACTCCAGCAGTTGTGTCACGCTCAAGGCGGGGTAGCGCGCGATGAAAAACACGATGCGCTGGTGCACGCGGCTCAGGCCACGGCGCTCCAGCATTTCATCGGCCTTGGCGGTGAACGCCTGATAGCCGAAGAAGAAGGCTTCCATGGCTTGCTGCTGGCTGCTCTGGTTTTTAAGGTCAAGCATATTGACGTATCTGCCCAGGTCGTCGTAATTTCGGTCAAGTAGTTTGACGTATTTCCTGCGCGCTTTGCCACCGGTGACCTTATGGCCTTCTCTGAACGTGTTACGCGCCTCAAAAGCTCCTTGATCCGTGAAATCCTCGCCGCGGCCCAGCGCCCGGAAGTGATGTCGTTCGCCGGCGGCCTGCCGGCCGAAGCCATGTTGCCCGCGTTGAACTGGGACGGCATGCCGCTCAACATCGGCCAATACGGCATGAGCGAAGGCGAGCCGCACTTGCGTGAATTGCTCGCCGCCGAGGCGCGCGCACTGGGCGTGCCCTGCCAGGCCAGCCAGGTGCTGGTGGTCAGCGGTTCCCAGCAAACCCTGGACCTGGCGGCCAAGTTGTACATCGACCAGGGCACGCAGATCCTGCTGGAAGGCCCGACCTACCTGGCCGCGCTACAGATTTTCCAACTGTTCGGCGCCGATTGCCTCACCGTGCAACTGGAGGCCGACGGTCCGGATCTGGCGGCGCTGCGGACCACGCTTGAACAGCAGCGTCCGGCGTTCATCTACCTGATTCCGACGTTCCAGAACCCGTCGGCCGTGCGCTACAGCGAGGCCAAGCGCGAGGCTGTCGCCGCTTTGCTCGATGAGTTCGGCGTGACCCTGATCGAAGACGAACCCTACCGCGAGCTGACTTTCGATGGCGGCAGTGCGCAGCCGATTGCCGGCCGCCTGAAGAAAGCCAGCTGGATCTACACCGGTACGGTCTCCAAGACCTTGTTGCCAGGCTTGCGCGTCGGTTACCTGATCGCCAGCCCGGACCTGTTCCCGCACCTGCTCAAGCTCAAGCAATCGGCGGACCTGCACACCAATCGCGTTGGCCAGTGGCAGGCAATGCAGTGGATCGGCACCGAGCGCTACCAGCAACATCTGCTGGAACTGCGCCGCTTTTACCGCGAACGCCGCGATGCATTCCAGGCCGCTCTCGAGCGCCACTTCGGTGATTTGGCCGACTGGCAAACGCCCCAGGGCGGATTATTCTTCTGGCTGACCTTGAAACAACCGCTCGACACCCGCACCTTGTTGGCGCAAGCATTAGATCAGAACGTCGCGTTCATGCCCGGTGAACCGTTCTTTTCCGAGCCGGACCAGCACCTTGGTTCGTTTCGGCTCAATTTCAGCCATATCGACCCGGCCCGTTTGGACGAAGGTCTCAAGCGCCTGGCCGCGGTGGTCCGTCAAGCACAGCACGCGCAAGCGGCATAAGGGGAGCCTCATGTACAAGGTTTATGGCGATTACAGGTCGGGCAACTGCTACAAGGTCAAATTGATGCTCAATCTATTGGGCATCGCGTACCAGTGGATCGATGTCGACATCCTCAACGGTGACACCCAGACCGCTGAATTCCTGGCCAAGAACCCTAACGGCAAGATCCCGGTGCTGGAACTGGAAGATGGCACGTGCCTGTGGGAATCCAACGCGATCCTCAACTTCCTGGCCGATGGCAGCGAGTTTTTGCCGACCGAGCCGCGCCTGCGCACTCAGGTGTTGCAGTGGCAGTTTTTCGAGCAATACAGCCACGAGCCGTATATCGCCGTGGCGCGGTTTATCCAGTTCTACCTGAACATGCCGGAAGATCGTCTTGAAGAATACAAAACCACGCATAAGGGCGGTTACAAGGCGCTGAAGGTGATGGAGCGTCAGTTGCAAGCCACGCCGTACCTGGTGGGCGAGCAATATTCGATTGCCGATATCGCACTGTATGCCTACACCCATGTGGCCCATGAGGGTGGCTTTGACCTGACGCCTTATCCGGCCGTGCAGGCGTGGTTGAAGCGCGTGGCCAGCCATCCCAAGCATGTGGCGATGCTGGACTGATTCACACCGATCAATGGTGGGAGCTGGCTGGCCTGCGATAGCGTCACCGTGCAGCATCTGGCCAAACGAGTTGCCTGCATCGCCGGCAAGCCAGCTCCCGGATGGGCCGTGCCCCGCTTCAGCTTGGCGGTCTGCCTGACAGTTGCGCATTCAGCAGTTCGAAACAGCGCTGCGCCGCCGGGCTCAAGCGCATCCCGCTGCGACTGATCAACCCGATCTCCCGGTTCACCCCGGGATGATCGATGTTGATGCGCTTCAAGCCTTCCAGGCTGTCCGCCGCCGACTCCGGCAATACACTGATCCCCAAGCCCTGGCGCACCAACGCCAGGACGGTCGACATATAGTTGGCTTCCATTCCCGCATTCATCGTCAGCCGCGTCTGATCAAACAATGCGTCCACGTGCTCTCGCACACTGCTGTCGCGCCCGGTGAGGATGATCGGCTGCGCCGCCAATTGCTCCAGGGTCAGTTGACGATGGCGGGCGAGGGGATGCTCCAGCGGCACAAACGCGCACAGCCGATCATTCAATACCGGCACGAACTCCAGGCCATGGCTCAGCCGCGCCCGCACACCGAGGCCGAAGTCCACCTCGCCGGACCGCACCTGCGCGTGAATGCGGTGGGCCACCACGTCATGCAGGCGTACTTCGATCCCGGCAAAACGCTCACGAAACAGACGCAAGGCCGGGGGCAGGGCGCCGGCGCACACCGAGGGCAGCGCGGCGATGGTGACCACGCCTCGGCGCAAGGCGGCCAGGTCGCGTGAACCGGTGACGATGTTGTCCAGGTCCAGCAGCAGTTTTTCCATGGGTGCGCGGGCGTCTTCTCCGGCAGCGGTGATGCTGACATGGCGCGGGCTGCGGTCCAGCAGGGCGACGCCCAGCCAATCTTCGAGTTGCTGGACTTGTACGGTAAGTGCCGACGGCGACAGATGCAGTTCGTTGGCCGCCTTGGTAAAGCTGCCGGTGCGGGCAACCGCCAGGAACGCTTGAATATGCTGGATCGAGTTTTTCATGTGGTTATCCGATCGTTTTGTTTTTACGAACTTGGACGGCTGAATATTCCAATTTACAAAGACTAACGCGCTTCCAATACTCCAGGGAAAACAATAACCGGCCACAAAGGCCGCTCTGGAGTAACCCATGCTCGCTACCCTGGGTGTCATTACCATCCTGTGCCTGCTCGCTGCCGTCATGAGCAAGCGGCTCTCGCCGCTGGTGGCCCTGATCGCCTTGCCGATCATCGCTGCGTTGCTCGGCGGATTTGGCCTGCAAACCAGCGCCTTCATCATTACCGGCATCAAAAACGTCGCCCCTGTGGTGGGCATGTTTGTGTTCGCAATTCTGTTTTTCGGGATCATGACGGACTCCGGCATGCTTGACCCCATCATTGACCGCATCCTGCGCACGGTAGGGACGCGCCCTACACGGATTGTCGTCGGTACCGCGACCCTGGCGTTGCTGGTGCATCTGGACGGCTCCGGCGCGGTGACCTTTCTGGTGACGGTGCCGGCGATGCTGCCGCTGTACACGCGGCTGGGCATCGACAAACGCATCCTTGCCTGCGTTTGCGCGATGGCTGCCGGGGTCAACTTCCTGCCGTGGACCGGCCCGGTGCTGCGCTCGTCGGCGGCGCTGCATGTGCCGGTGGCCGACCTGTTCCAACCGCTGATTCCGGTGCAGATCGTCGGTCTGATCTTCGTATTCGCCTGTGCCTGGTGGCTGGGCCATCGCGAAGAAAAGCGCCTGGGCCTGGGGGTCGGTTCCACGGTCGATGCGGTGCCGCAACGGGTGCTCAGCGCCGATGACATCAAGTTGCGTCGCCCACGCCTGTTCTGGGTCAACCTGATGCTGACCGTGCTGGTGATGGTGGTGATGATTGCCGGCTGGGTCGATCCGGTGGTGATGTTCATGCTCGGCACCGTGGTCGCGCTGTGCATCAACTACCCCAATGTGGACGCGCAGCGCGCACGCATTGACGCACATGCCAAGACGGCGTTGACCATGGCCAGCATCCTGCTCGCCGCCGGGGTATTCACCGGCATCATGCAAGGCACTGGCATGCTCAAGGCCATGGCCGAAGTGGCGGTGGCGCAGATTCCGGCCGGCCATGGCAAGCTGATCCCGGCGGTTGTCGGGTTCATCTCCATGCCGCTGAGCCTGCTGTTTGACCCTGACTCTTATTATTTCGGCGTGATGCCGGTGATTGCCGAAGTCGGCAAGGCCCTGGGCGTCGACCCGCTGCAAGTGGCCCAGGCCTCGTTGCTGGGTGTGCACACCACCGGGTTTCCGGTCAGCCCGCTGACTCCCGCGACCTTCCTGCTGGTGGGGCTGTGCAAGGTCGAACTGGCCGATCACCAGCGCTTCACCATTCCTTTTCTATTTGCCGCGTCGGTGTTGATGACCCTGACCGCGTTGCTCCTGGGAGTGATTTGAGATGAAAACCCTACGCATCGGTTCTGGCGCCGGCTATTCCGGCGACCGTATTGAACCTGCCGTGGAACTCGCCGAGCAGGGTGACCTGGATTACCTCGTGTTTGAATGCCTGGCCGAACGCACCATCGCCTTGGCGCAACAGGCGCGCATCAGTGATCCACAAGGCGGGTACGACCCGCTGCTGAGTGAGCGCATGCGCCGGGTGTTGCCCTTTGTCGGCCGGCCTGACGGTCGACGCCGCTTGCGCGTCATCACCAACATGGGCGCGGCCAACCCGGTGTCGGCGGCCATGGAAACGCGGCGGATTGCCAGTGAGTTGGGCCTGAACCTCAAGGTGGTGGCCGTGGTGGGCGATGACGTGTTGGCGACCTTGCAGCCCGAGCAATTGCTGGATAACGGTCAGACCCTGGGTTCCCTGGGCGAGCGGCTGATTTCTGCGAATGCCTATCTGGGGGTCGACGGCATTCTTGAGGCCCTGCACGCCGAAGCCGATGTGGTTATCACTGGGCGTGTGGCCGACCCGTCGCTGTTCCTGGCGCCGCAGATGTTTGAGTTCGGCTGGGCGGCAGATGATTGGCAGCGCCTGGGCCAGGGTACTTTGGTCGGGCATTTGCTTGAGTGCGCGGGTCAGGTCAGCGGTGGCTATTTCGCAGACCCTGGTTTCAAGGACGTGGAGGATTTGGCGCGGCTGGGCTTTCCCCTGGCTGAGGTGAATGCCGACGGTGCAGCCTTGATCACCAAGGTGACAGGTTCGGGCGGGCGGGTCAGCCGTGCTACCTGTACAGAACAATTGATCTATGAAGTTCACGATCCTGCGGCTTACCTCACGCCGGACGTAACGGCCGATTTTTCCCAGGTGGGGTTTGTCGAGGAGGGCGTTGATCGCGTGCGCGCCCAAGGTGCGAGCGGCCGTGCGCGGCCCGAACAGTTGAAGGTCAGTGTCGGTTATCTGGACGGTTGGATCGGCGAAGGGCAGATGTCCTACGGCGGACCGGGTGCTGTTGCACGGGCGCAACTGGCACGGGATGTCGTACTCAAGCGCCTGGCGTTGATGGGCGTCAACATGCAGGACGTGCGCGCCGAGTTGATTGGCATGGACTCTCTCCACGGCCCACGCAGTAACGTCGAGCCTTGGGAGGTACGCCTGCGCGTGGCCGCTCGCTGTGAAGCACGCAGCGAGGCGGTGCGTGTCGGCAATGAAGTGGAAACCCTCTACACCAACGGCCCGTCCGGCGGCGGTGGTGCGAGCAAGAGCGTGCGGCAAGTGGTGGCGGTGGCGTCGTTATTGCTGGCGCGTAGCGCTGTAAAACCGAGGATCGAAGCATGAAATTGCACACGCTGGCCCATTCGCGTACTGGCGATAAGGGCGACACCTCGAACATCTCGATCATTGCCTATCGCGTTGAAGACTACCCACTGCTGTGCGAACAGCTGACGGCCGAGCGCGTCGCCGAGTTTTTTGCCGGCTTGCGTGAACCCGGCGCGGCGCCAGTGCGGCGCTATGAGTTGCCCAACGTGCAGGCGCTGAACTTTGTGTTGCCCGGAATCCTGCGCGGCGGCGTTACCCGTTCGCTGGCGTTGGATGCCCATGGCAAGTGCCTGGGCTCGGCTTTATTGGATCTAGATGTGACAAGCCACACTTAAAAACACCACAGAGCAAATGTGGGAGCTGGCTTGCCTGCGATGGCATCACCTCGGTACTCCTGAGAGACCGAGTCGCTTGCATCGCAGGCAAGCCAGCTCCCACAAGGGATACCTGTGTTTGTCAGATCGCAGCAAACCGCTTGTCCAGGTAGTCGATGATTACCTTGGAGTCATACATCCAGGTGGTCTGGCCATTTTCTTCGATGCGCAGGCACGGCACTTTGATCTTGCCGCCTTGTTCCAGCAGGGTCTGGCGGTCTTGCGCGTTGTTCTTCGCGTCCTTCAACGCCACCGGCACATTCAGGCGGTGCAGCGTACGGCGGGTCTTCACGCAGAACGGGCAGGCGTGGAACTGATAGAGGGTCAGGTCCTTGGCCGCTGCGTTGACTTGCGCCTGTTGTTCGGCAGGGCGCTGCTTTTTGCGTGGGCGGGTAAGGAAGTCGCCCGCGATGATGACGTGGCCGAGGCCCACTCGAAGTGCTTTGACGAACATGGCTGAAACCTCTTGCCCATGACAGAAGGGGCCGCAGCTTACCTTAATTCTGCAGGCGAAAAAAAACCGGCGATGAACGCCGGCTTTTTCCTACGCAGCCTGTTACTTGATCAGGCTGAGGAATTCGCTGCGGGTGGCCGCGTTTTCGCGGAACTCACCCAGCATCACCGAGGTGATCATCGACGAATTCTGTTTTTCCACACCGCGCATCATCATGCACATGTGCTTGGCCTCAATCACCACTGCAACGCCCAAGGCGCCGGTGACCTGCTGGACCGCATCGGCAATCTGACGGCTGAGGTTTTCCTGGATCTGCAGGCGGCGGGCGTACATGTCGACGATACGTGCAACCTTCGACAGGCCCAGCACTTTGCCGCTCGGGATATACGCGACGTGAGCCTTGCCAATAAACGGCAGCAGGTGATGTTCGCACAGCGAGTACAGCTCGATGTCCTTTACCAACACCATTTCGCTGTTGTCGGAGCTGAACAAGGCACCGTTGGTGACTTCTTCCAGTGTCTGTTCATAGCCGCGGCAAAGGTACTGCATCGCCTTGGCGGCACGCTTTGGCGTGTCGAGCAGGCCCTCGCGGGAAACGTCCTCGCCGAGCTGGCCGAGGATCGCGGTGTAATTCTGTTCCAATGTCACAGAGCGTTATTCCGTATGGGTTCTAGAGGGGTACGGTTTCAGTCTGTACCAATTTTGTACCATTCAGGCTTTGCTCAAGCTTCCCGACTTCGCTCCAATCTTCACTGGAGTTGATCCACCGGGCGTAAGTCGTCAGCAGCATTTGCATGCTGTGACCGAGCTGATTAGCAATGAACCCAAGGTTCATGCCTGCCATTAAGCACATGGTAGCGTAAGTGTGGCGGCAGTTGTATTGCCGTCTGGCCCTGATCTTCAACGCGACCCGCGCCGCCTTGAAGTGCTTGTCAGTCACGCTGGCCTGTTGGATGAACTCGAAGTTCTTGGTAGGCGGGAAGACCTACGGCGATTGCTTGTGCTGACGCCTGCTCTGTTTCGCCCTCAAACCGGCCACGCTCTTGGCCATTTCAACGGCATTTAATGCCCTGCTATTCAGCATGACTCGCCGTGCTTCACGGTTTTTTGTGCGCTCTTCGATCTTGTAGTCAGCCACTATTCTGCAAACATTGGCGACACGCCCATCTATGTCCACCTCATCCCAGCGCAACGCTGCTATCTTCCCTGGCCGCATGCCGGTGTAAAACGCGAACTCAAAATAGGCCGCGTAAACGCGCATTGAACCGGTCAGCACCTCGTGAAGGTGCCCGATGATCAAATCCGCCTCCGCTACTGTGAAAGGGTCCACCGGTTTCTTTGCCTTCACCGGCAGCTCAATCGGGCGGACCGGGTTCCTGGTGATCTGCTCATCGCTCACTGCGCACTCGAACATCGTGTGCAGGAGCTGGATCGCCGAGCGCTTTACCGTCGACGACTTCCACGGCGTCTCTCCGGCTATTTTTCGGAGCATTGCCGAAGTGATCTGGTCGATCGGAAGCAGCGCAAGGTGCGGCATCCAGTAAAGGTTGAGGGATATCCGGTAGTTTTTTCGGGTGCCCCCGACCACTTCCCGGCTGTCGAGCCAGGTCTGGGCTGTAGTGGTCAACTAATCCCGGACACGACGTTAAGTTTCTCCTCGGCCCGCGCTGGAGCCAACCCATCGGTGCGTTATCCCAGCAGTTTCCTCGTCGACTCATGCTCTGGCGCATGCGGTATCGCCACAACCGCTGGCGAAAGAGTCGGCTTGCATATTGCGATCCTTGGTCCGAGTGGAATAGCAGATCCGAAGGCCTGCCACGCTGCTCGTAGGCCATATCCAACGCTTTGATCACAAGCTCAGCGTCTGGCTTTTCCGACAGCGCCCAACCCACGATCCGACGCGTGCAAAGATCCAGGACGACAGCCAGGTAATGCCACTTTCCTTGCGCCCAAATGTAGGTGATATCGCCGCACCAGACTTGATTGGGCGCTGGCACATCGAACTCGCGGTTCAATGTGTTCGGGATATCGAGTCTTTCTACTGTTGCTCGTTTGTAGGCATGGGAGCCGGGTTGTTTGCTGACTAAATCAAGCTCGCGCATCAAGCTACGCACTTTGAATCGACCGAGTTGCTCACCGTCTTCACGCATCAGCGACAGGATGCTGCGACTGCCCGCAGAGCTACGACTTTGCGAGAACAGCTCACTGACGTGACTACGCAATCGAAGCCGTTCAACGTCGGGCGTGCGGCGCCGCAGGCGCTGGGCGTAGTAACACGAGCGAGTGACGTCAAACACCTTGCACAGCCAATCAACCGGCTCATGGGCGCTCAACTGGTCAATCAGCGCGAACGCTCGTGATCTTCCGACATCAAGAGCGCGGTAGCCTTTTTTAGTATGGATTTCTCTCGCTCAAGCCGAGCGATTCGGGCCTCCAGTTCCTGAATTTTTTGCTGTTCCGGCGTCAGCGCCTTGCTCTGCAGGGTGATGCCTTTATGTTCTTTCTGAATCTGGTCAACCCAGCGGCGCAATGCCGACTCGCCAATGCCGAGTGAACGGCTGGCTTCGATGTAGCTGTAGTTTTATTTGAGCACGAGATCAGCAGCCTCGCGCTTGAATTCAGGAGTAAAGGAACGGCGTTGTTTGGTCATCTGACACCTCGATCTGGCGAGCATTCTCGCCTAAATGGGTGTCCGGTTTCATTAAACCACTACAATTGATCTGCGGTCTATAAATCAGAGGTGGATTCCTGCAGCGCAGCAAGCCACTTGCGGCAATCAGGTAAGGTGCGCGTTTGGGGTACGTGGCGACCAGTTTTACATGGCGAATGACTATAGTATCCCTTCGCCGGCTAACACACCGCTCGGCACCGTGCTTTTCAAACTGCCGACCTGCTATGCGCCTCAGCAGCAGCTGTTCCTATGGTGCGCAGGAGCACCTGCTGGAACTCCTGGAAGCCTGAGCTACAGCCTGCAGGTTCTTCTGAGAGTTGACCCTGTCGGCTCGGTATACACGCAGGCACCCGTAGCCAATCTGGTCTACATCAACATGAGCGCGCTTCAGTGGGCACTCAAAAGTTAGTCAAAAAAAGGCCCGCCAAGCGGCGGGTCTATTCGAATTTTTTGTCAATAAACGCCGTGATAAGCCAGGGTCTGGAATAGTGCGCGGTGACCGTCCCAGTCAGACTGCCCATCAGTAACAGCGATAAGCTGGCCTGGGATAGCGTACGCGGCAATACCCATGGTTACGGACTTATCGAGTTCCTCGCGAGAAATAGGAATGGAGCACTCCAATGTTGTATCGCCCTTGCAGTATTTTGTCAGGGGGAAGTCACCGACGTTTGAAAAAATCTTTTTGCTAGAGTCATTCAGGTGAACAGCAAAGCTCAGGCCTTTCTCTGTGCCAGGCGTGATAGTCAGAACCGCTACCTTGTGCTTGTCCTCTGCATCAGACGACTCAAACTTAATTTGAGTGATAGTTGTGCCGTCTGCAAAAGCTGCACGACCATCGACAACCTTCGGCTTTTCAATGCTTGCCATCGAGTAAATCATGATGGCTGCAATTGCTGTCACTGCTATAGCTGGGATTGCCCAATACTTTTTCATTTTTAAATCCTGTTTATATGAATTACTGCAACAGCAATTGCTATTAGAGAAGCGCTTACTATAGCTACAGGTTTGTAGCTCGCTTTGAAGTTTTCGATATGGGATGTATGGCGACGATCCCATGCGTTCATGATCAGGTGCCTACATGGATCTTCCACGCCCTTGTAAAGCAAGACAGATGATAACAATGCGACACCCCAGAAAATTGCATAACCTGTCAGTCCGTAAGGCTTGATAGCTTCGGCATGAGGCTCAATAAACGTAATAATAATGGCGTGTACTAGGTACAGAGAAAAGCTGATTTCACCCAAGAACACTAAGGGCTTAGTAGACAGAATCGCTCCGATTGGCCCCTTGCTCAAAGCAAACACGAGGATCAATAGGCCCCACAACAACCATATACCTTCACGCTGAAAGTAGTACCCAGCAGCAGTTCCGAATGTGTCCGCGATGCGGCTTGGGTTACCAGCTAGCAACATACCAACGACAGCCAATGAAAGCGCCATAAGCTCAAGGTACAGCCAGCCCAGCGTGGTGGTTTTGAAGTCATGAACCAGTGGTGTCATGAACACCTTAGCCAGGAAAATACCGAACATGAACTCAAACACACGAACCAGCGGGTTGAAGTAGATCGTACCCAACAAGCTCACGCCGTTAAATGAGTCTGCCGATTTAAGCTCTAGTAAATTGCCTGCCCAGATAAAAGCTACAACTACCAAAGTTGCAGCGAAAAACATTTTCGCCCAATGCTTGCTCCATAGCCCAATAAAAACCGGGAACAGAAGGTAGAAGAACATCTCGTTAGAAATACTCCAAGCTACTCCATTGAATGATAGGGCCCATAGCTTAAGTGGTATCCAAGACTGAACGAGGGTTAGGTTGGCTAAAAGCCTTTCCATGCCAACTGCGCCGCCGAAATACGTATACCTGTCGAAGTGGAATATTAGCCCTATCCATATGATGCAAGTTACGAAGTGCAGAGGCCATACACGGGCGAAACGGGCAACCAAAAACCTCGCGATTGAACCGTCTTTTGAAAATCCACGGTAGTTATAAGCAAGAATAAACCCGCTTAAAACAAAAAAGAATGATACCCCCTGACCAAGTGGAGCGGCTTCTGCTAATCCGAAAGAACCAAATATAGGGTGGGCGTGCGTCAGGACTATCATCGCCGCCGCAAAAAAGCGGAGAGATGTCAGCGCATCCAGTTGTCGTTTCTCAATCACGATTCATTCCTGAATTCAAGGGGCGCGTATCGTAACCCGCTTGAGTAACGCCCGCCACCGTGCGGGCTTTTTTGTGCCTGGAGAAAAGCATGCCGATCACTGAGCAGCAGCTGCAGCAGATACTCCCGAACGCCGGCCGCCAAGCCGGCGTTTTTGTTCCTGTATTGCATACGGCCATGGCCAAGTACGGAATCGTCACGCGACTGCGCATGGCCGCTTTCATCGCTCAGGTAGGGCATGAGTCGGGGCAGTTCCGCTGGCTGAAAGAGTTGTGGGGGCCGACGGCGAAGCAGGCCGGGTATGAAGGGCGCGCCGATCTGGGCAATACGGTCAATGGCGATGGCTTCAAATACCGTGGCCGTGGCCTGATCCAAGTCACCGGCCGGGCCAACTATGCGGCGTGCGGCGATGCGCTGGGCCTGGATCTGATGAACAAGCCCGAGCTGCTCGAGCAGCCGCAGCACGCTGCAATGTCGGCAGCGTGGTTCTGGTCCAGGCTCGGCCTGAACACCCTGGCGGACCAGAAGGACTTCGCGAAGATCACTCGGCGTATCAACGGCGGGCTCACCGGCCAGGCCGATCGCCAGGGGCTGTACGACATGGCGCTGAAGGTGCTCGCATTACGGCGGTGCAGAAGCTTGACGTGTTGGTCCTGGCCGCTCTTCTGGTGTTGGCGGTTGGCGGTTGGCGGTTGGCGGTTGTCGGTTGGCGCGGGCGCGGGCGCCGGGGTATGGCTCGCTGCGCGCCACTACCGTCCGCTGCTCGACACGGCCAGCCTCGACCGGGCCAGCACCAAGGCAGCACAGGAAAACCTTGAGGCGCTGGCCGGTGGGCAGGGCAGAAAGCTTGGCGAACTGGTGCAGGCCGGTGAGCTGCGGGAGCGGAACGCCGCATTGGCGCAGGGGAAGCCCCGGCAGGAGTCCCAGCCGGAATACGAGGCAGCCAATAACCTTTTGCGCGAGCGAACCGGCGGTGATCCCGCCCATGCTGCAAGCGCGATCATCGATAATGAGTTGAGTCTATGAAGGCTTTGCTGGTGGTGTTAGCCGGTTGTGCAGGACGCCCACCCGAGGTACGGACCGTTCGCGTAGAGGTACCGGTATTGGTCCCCTGCAAGACTAAAGATGTCGGAATCCCCCCGTGGGCGGCGCAAGGCCTGACAAAGTCCGACACACTGGAACTCAAGGTGCGGGCGCTTCTGACTGAGCGTCGGCAGCGGATTGGCTACGAGCGTCAGTTGATTGCGGCAGTTGAGGCCTGTCAGTAGTGCGCCCATTCAGCTCCATCAAGAGCCGCTGATTCTCCCTGAGCAGGTAGTCGCGCTGTTCGGTGACGAGCTTCATTCCCAGGGTGGCGGGTTCGGAGCATCGCTCTTTGAGCTCTACGATCTCGGTCAGCGCTTTCTTGAGGAACTCCTCAGCCTCTGCTTTGCCGGTGGAAAGCGCGTCGTTCATCTGGACCAGCCCGGCGATGTTCTTTCAGGCCTTGCGCAGCAGCGCCTCTGTCTCGCTGAGTTCCTCCTCGAGCAGAGAGCACTGGTTTTTTTTACATTTCCAAGGGCGTAGGGCAGCCAGGCCACGCTGAGGTGTCTTCGTCGAGGTTCATGTTGGGCCAATCTGAATTCTGTATGTCTATACAGTACCCGAGGTGTTTCAGATTTGGGAGTGGTGTTCATCGGCAGGATGCCGGAGAGGGGATGGATCTCGTATCAGTTTTTGTACCAATGACCGTGTAAATCAGGTCAAAACCGGGTAACACTGGAGTAAGCAAGTCCCCGGATTAATTGACTATTGATACTTTGCCTTACCCCTTTAGAATCGCGGTGTAATTCTGTTCCAGGGACATGAAACTACCTGTGGGATTTTCGCAAAGCGCAAGGTTACGGTGGCGGACACATCGCTGCAAGCCTGACGATGGCACTTGTTACTCGTCACGCCCTTCCATCATGGTGCGCTTGAGCATCACGTACACCGCACCGGCGCCGCCGTGGCGGGCCTGGCAAGAGGTAAAACCCAGCACTTGGGCATGTTGACGCAGCCAGGTGTTGACGTGGCTTTTGATCATCGGCCGCTTGCCATCCAGCCGCACGGCCTTGCCGTGGGTGACGCGCACGCAGCGGATTTCGAATTTGGTTGCTTCGGCCAGAAAGGCCCAGAGGGTTTCGCGGGCTTTTTCCACGTTCATACCGTGCAGGTCGAGGCTGCCTTCGAACGGGATCTGACCGATCTTGAGCTTGCGCATCTGGCTTTCCTGCACGCCGTCGCGGGCCCACATCAGCTCATCTTCGGGGCCTACGTCGATCACGAACTGGTCCGAAAGGCCGTCCACGGTAGTGGCATCGGTGCGCACGGTCGCAGCCTGGCGCAGTTTGGCGATCTGTGCCCGGTCGGTCTTGGGTTTGCCGGTGTCGGCGCGGTCGTGCTTGATCGGCTTGACGCCGCGCAGCTCGTTTTTGAACAGGGAAAAATCGTCGTCTTGCATGTCAGCCTCCGCGAAGGGCGGGCAGTTTACCTAAATCGCGGCGGCCAGGGCGCAGGAAACGCTATCCATGCGCCATCAGTCGTGCTTTTTCATCAGGTGCGAAGCGATGTTCAGCGACAACGGCTGGCGCATGCGCCGACGGCTGCGACGCCACAACCATACGCCCAACCACAGCACCAGCAGCCCGATTCCCAACAGAATAGCCGAGCCGCCCGGGCTGGCATTCAGCTCGCCGAGGGCCGGCGAATGACCAAACAAACCGGCGCCACCGGCACCCGCCAGCAGCAGACCTACAATTGCCAGCAGCGCGGCAAAGCCGGCCACCAGGCGCAGACGCCAGTTGCTCGGCCCCTTTGGGCGCAAGCGACGAGCATCAAAACCATCGGATATCTTCATTCCGACCTTTCCTCCAGGGTATCGGCCCTTCGACCGGAAGATACACAGGTTGTTCCTGTGCCTGAGGCAATTGCAGCAAATGACAGGCATTTGCGGATGAGCGGGGCAATAAACACGCCGCGCCGCTCATCCGAGGGGCGATCAGATCAGATCTTTGGTTGACGCAAGGGTAGCGAAGTTGTCGGCCATGATGGCCATTTCAGTCTGCTGTACGTGCTCGGCACTCAGGATGCCACCTTTGTAGGGCAGGTCGCGGGTGGCGCAGGCGTCTTCCACCAGGGTGCAGCGAAAGCCCAGGTTCTTGGCGGCGCGCACGGTGGTGCTGACGCTGGAGTGGCTCATGAAACCGCAGACGATCAAGTCCAGGGAGCCCAGGTCTTGCAAGTGCTTTTCCAGGCCGGTGCCGTGGAAAGCGCTCGGCAGCAGCTTGCCGATAATGGTTTCGTCACCGAGCGGCTCCAGGCCGGGAATGAATTCGCCACGCTCGCCCTGCGG
Source organism: Pseudomonas sp. O39 (assembly GCF_045447295.1). NCBI lineage: Bacteria > Pseudomonadati > Pseudomonadota > Gammaproteobacteria > Pseudomonadales > Pseudomonadaceae > Pseudomonas > Pseudomonas sp. O39. The sequence goes on from NZ_JBJGXV010000002.1 coordinate 216,580, forward strand.
GTCGAACAGGCCACCGACGGTGCCCAGGTGACGTACGTGCACGATCGGGCGCCCGGCGTTGCGCGCTGCGGCGACCAGTTGCTGGATGTTGGCGACCGCCGCGTCCATGCCTGAGAGGGCGAGTGGGCCGCTGAGGTATTCCTTCTGGGCGTCGATGATCACGAGGGTCGCATGGTTCAGGTTGGCTGCTGCATAACCGCGACCGCTGAGTTGAAACATCGTCTTTGGAACGGACATTCTGGGGCTCCTGTGAGGGGGGCTTTTGTGACATTGTCCACTGGCTGAGCGGTTCTGTGAATCGCTACCATCGTAAGGTACGCCGTTGTTGGCTCACAGCCATGTCAAGTGGGCGGCTTGTTTAGTGCAACGATGGCAAATTGGATGAATTCCGACGGGTGGCGAAGGGTTTTCATCCATCGTCGGTACAGGCGAAGGCTGTTAGAATCGCCAGTCGTTTTTTCCAGGAGCTTGCCCCCGTGATCACATCCCGCCTGCGCACATTGCGCGACCACATCCGTTGGGCTGTCAGCCGTTTCCATGGGGAAGACCTGTTTTTCGGCCATGGCACCGACAACGCCTGGGACGAAGCCCGGCAATTGGTGCTCGGCGCCTTGCACCTGCCTTGGGAAATCGCCGACAGCTACCTGGACTGCAACCTTGAAGAAGAAGAAATCTCCCACGTGCAGCGTTTGCTGCACCGCCGTATCCATGAGCGCGTGCCTACCGCTTACCTGTTGAAAGAAGCCTGGTTCTGCGGCATGTCGTTTATTGTCGATGAGCGTGTGTTGATCCCGCGCTCGCCGATCGGCGAACTGATCGAAAACCGCTTCGAACCGTGGCTGGCCCAGCCGCCGGGGCGCATCCTCGACCTGTGCACCGGCTCCGGTTGCATCGGCATCGCGTGTGCCTATGAGTTCCAGGACGCTGAAGTGGTGCTGGGCGACTTGTCCTTCGAAGCGCTGGAAGTGGCCAACCAGAACATCGAGCGCCATGGCGTTGATGAGCGCGTATACACCGTGCAGGGCGACGGCTTCGACGGTCTGCCGGGCCAGCGTTTTGACCTGATCGTGTCCAACCCGCCATATGTGGATGCCGAGGACTTCGCCGACATGCCGGATGAATATCAGCATGAGCCGGAACTGGGCCTGGCCTGCGGTGATGATGGCTTGAACCTGGTTCGACGCATGTTGGCCGAGGCCGCAGACCACCTGACCGAGAAAGGCTTGTTGATTGTCGAAGTCGGCAACAGCCAGGTGCACGTTGAGACGTTGTACCCGGAAGTGGACTTTGCCTGGCTGGAATTCCAGCGCGGTGGGCATGGCGTGTTCATGTTGACGGCTGAACAGTGCCGGGAACATCAGGCAGTGTTTGCGGCTCGGGTTTAACCCGATTCAGCTGAAGAAACACGATCAATGTGGGAGCTGGCTTGCCTGCGATGGCGGTATATCAGTGGCACAAGTGCTAACTGGCCCACCGCCATCGCAGGCAAGCCAGCTCCCACCTGTTTGTTTGCATTCCAGCCTGTTATCGGTGTGTCGCAATCCAGATCAGCAACCCGGCCTGAAACACGGTAAACGCCACCAGGCAGGTGATGGTAAAGCGCAAACCGCTGTCCTCACGCTTGAACTTGGTGACCTTTTCCTCTTCCTTGCGCAGCTTTACTTCCTGCTCGGCGAGGTTCTGTTCAGCTTGCTGGAGCATTTGCGCAGCTTCGAGGATTTCCACGAACTGCACCTTCTCGGTGTTCCAGCTGTCCAGCACTTCGCTGACCTTGCCCGGCTGCACATTGCCTTTGAGGTGCTGTACATCGGCATAAGCCACATCAAAGCCCTGGATACGCAGGAAGTGATCGCGGCGCAGGCGCGTGGCTTCGTTGAGTGCATCCTTGTTAGCCAGGTCCACACCGTCGACGCGGTAATGTGACCATTTCTTTTTTGCCCACGCCGCGCCTTGTGCGACGAGGAAACGACCGATACCCCGGTTGGCCGGTTCGATTTCCAGGCTGTTGCCCGGGCCGAAATGCACGCGGTGCGTATCGTGATCGACCCAGATATCCAGGTGGTTCTGCTCGCGACGTACTCGCTGGCCTGGCAGTTGGATGACCATGCGCAACAGGCTGTGGTGTTTATCATTGCGCTCGGCATAGCCGAATTGCACGAAACGTAACGGCCGCACGCCGGTGGCGCGATCCGTGGCCAGGGGCGCCAGGCGCAGCATCTTGAAATGTTCGGCCTGTACGTCCGCCCACGGCAGTGCCGCTGCCTCGACGGCCTCGGTTTGTTCAGCCGGGGTGTCGGCGGTCGATTCGGGTGTTGCTTCGGTGGTTGTCATGCGGCGCGATCCTGTCCAAGCCCTGCGAGTCGACAGTCTTTTTACTGTTGACCCTGGGCTTATCGGCCGTTTTTTGCAGGACTGGAGGCAAATAGTCGCTTAATGGGGTTGAAGTCCGTCGATAAAGCGCACGATGCGCTGGCCCAGCTCAGCGGCGAGGGGCAGTTTCGGATCGTTGTAGGACTCCAGTTGCTCCTTCACGTCCTTGGGCACGATGCGCATCACATGGTTCATGCCTTCGATTACCGTCAGTTGCGCGTCCGGCTTGGCATTTTTCAATTGTCGGGCATCGGCCACGCCTACCTGAATGTCGTTGGTACCCTGGATAATCAGCGCCGGCATGCTCAGTTTGGCGAAGGCAGCCGACGGATCGGCGCGAAACAGGCTAATAAGATAAGGCTGCACGCTGGGTCGGAAAATACCTTCCAGCGGGCGCGGTACATCGGCATCCACCTGGCCGGCCTTGAGGTGGTCGAGAATTTCATTGCTGCGCAGCAACAGGGCAGGGGGCAGGTGATCGGCCAGTTGCTGGCGAATCACCTGGTCCACCGGTCGTGCGCTGCCGGACAGGGAAATAACGCCAGCCGGGTCGAGTTGCGGTGCGGCGAGGGCCGCGACCAACGCGCCTTCGCTATGGCCCAGCACAATCAGCGGGCCCATCCGGTTATCCGCCTTGAGCAGTTTGCCCCAGGCGACGGCGTCGGCCACGTAGGCATCCAGGGTCAGGTTGCGCTCATCGGGGGTGGCGGCAAGGCTGGCGGCCACGCCGCGCTTGTCATAGCGCACGCTGGCGATGTTATTGCGGGCCAGTACCCAGGCCAGGCGCTTGAGGCTGTCGTTACGCGCGCCATCTGCACTGTTGCCGTTACGGTCGGTCGGGCCGGAGCCGGCGATGATCAACACGACGGGCACGGGTTTGTCGGATTTGGGCAGCAAGAGCGAGCCAAACAGCTCGCCGCTGCCGGTGTCCAGGCTGATAGGCCGTTGCAGCACGACAGGGGAGGCGGCGAAGCCAATACTGGAAAACAGGGTAAGGGTCAAAAGCAAAACTCGCAGCATCATCGCGCCATCATTGGGAAGGTGCCGGTTGGACCAACGTCTACCGGTAAGGTTTCGAGGATGAACTAGTCGGTTAGCCTGCGTATACTGGCGGCCTTAAGTTATTACGGTTGACTTGATTCAACTGATTTCACGGAGCGCCCTGCATGTCCGGCAATACCTTCGGCAAGCTGTTCACTGTCACCACCGCGGGCGAAAGCCATGGCCCGGCGTTGGTCGCCATTGTCGACGGCTGCCCGCCCGGCCTCGAGCTGTCTCTGGAAGACCTGCAGCGCGACCTCGATCGCCGCAAGCCCGGCACCAGCCGCCACACGACCCAGCGCCAGGAGCCCGACGAAGTCGAGATTCTCTCCGGCGTGTTCGAGGGCCGTACCACCGGTTGCGCCATTGGCTTGCTGATCCGCAATACCGACCAGAAGTCCAAGGACTACTCGGCAATCAAGGATCTGTTCCGCCCGGCCCACGCCGACTACACCTACCATCACAAATACGGCGAACGCGACTACCGTGGCGGCGGCCGCAGCTCGGCCCGCGAGACCGCCATGCGCGTGGCCGCCGGTGCCATTGCCAAGAAATACCTGGCCACCCAGGGCATTGTTGTCCGTGGCTACATGAGTCAATTGGGCCCGATCGAGATCCCGTTCAAGACCTGGGACAGTGTGGATGACAACGCGTTCTTCAGCCCCGACCCGGACAAGGTGCCGGAGCTGGAAGCCTACATGGACCAGTTGCGTCGCGATCAGGACTCGGTCGGTGCCAGGATCACGGTAGTCGCCGAAGGCGTGAAGCCTGGCCTGGGCGAGCCCATCTTCGACCGTCTGGATGCCGAACTGGCCCACGCGTTGATGAGCATCAATGCGGTCAAGGGTGTGGAAATCGGCGCCGGTTTTGCCTGTGTCTCCCAGCGAGGCACCGAGCATCGCGATGAGCTGACACCGCAAGGTTTCCTCAGCAACAACGCGGGTGGCATCCTCGGCGGTATCTCTTCCGGCCAGCCGATTGTGGCGCACCTGGCCCTCAAGGCAACGTCGAGCATCACCACGCCGGGCCGTTCGATTGATGTCAACGGCAACCCGGTCGACGTCATCACCAAGGGCCGCCACGACCCGTGCGTCGGCATCCGTGCCACGCCGATTGCCGAGGCGATGATGGCGATCGTGTTGATGGATCACCTGCTGCGCAACCGTGGGCAAAATGCCGATGTGCGCGTGAGCACTCCGATACTGGGCCAGCTGTGACGGCTTGACCGTGACAGCGCTCCCGTACTGGCGACTCTCCAGCTTCTACCTGTTTTACTTCGCCCTGCTGGGGGCGACGGCCCCTTTCCTGGCGCTGTACTTCGATCACCTGGGGTTCTCCAGCGCGCGTATCGGCGAGCTGGTGGCCATCCCCATGCTGATGCGCTGCGTGGCGCCGAACCTGTGGGGGTGGTTGGGCGACCATACCGGCCGACGCCTGGCCATCGTGCGATTTGGCGCGGTGTGCACCCTGGCAAGTTTTTCGCTGATTTTTGTCAGCAAGACCTATGCCTGGCTGGCGTTGGTCATGGCGTTGCACGCGTTTTTTTGGCACGCGGTGTTGCCGCAGTTTGAAGTGATTACCCTGGCGCACCTGCAAAAGCAGACCTCGCGCTACAGTCAGATCCGCCTGTGGGGCTCGATCGGTTTCATTCTCACCGTGGTGATCATGGGCCGCCTTTTCGACTGGCTGAGCCTGGACATTTACCCGGTGGTGGTCGTGGTGATCATGGCCGGCATCATCGGCGCCAGCCTGTGGGTGCCGAATGCGCAGCCTGTCAGCCATGGCAATCGTTTGGCCGGCGACGGTTTTCTCAAGCAGCTGCGCAGCCCCGGTGTCCTGGCGTTTTATGCCTGCGTGGCGTTGATGCAAATGAGCCACGGCCCGTATTACACCTTCCTGACCCTGCATCTGGAGCATTTGGGCTACAGCCGTGGCGTGATTGGTCTGCTCTGGGCAGTGGGCGTTGTGGCGGAAGTGCTGATGTTCCTGGCCATGAGCCGCATCCTCACGCGCTTTTCGGTGCGACGGGTGCTGCTGGCCAGTTTCCTGTTGGCGTCGGTACGCTGGTTGCTGCTGGGCTCATTCGCTGAATTCTTCTGGGTGCTGCTGCTGGCGCAGGTGATGCACGCCGCCACCTTCGGCAGCTTTCATGCGGCGGCCATTGCTTTTGTGCAACGTAGTTTCGGCGATAAACAACAAGGCCAGGGCCAGGCGCTCTATGCTGCCTTGGCCGGTACCGGGGGCGCCTTGGGGGCCCTGTATTCCGGTTACAGTTGGAATCTGCTGGGGCCGACCCTGACGTTCAGCATCGCCAGCATCGCGGCCCTGGCCGCCGCCGTTATCATTGGCCTTCGATTGCAAGAGCCGAACCAAGGAACCGTGCAATGAGTTATGTAGCTGTTTACCACGTCGCCACACCGGACACCCCGAACAAGGTCCTGACCCATTTCGACGATATCGCTGCGGCCCTGGCCGAGCATGGCGTGCGGTTCGAACGTTGGCAGCCCAGCCCCATCGAGAAGGGCGCCGGCGACGCTGAAATGATCGCTGCCTACCAGGAGCAGATCAATGCTCTGGGTTACGCCTCTGTGCAAGTGCTCAGCGTGACGAGCGACCACCCACAGAAAGCCGAGCTGCGTGCCCAGTACCTTGAGGAGCGCCGCTACAGCGACGACGAAGTGCGCTTTTTCATCGCCGGCGTAGGCCTGTTTGCTGTGCACGTGGGCGAGTACATATACGCCGTACGCTGTGAGAAAAATGACCTGCTGGTGATCCCGGCCGGAACGCCCCATTGGTTCGACATGGGCGAAAATCCGCACTGTGTGACATTGCGCCTGTTCAACAGCGCTGACGGCGCAGTGCCTGAATTCACCGGCAGCGATATGGCTGCTCGTATTCCCGGATTGGACGACTAAGTACACGTATCTAAATATGCAATCCCGACAATTTGGAAGTTGCTGTGGGAATAAGCCTAATTATCTGTAAGGCATCGCTGTTTATGCGGCGACTTATGCCTTGATTCCATTCGTTATGTAACTCTCTCCTGACTTGATGTTTATATCACCTGTCAATAGCAGGAATCCGAAAGGTGATAAGGCATCCACTACTACAGGAGAGAGATCAATGAGTGGCCGAGAGGAGTCGTGTCGTACGCCGGTGACCGAGCCTGTGGGCGTTAGAAGACGTCTGAGCCTGGGCGGCAAACCCCTCACACCGACCGAGCTGGAAATCCTGCGGTGGGCTGCTGAAGGCAAGACGGTTTGGGAAATCAGCCAGATTCGCGCCACCTCTGAAGCCACGGTGAAATTCCATCTGCGTAATATCTACGGCAAGCTGGACGTCACCAACCGCGTGCAGGCGATAAATGAAGCGACGCGCCAGGGGCTGTGCTGAACGTATAAAAGGCTGTGCTGAACGTATAAAAAAGGGCCGCGACGCTTAATGGCGTCGCGGCCCTTTTTTTATCGGTGTTGCTTCGGTGTTGCTTATGCCGAATGGTAAGTCGGCAGGGCAAAGCGGTTCTGGCTTTGCAGCATCGAAATCTGGGGCAAATCGCTGGCTTGTTCGGCCAAGTCGCGGCGAATGGCGCTGATCACCCACGTCAGTTGGTCAGCAGTGTGCAACTGTTGGTATGAGATCGAGCGCTTGACTTGTTTGCCTTCGCTGTTGCGCAGGGTCAGCAGGATACCGCCGTCAGGACGTGGCTGAGTGGTGACGTCGTATTGGGAGAATACAGAAGCGAATTTATCTTGGATCAGGCTCATGTCTATCAGCTCCGTTGGCTCAAGTTGGCAAGCATGGAGAGATAGGTGCAGTGATTGTGCCAGTATTCAGATTTATAAAAAATCGTTGTAAATCAACAGTTTAAAAATTTTCAAGATTTTCAGTTTCGTGCAAAATGCATGAATGGCCATCGTGCATCCTGCATTTTGCGTTGTTCGGGCCACCCGTTTCAGCCCTTCATTACTGATAATGACTTTGATGGCTGCGCAAAATTCCTTTTTTGTGGCCGCCGGCACGGGATACAAAACTTTTCAAATCCTGCATGTACAGCCAAAGAATGGCAGGCGTATTTTCCTGCAAGGTATTCGGCGTGCCGCCTACTGCGTCACCGCTGTTCCTGGATCATACGAAGAACAAGAAAAAAGGACGTTCCGCCATGAGCCATCCGCAAGACGACATGATCACTTGGGGCAAAATGCTGCGAAAGGTGCCCGCGATTGTTCGCGCCCTGCCGCGCGTGGTACGCGGGATGCGTGCCGCGAATGTCACTGACCCGGGGCAACCTTGCGGCCTCGGGTGGCAGTTCGAGCAGGCTGTGCTGCGTAATCCCGACGGTGCTGCGTTGTTGTACGGCGACAGTGTGCTCAGCTACAGCGAAGCCAACCAGCGCGCCAATCGTATCGCTCATCATCTGCACGCGCAGGGCATCGGCAAGGGTGATGTGGTTGCGCTGTTTATCGAGAATCGGCCTGAATTACTGCTCAATGTATTGGCCGTGGCGAAGCTGGGTGGTATCTGCGCAATGCTCAATACCTCGCAAACCCAGGCGGCGCTGGTGCACAGCCTGAATCTGGTGACCCCGGTGGCCATTGTCGTGGGGGCGGAGTTGGTGCCTGCCTTTTCTGCGGTGCGTGAGCACGTCGCGATTAAGGCCGACCGCACCTGGTTTGTCGCCGATCAACCATCAAGTGCGGTGCCTGAAGGTTACATCGACCTGATGGTGGCCAGCGCCGAATGCGCGGTGAGCAACCCCACCAGCACTGCGCAAATCTTTTTCAACGACCCGTGCTTCTATATCTACACCTCCGGCACTACGGGCTTGCCCAAGGCCGGGATCATGAAACACGGCCGCTGGACCAAAACCGCTGTGAGTTTCGGCAGCATCGCCCTGGACATGGGGCCGCAAGATGTCCTGTATTGCACGTTGCCGCTGTACCACGCCACCGGCCTGTGTGTGTGCTGGGGTTCGGCGATTGTCGGCGCGTCGGGGTTCGCCATTCGGCGTAAATTCAGTGCAAGCCAGTTTTGGGACGATGCGCGCAAATTCAACGCGACAACCCTGGGTTATGTCGGGGAGTTGTGCCGCTACCTGCTCGATCAGCCGCCCAGCGCGCAGGACCGTGATAACCGCGTGACCAAGATGGTCGGCAATGGCCTGCGCCCCGGCGTCTGGGCGCAGTTCAAGCAACGCTATGGCGTTGAGCATATCTGCGAGCTGTACGCTGCCAGTGACGGCAATATCGGCTTCACCAATGTGCTGAATTTCGATAACACCATCGGCTTTTGCCTGCAGCACTGGGCACTGGTGGAATACGCCCACGACACGGGTGAACCGATCCGTGGCAGCGATGGTTTGATGCGCAAGGTGCAAACGGGCGGGCAGGGGCTGCTATTGGCCCGGATTGATGAAAAATCACCCTTCGACGGGTACACCGACCCGGAAAAGAACCGCAAGGTGGTGCTCACGGATGTGTTCGAGAAGGGTGACCGCTACTTCAATACCGGCGGCTTGTTGCGCAGTATCGGCTTTGGCCATGCTCAGTTCGTTGACCGCCTGGGCGATACCTATCGCTGGAAGGGGGAGAACGTCTCGACCACCGAAGTCGAAAACGTCCTGCTGCAACACCCGCAGATCGCCGAAGTGGTGGCCTATGGCGTCGAGATCGAAAACACCAACGGCCGGGCGGGGATGGTCGCCATCACCCCGAGCGAATCCCTGGCGTCCCTGGACATGCGTGAATTGCTCCAGTTTGCCCACGGCCAACTGCCGCACTACGCGGTGCCGTTGTTTCTGCGCATCAAAGTGAAGATGGAAACCACCGGCACCTTCAAATACCAGAAGGTGAAGCTCAAGGAGGAGGCGTTTGACCCGGCAAAAGCCGGTAATGACCCGGTCTACGTTTGGCTTCCAGGGTCTGACAGCTATGTGCCGGTCACCGGCCAGCTGTTGGCGCAGATCCAGGGCGGGCAATTTCGTTATTGATTCTGGCTATGGCCGCTTTTGGCAAAAAAGGCATGACAGTGGGGAACTCCGTCGCGACACTGGGCGCCTATAAAGCACACCAGACAAGGAGCCCTCACATGTCAGACCAGCCCAAACAAATGACCGAAGACGAAGCTGCCGAATTTGCCGAACAGGTCTTTGACGTGGCTCGCCGGGGCGACGCCGCCATGCTCGCTGCGCTGCTGGCCAAAGGCTTGCCGCCCAATCTGCGCAACCATAATGGCGACACCTTGCTCATGCTCGCGGCCTACCACGGCCACGCCGATGCGGTAAAAGTGCTGCTGGAATTCAAGGCTGACCCACAGATCGCCAATGACAAAAACCAACTGCCGATTGCCGGTGCCGCATTCAAGGGTAACCTGCCCGTGGTCACGGCGCTGATCGAAGGTGGCGCACCGGTTGATGCATCATCGTCGGATGGGCGTACCGCGCTGATGATGGCGGCGATGTTCAACCGCGTAGAAATGGTCGACTACCTGCTTGGGCAAGGTGCCAATCCCAAGGCGACTGACGCCCAGGGCGCGACGGCGTTAGCTGCAGCGCAAACCATGGGCGCGGCGGATACGGCGGCGCAGTTGCAAAAACTGGTGTAGGCTACGCGCCCTCAAAAACCAGCCCGCCACAGGACCTTCCCATGAAAACCGCCCTCGTCGAACTCATCAGCAAAATCAGCGCCGGCGTCATGGGCGAGGACGAGGTGGCGCGCATCGCCGAAGAAGCGGCCCAGGCCTACGCGGACCCTGCGGCCTTTCTGGCAGCCAATCCGGATATCAACTACGACGACTCGTTCCCTATTCCATTGGGTGAGTGGGTGGTGGTGGGCAGCCTGCCGGACACCGTCCTGTTCCAGGCCGACACCTATGGCGATCTGTTTGCGCAGATCGTCGCGTCCTTCGGCCCGGGCGTGGCGTTCAACCTCAAGCCCAAGCAGTTGGCCAAGACCGAAGACCTCACTGCACTCAATCGCATCCAGATCCAGATGAGCGCCCTCAGCCCGGAAGAGGGCGGCTATGTGCTGCTCAACTTCAGCCAATTGCTCGATGACGAGATCCAGAGCGTGCTGGTGTACGGCAACGACCTGCCGCACGTGCTGGAACTGTGCGCCCACGTTGGCATCAAGGCTGAGCCGTCGCTGGAAGCGCTGCGTGTTGCGGTGCACGTCTGAAATAAAACGGAACCGCCGCCACGGCTGACTATCCTAAGGAGGCATGCCCTCACTTTAGGAGCGACACCATGGGTTCGACTTTCAATGGTCTGATTGGCCTGATTATCCTTGCGCTGGATATCTGGGCGATTATCAACGTCTTTAAAAGCGGCGCGAGCACGGGCGCCAAGGTGTTGTGGATCTTGCTGATCCTGTTGCTGCCGGTACTCGGCCTGATTATCTGGGCAATTGCCGGGCCGCGCGGGAATGTGCGGATCTGATCACCGGGCCCGCTCCAATCCGGAGTGGGCACTGCACTAAATGCGGGAGCGGGCTTGCTCGCGAAAGCGGTGGTTCAGTCACTGATGTATTGACTGACGCAGCGCTTTCGCGAGCAAGCCCGCTCCCTATTTGTCTCCAGCGTATTCTGAGATTTGTGTGTCGAGATTATTCGGTGCACGAAATTTTCACACCTCGTCCAAGACAATTCGCCGGTTTTTAAGGCTCTGCCAAGGCTCTCTATCCAGTGCCATTAACCGCATGGCCGTGGCATATGTTCAGTAATTAATAGCGTTGATGCCGTTGATCGGGCACCATTTGCGCCACCGCGCTAACCGCCTACCCCAGCCAGCCTGGGCGAGGGACGGGCGCCACTGCATTACTTCTAAACTTAAACTTCCAATGGGTCCTGAAACGACATGGCAAACCCGGACGCCCTGAGTCAGCAGCGAGCTTCTAATCGCCTGCTGCAACCGACCGTCAAATCCCATCTGGCATACACGCTGCTTTGCGCGCTGGTCATGATGGTGATGTTCTCCCTGCTGCGCCTGGCGCTGCTGGTCTACAACCGCGAGATGATCCTCGACACGCCGGCCTCGACGTTCCTCGAAGCGTTCGTCAACGGCACGCGCTTCGACATACGCTTTGTGATGTACGCGCTGGTTCCGATGCTGCTGGCCTTGTTCAGCGTTCGGGCCATGGCGGCGCGCGGGTTTTTCCGTTTGTGGCTGACCGTCGCGTCGAGTATTGCCCTGTTCCTGGGCTTGATGGAGATGGACTTCTACCGCGAATTCCACCAGCGCCTCAACGGCCTGGTCTTCCAGTATGTGAAGGAAGACCCGAAAACCGTGATGAGCATGCTCTGGTACGGTTTCCCGGTGGTGCGGTACCTGCTGGCCTGGGCCGTGGGTACGCTGATCCTGAGCATGGCCTTTAAAGGCGCCGACCGTGCGACGCGCCCACGTGGCCCGTTCAGCGGCGGCACCGTCGGCACCCGCCAGGTGGCGCCGTGGTACACCCGCATCGCCGTATTCGTGGTCTGCCTGTTGATCGCCGTGGTCGCCATCCGTGGCACCCTGCGCCAGGGCCCGCCGCTGCGCTGGGGTGATGTCTACACCACCGATTCGAACTTCGCCAACCAGTTGGGCTTGAACGGCACTCTGTCGCTGATCGCCGCCGCCAAGGCGCGCTTCTCCGAAGAACGTTCGAACATCTGGAAAGCCACCCTGGACCAGCCGCTGGCCACCCAGACCGTGCGTGACATGCTGGTGCTGCCACAAGAGAAACTGGTGGATACGGAGTCGGCTGCCGTTCGCCGTGACTACACGCCACCGGCCGAAAAAACCCTGCCGATCAAGAACGTCGTAGTGATCCTGATGGAAAGCTTCGCCGGTCATTCGGTGGGTGCATTAGGCCGCCCGGGCAACATCACGCCGTACTTCGACAAATTGTCCAAGGAAGGCCTGCTGTTCGACCGTTTCTTCTCCAACGGCACCCACACCCACCAGGGGATGTTCGCCACCATGGCGTGCTTCCCGAACCTGCCGGGCTTCGAATACCTGATGCAGACCCCGGAAGGCAGCCACAAGCTGTCGGGCCTGCCGCAGTTGCTCAGTGCGCGCAAGTTTGACGACGTGTATGTCTACAACGGCGATTTCGCCTGGGACAACCAGTCGGGTTTCTTCAGCAACCAGGGCATGACCAACTTCATCGGGCGTAACGACTTCGTCAACCCGGTGTTCTCCGACCCGACGTGGGGCGTGTCCGACCAGGACATGTTCAACCGTGGCCTGGAAGAACTCAAAGCCCGCGAAGGCGGCAAGCCGTTCTACGCCCTGCTGCAAACCCTGTCCAACCACACGCCGTACGCATTGCCGACGCCATTGCCGGTCGAGAAAGTCACCGACCGTGGCAGCCTCAACGAGCATTTGACGGCCATGCGCTACTCCGACTGGGCCTTGGGCCAGTTCTTTGAAAAGGCCCGTAAAGAGCCTTACTTCAAGGAAACCCTGTTTGTGATCGTGGGGGACCACGGCTTCGGCAACGAACAGCAAATCACCGAAATGGACCTGGGCCGCTTCAACGTACCGATGCTGATGATTGCACCGGGCATGCAGGAGAAGTTCGGCGAGCGTGACCACACCGTGGGCACCCAGATCGACATCGTGCCGACCATCATGGGCCGCCTGGGTGGCGATACCTTGCACCAGTGCTGGGGCCGTGACCTGCTGAATCTGCCGGAAGGCGACAAGGGCTTTGGCGTGATCAAGCCGTCGGGCAGTGACCAGACCGTAGCGTTGGTTACCGCAGACCGCATTCTGGTACTGCCCAAGGACATGCCACCGAAGCTGTGGGAGTACGAACTGGGCGCTGAGCCGACCGGTAAAGTGATTCCCGAGTCACCGGACGAAGCAGCGCTGAAACAGAAACTCGAGTCGTTCCTGCAGACGGCGACCAAGAGCCTGTTGGATAACACCGCCGGTGTGGTCGACGGCAAGCCGGACTAATAAGTCGGGCATAAAAAAAGAGGCCTCAGTGAGGCCTCTTTTTTTGTCCGGTGTTTATATCCGGCCAAGCAACAGCAGCACCAGCAACACCACCAGTACCACACCCAGAATACCCGACGGGCCATAGCCCCAGTTACGCGAGTGCGGGAATACCGGAAGGCCGCCAACCAACAGCAGGATCAGGATAATGATCAGAATGAGGCTCATAGTTTTTTTCCTTATAGGCCTTCTGAAAAGACCGGTGATTAAACAGTAGGCCTGTCAGTTTAAAGACAGACACCTTATAAAATCCGACTGTGCCATGGGGTAAAAGATTCCGTATTTTTTTAAAGCATTTTGCAAACCGGCTTATTTCTTTTAATGCGTTCACACCTGCAGCGTATTAGTTGAAAAAGATTGAACTTACGCAATAAGTCGCTCTCGTACCCGGCCTCAAGTTTGCCCGAGGCATTCATCAATTGGATGGTGCGTGGGTCGCGGAAAAACCTTCGCTACACTGCCGATCACTTCTTCCGTGAACCACAAGGCAGCTTTCCTATGCAAAATCGCATGATGATCACCGGCGCCGGGTCCGGCCTGGGTCGCGAAATCGCTCTGCGCTGGGCCCGCGAGGGTTGGCAATTGGCCTTGTCGGACGTCAGCGAGCCGGGCTTGCTTGAAACCCTCAAGCTCGTGCGCGAGGCGGGTGGCGATGGGTTTGTCCAACGCTGCGACGTGCGCGACTACAGCCAGCTCACGGCCTTTGCCCAGGCCTGTGAGGTGAAGCTGGGCGGCATTGATGTGATCGTCAACAATGCCGGCGTCGCCTCGGGTGGCTTCTTTGCTGAGTTGTCCCTGGAAGACTGGGACTGGCAGATCGCGATCAACCTGATGGGCGTGGTCAAGGGCTGCAAAGCGTTCCTGCCGCTGCTGGAGAAAAGCCAGGGCCGGATTATCAACATCGCCTCAATGGCCGCATTGATGCAGGGGCCGGCGATGAGCAACTACAACGTGGCCAAGGCCGGTGTGGTGGCGTTGTCGGAGAGCTTGCTGGTGGAACTCAAGCAGCAGGAAGTGGGCGTGCACGTGGTGTGCCCGTCATTTTTCCAGACCAACCTGTTGGATTCGTTTCGCGGGCCTACACCGGCGATGAAGGCGCAGGTGGGTAAGTTGCTTGAGAGCTCGCCGATTTCGGCGGCGGATATCGCCGATTACATCTACCAACGCGTGGCTGAAGGCGAGTTCATGATCTTGCCTCACGAGCAGGGGCGCATGGCATGGGCGTTGAAGCAGAAGAATCCGCAGTTGTTGTATGACGAGATGACGCAGATGGCCGACAAGATGCGGGCCAAGGCACAGGCGGTTAAGGGCTGATGCCGGTCCAAATGTGAAAGAGGGCTTGCGCCCAATGGCGCAGTGATCGTCAACCTATCACCGCTATCGGGAGCAAGCCCCCTCCCGCCTGTTTAAGCGTATTTGGCTTGGGATTTTTATGTGGTCTGTCAGGCAAGTTACCCGTTTATGTAGGTCTCGCCTGATTTAGAGGCAAGCCATTGCTGCTCCCCAGCCGATCACGCATGGTCAACGTCCTGTCACTCCAAAAGGATACCCCGCCATGCTGGTCTTAAGCCGCGCCCTGGGCGAAGTCATTTCCATCGGCGATGACATTACGTTGCACATCCTCGAGTTGAACGGTTCCCAGGTGAAATTCGGCGTCGACGCGCCGGCTGGGGTGCACGTCCATCGCTCCGAGGTTTACCAGAAGATTCTCGACCGCCCAGGCACCGCCACCCCTCCGGTGGCAGTCCCCAATCCGTGAACCCCGTTCAGTCGAACAGATGCTTGGGCACGTCGTGCTTGAGCATCAACTGGCATTGCTCGCTTTCAGGGTCGAACACGATCAGCGCCTGGCCCTTGGTCAGCGCCTGACGCACGCGCAATACGCGGGTTTCCAGCGGTGTTTCGTCGCCATTGTCAGTGCCATCGCGGGTAACGAAGTCTTCGATGAGGCGGGTGAGGGTGTCGACTTCAAGTGCGTCGTAGGGAATCAGCATACAAGCCTCAGAGGTAGGAACCCGGCGATCCTACTGCGCCGGGACCGTAGTTGCCAGTGTCAGGACTTCTGGCCGACCAGGCTGTCCACCGACGGCACGCGTGTGTCGCTCTCCATCTGTGTCTCATGCTCGATCTGATGGCTGAAGCGGTCCAGCGAACCCTGCGCCGGTTGCGCGTCGCTGGCGAATACCGGCGGGCTGAGAATGTAGGCACTCAACAAGCGACTCAGCGCCGCCAGGCTGTCGATGTGCGTGCGCTCGTAGCCGTGGGTGGCGTCACAACCAAACGCCAGCAGGGCTGTGCGAATGTCGTGGCCGGCGGTTACGGCAGAGTGGGCGTCGCTGAAGTAATAGCGAAACAGGTCGCGGCGCACGGGCAGGTCGTTATCCGAAGCCAGGCGCAGCAGGTGACGGGACAGGTGGTAGTCATACGGCCCGCCGGAGTCCTGCATCGCCACGCTCACGGCATGCTCGCTGGAGTGCTGGCCGGGTGCGACCGGGGCGATGTCGATGCCAACAAATTCGCTGACATCCCAGGGCAGGGCCGCCGCGGCACCACTGCCGGTCTCTTCGGTGATGGTGAACAACGGGTGGCAGTCGATCAGCAGCGGTTCGCCGCTGTCGATGATGGCCTTCAGCGCGGCGAGCAGGGCCGCGACACCGGCTTTATCGTCCAGGTGCCGGGCGCTGATATGCCCGCTTTCGGTGAACTCGGGCAGCGGGTCAAAGGCGACATAGTCACCGATGCTGATGCCCAGGGAATCGCAATCGGCGCGGGTCGCGCAGTAGGCGTCCAGGCGCAATTCCACATGGTCCCAACTCACCGGCATTTCATCCACGGCGGTGTTGAACGCGTGCCCGGAGGCCATCAACGGCAACACGCTGCCACGGATCACGCCGTTATCAGTGAACAGGCTGACGCGGCTGCCTTCAGCAAAGCGGCTGGACCAGCAACCCACGGGGGCGAGGGTCAGGCGGCCGTTGTCTTTGATCGCACGCACGGCGGCACCGATGGTGTCCAAGTGTGCGGACACGGCGCGGTCGGGGCTGTTTTTCTGGCCCTTGAGGGTCGCGCGAATGGTGCCACGCCGGGTCATTTCAAAGGGGATGCCGAGTTCTTCCAGGCGCTCGGCGACGTAGCGCACGATGGTGTCGGTAAACCCGGTGGGGCTGGGAATGGCGAGCATCTCCAGCAGCACTTTTTGCAGGTAGTTGAGATCCGGTTCGGGGATGGTTCGGCTCATAAAGACTCCTGATGAAGTGTGGCGAGCAGGTTTGTTGTGGCGAGCGCGCTTGCGCCGCGTTGGGTCGCGAAGCGGCCCCAAACCTGCCAATGAGTTCTGGCTGAAAGACTGCGGTGCATGGGTCAGGGCTGCTGCGCAGCCCAACGCGGGGCAAGCCCGCTCGCCACAGGGTTATTGAGCAGTCGGCTGGCTATGCGGAAACAACAAGTCCACAAACTTCTCCGCAGTCGGTTGCGGCTCGTGATTAGCCAGCCCGGCCCGTTCGTTGGCTTCGATAAATACGTACTCGGGTTGGTCGGCGGCGGGCACCATCAGGTCCAGGCCCACCATGGGAATATCGAGGGCGCGGGCGGCACGCACGGCGGCGTCCACCAGCGTCGGGTGCAGGATCGCCGTGACGTCCTCCAGGCAACCGCCGGTGTGCAGGTTGGCGGTGCGGCGCACGGCCAGGGTTTCCCCGCGCGGCAGGATGCTGCTGTAGTCGTAACCGGCGGCGTGCAGGGTGCGTTGGGTTTCGGCGTCCAGCGGGATTTTGCTTTCGCCGTCGGTAGCGGCTTGGCGGCGACGGCTTTGGGCTTCGATCAAGGCGCCGATGGAATGCTGGCCGTCACCGGTCACCTCGGCAGGACGGCGAATCGCGGCGGCGACCACCTCAAAGCCGATCACCAGGATGCGCAGGTCGAGGCCTTCGTGAAAGCTTTCGAGCAACACACGGCTATCGAACTGGCGGGCCGCTTCGATGGCTTTCTGCACGTCTTCGATCGTCTGTAAATCCACCGCCACGCCTTGGCCTTGCTCGCCGTCCAGCGGCTTGACCACGACGCGCTGGTGTTCGTCGAGAAACTCCAGGTTGTCGTCGGCACTGCCCGCCAATTGTTGTTGCGGCAGTTTCAAACCGGCGGCTTTGAGCACCTTGTGGGTCAGGCTTTTGTCCTGGCACAGGGTCATGCTGATGGCGCTGGTCAGGTCGCTCAAGGATTCACGGCAACGCACGCGGCGTCCACCATGGCTGAGGGTGAACAGGCCGGCACCCGCGTCGTCCACGTGCACATCAATGCCGCGTCGATGGGCCTCTTCGACAATGATCCGCGCGTAGGGGTTGAACCCCGCCTGCGGCCCCGGGCCGAGAAACAGTGGCTGGTTGATGCCGTTCTTGCGCTTGATCGCAAAGGTGGTCAGCGCGCGAAAACCCAGCTTGGCGTAGAGGCTCTTGGCCTGGCGGTTGTCGTGCAACACCGACAGGTCAAGGTAGCTCAGGCCACGGCTCATAAAGTGCTCTACCAGGTGGCGCACCAGCACTTCACCCACGCCGGGCCGGGTGCATTGCGGGTCGACGGCCAGGCACCAGAGGCTGCAACCATTTTCCGGGTCGTGAAAGGCTTTTTGATGATTGAGGCCCATCACGCTGCCGATCACCGCGCCGCTGTCTTCGTCTTCCGCCAACCAATACACCGGGCCGCCTTGGTGGCGGGGCGTCAGGCGTTCTGCGTCGACCGGCAGCATGCCGCGCCCTTGATAGAGCACGTTGACCGCGGCCCAATCGGCCTCGCTTTGTACGCGCCGGATACGAAAACCGCGAAACACCCGAGTCGCCGGCCGGTAGTCGCTGAACCACAGGCGCAGCGTGTCGGACGGGTCGAGGAACAACTGTTGCGGATCAATCCCGAGGATCTGCTGGGGCGCCGCCACGTACAGCGCGATATCGCGCTCGCCAGCCTGCTCGTTCAGCAACTCCTCGGCCAGGCTGGCAGGGTCAGGGAACGTGTGGCCGATCAACAACCGGCCCCAGCCGCAATGCACGGCAATCGGCTCGGCGCCCAGTGGGCTGCCATCTTCAGCCAGGCGGGCTTGCAGGCGTTCGTAGGTCGGCGCCTGGCCCTTCAGCAAGCGTTGGCTGTAAGCCGCTGCAAGAGGTTTCATCAATCAGATTCCTTGTTCGCTGAGCCACAGGTTCAGCGCCGCCAGTTGCCACAGCTTGGAGCCGCGCAGCGGGGTCAGTTGGCCTTGCGGGTCGGTCAGCAAGCGATCAAGCATGGCGGGGTTGAACAGGCCGCGATCCTGGCTCGGGTCCAGCAGCAGCTCGCGCACCCAGTTCAAGGTGTCGCCCTGCAAATGCTTGAGGCCCGGCACCGGGAAGTAGCCCTTTTTGCGGTCAATGACTTCGCTGGGGATGACCCGGCGCGCGGCCTCTTTCAACACCTGCTTGCCGCCGTCGGGCAATTTGAATTTACCCGGCACGCGTGCCGACAGTTCGACGAGGCGGTAATCGAGAAACGGTGTGCGCGCTTCCAGGCCCCAGGCCATGGTCATGTTGTCCACGCGTTTGACCGGGTCATCGACCAGCATCACCGTGCTGTCCAGGCGCAAGGCCTTGTCCACGGCAGCGTCTGCGCCTGGCATTGCAAAATGCTCACGCACAAAGTCACCGGCAGCGTCATTGGCAGTCAGCCATTTGGGCGCGACGGTGGCGGCATAGTCGTCGTAGCTGCGGTCGAAAAATGCATCGCGGTATGCGGCATAGGGATCGCTGGCGCCATCCACCTGCGGGTACCAGTGGTAACCGGCGAACAACTCGTCGGCACCCTGGCCGCTCTGTACCACCTTGCAATGCTTGGCCACTTCCCGCGACAGCAGGTAGAAGGCGATGCAGTCGTGGCTGACCATCGGCTCGCTCATGGCGCGGAACGCGGCCGGCAGTTGCTCGATGATTTCGCTTTCGGCGATGCGCAGCTGGTGGTGACGGGTACCGTAGTGCTTGGCAATCAGGTCCGAGTACTGAAACTCGTCGCCGCGCTCGCCACCGGCATCTTCAAAACCGATCGAGAAGGTCGACAGGTCCTGCACGCCGACTTCACGCAACAGGCCGACGAGCATGCTCGAATCGACGCCGCCGGAGAGCAGCACGCCGACATCCACGGCGGCGCGTTGGCGGATGGCCACGGCTTCGCGAGTGCTGTCGATTACGCGGTCGGTCCAGTCTTCCAAGGTGAGATTTTGCTCATCTTCACGAGGGCCGTAGGGCAGGGTCCACCAGGTTTTCTGTTCGGTCTTGCCATTGGCGTCGATGCGCATCCAGCTCGCTGGCGGCAGCTTTTCAATGCCCGCCAGCAAGGTGCGCGGTGCAGGCACCACGGCGTGGAAATTCAGGTAGTGATTGAGCGCCACCGGATCGAGGATCGGGTTGATATCGCCGCCCTTGAGCAGTGCCGGCAACGCCGAGGCGAAGCGCAGGCGCTGGCCGGTACGCGACAGGTACAACGGCTTTACGCCCAGACGGTCACGGGCGATGAACAGGCGCTGGGCGTCACGCTCCCAGATCGCGAAGGCAAACATGCCGTTCAGCTTGGGGAGCAGTGCTTCGCCCCAGGCGTGGTAGCCCTTGAGCAGCACTTCGGTGTCGCCACCGGAATAGAAGGCGTAGCCCAAGGCTTCGAGCTCTTCGCGTAATTCCGGGAAGTTGTAGATGGCGCCGTTGAACGCCAGCGACAGCCCAAGCTGGGCGTCGACCATCGGTTGGGCCGAGCCGTCCGACAGGTCCATGATCTTCAGGCGCCGATGGCCCAGGGCAATCGGCCCTTGGGCTTGGAAGCCCCAAGCGTCGGGACCGCGTGGGGCCAAATGATGGGTGATGCGCTCAATGGCCGCCAAGTCGGCAGGTTGGGCATCGAAACGTAATTCTCCAGCTAATCCGCACATAAATTCCTTACCGGTTTTTCCGTTGGGGAGGGGTCAATATTCAATGCGCCAAAAGGGCGCGTACCCAGAAACTGACCCAGTGCTATCCGTGGAGTTTTAGACCGATAAGTTATAAGGCAAATAGCCGTGATGGCGTTAAAGCCGCCCTTTGCTTGCCGCTGACTTGCCTTTCACCAACGCGCGCAGGGCAAACCGATTCGGGTGGCAGGCCTCGGCCACACTGGTCGGAACCGGCAACGGCTCAGCATTCAGCCAAGCCGCAATCAGCTCGCCGCACAGGGGCGCGGTGATCAGTCCGCGTGAGCCGTGGCCGCTGTTGATGTACAGACCCGGCAGCCAGGGGCAAGGCGTATCCGGTACTTGCCGGGCGTCTTTGCCGAGTACCGCATACGCCTGTTGGAATGCTTCGTGATCGGCCAACGGCCCGACGATCGGCAGGTAGTCAGGGCTGGTGCAACGAAACGCCGCCCGACCCTCCAGTTGCTCAGGGGCCAGGTGATCGGCGCCCAGGCGTTGCAACAAATCTTCGGAAATCTCCCGCAGCATCGCAAGGTTGCCGGCATGTTCGGTGACGGTGGGCGTGAGGTCTTCATTGGTGAAATCAAAACTCGCGCCCAGGGTGTGTTCACCCAGCCGGGCGGGTGCGACGTAACCCTCGGCGCAGACCACCGTGGCCAGCCCCTCACTCGCTGCCGTTTGCGCCAGTCGGGTGATTTGCCCGCGAATTCGCTTGAGCGGCAAGTCGGCGCTGGGGGGGAATCGCTTGATCTCGGCGGCGCCGGCGAGCACCACCACACTCGCGCTGGCCAACACGCGGTCGGCGTCGCGCGCCTGCCACTGATCATCGACCCGGCGCAGCTCAAGGGCGTCGTGATGGGTGAGCACTTCAATCAGTGGATGTGCCGCCTGCCATTGGCACAGCGCCGGTGGATGCACCCAGCCGCCTTCCGGGAAAAACAGGCCGCCCTGAGCCAGGTCGATTCCGGCCCGTTGTTTCGCCTGCTCACGGTCCAGCAGGTGCAACAATTGGGGCGCAAAGGCCTCGGCCAGTTGCGCCTGGCGCTGAGCTTCCTTGGCGTCAAATGCCAGTTGCAGCACGCCACAGCCATCCCAATCAACACCTCGATGCAAGTGTTCCAGCAGGCGCCGGGTGTGACCGAAACCGCTGAGTATCAGCTGCGACAGTGCCGTTCCATGCGCCGAGAGCTTGAGGTACAGCACGCCCTGCGGGTTGCCCGACGCTTCCTGGGCCAGGGCGGCGTGGCGCTCCAGCAGGCTGACACGCCAACCACGTGCAGCCAGGCTCGCAGCGGTGGCGCAACCGGCCAGGCCGGCACCGATGACCATCGCATGGCGTTCGCCCTCGATAGTCGCCGGGCGGGCGAACCAGGGTTTGGGTTTGGCCGGCGGTGGCGTGTCTTCGGGCCAACCGAGGAACTCACCGCGCAGGATCTCCCACTTGTGGCCGATGCCCGGCGTGCGTTTCATCTTGAACCCGGCGGCATTGATCAGGCGGCGCACCCAACCGGTGCTGGTGAAGGTGCTGATGGTCGAGCCCGGAGCCGCCAGGCGCGCCAGTTCGGCAAACAGCTCGGCGGTCCACATGTCGGGGTTTTTCGCCGGGGCGAAGCCGTCGAGAAACCAGGCGTCGACCTGTGCATCCAGTTGCGGCAATTGCTCCAGGGCGTCGCCGACCAGCAGGGTCAGGGTGACACGGCCGTTATCCAGTACCAGGCGCTGGAAGCCTTGATGGATCGCGATGTACTGCGCCAACAGGGGCTCGGCGAAGGCACTGAGTTCCGGCCAGAGGGCCAGGGCGCGTTGCAGGTCGGTGGGGCTCAGTGGGTACTTTTCCACGCTCACAAAATGCAGGCGCGCACCGGCCACTGCGTGTTGCTCGAACAGCTGCCAGGCGCAGAGGAAGTTCAAGCCGGTGCCGAACCCGGTTTCTCCGATCACCAGCCTGCCACCCTCGGGCAGGGCGGCAAAACGCTCCTGCAAGCGGTTCTGCTCAAGGAACACGTAGCGGGTTTCTTCAAGGCCCGACTTGTCGGAGAAATACACGTCTTCGAAGACCCGCGAGTGCGGGCGACCTTGGTCATCCCAGTCGAGCTGGGCGTGGGTTACGGGGTTCATGGGCGGCTCATAAAATAAAAGCGGGCAAAGGCAAGGTGGCCATTCTAGCCGAAGGGGGTAGCCCCATAGTTTTTACATGGAAAAAACTGCTGCGCGCGTCCTTCCACCCATCAACAATCAGCGTTAATTCCGTGCAGGCGGCCGCGGTATCGTAATGCCTTGATTTATAGGCAATAAAGGATATTGCTGATGCGCACCCAGGATGATTTGAACAACAAGCTGAACCAGTTGACCCAGAGCCAGTTGCAAGCGGCCTTACTGGAAATGACGGGTGATCTGGACAAAGCCCAGGTACTGCAAAAGAAGCTGCCGGGCTGGATGGTCAACGCGCCGCCGGGTGTGTTGGATGCACTGACCCGAGATGCCGCACGCGTGGCAGATGCCCAGGCAACCGCCGCCGAGTGCTTGAAGCCATTGCAGGCGCTGGATGAGTTTTGCAATGAGCGGCTCAAGGACTATTGCCTGACACGATGGCAACTGACCGTGGAACCGAAAAAAGATCTTTTTATTCGTGCGGTCAACGAGTACGAGAAAGAAGTCTTGCCATTGAAGTACGTGAAAACCGTGAGGCTGGTGCAGGACAGCCTGCTGCAGGTGGCGATGCAGAATTTCTCCGAGGATGAAGCTCGAGCGCAATACTTTCCGGCCGGCTCGCTGTTGCAGTCGGGGTCCGGCGCTCGTGGGGTGGTGGGCATTACGCCCCTCGAGTTTGCCCAAGGCTGTCGCGCCCTGGACCTTGGCCGCTTGTATCAGCAGCACCTCAGTGAAGTGCTCAAACTGGACAGTAACCTCACAAGCGATAAGCCCTACGTCAATGCTGTTGCGAGCGATATCGGCCGGATGAAAACCCTGGACGTGAAAATCGACTCTCACATTGCCTTGATGCGGGGAGATATTTCACAGGACACCTACAAGATGGTGTGCACGCTGCTGGACCGCCAGCTGACACCGTCCCAGGCTCAGGCCGCAGGGGTGGTGTTTCAAGGGCGGCCGGTCACTTGGCAAGGGCTGAACACACAGGGCGGCTGCCTGTGGAGCATCCTGGTATTTTCCAGCCGGTCGATTGCGCAATACCCGCAGGAACCCTGTGTGGTTTACATGCCCAATGAGCCGGAACGGCCATTTTTTGAGTATTCCTCGCTGGATGACTTTCAGGTCTACCTCAAGGGCAAGCTTGAAGTGGCCGCGTATCGGGCCTTCTTTACCCGGTACCTGAGCCAGGGCGACCGGGTCGGGTTCTTCAGCCGTTTTGATCAAGCCCGTACCCTGGGGATGCTGGACGCCAACCTCATTACGGTCAGCCTCGCGAGGCATTTTTTTGATACCTACGCCGCAAAACTGCAAGCCGACGCGCGGACCCTGGCGGTGCCGGTGGCCGATCTGGATGAGGAGGTTCGCGAGCAGCGCTTGCAGGCGTATTTGGACGCCGGGTTGACGGTGCTCAACCTCGCCGGGTTGGTCGTCCCCGAGTTGGGGTTATTGATGACCGGCGTGGCGGTGGGCCAGATGCTCGGTGAACTCTACGAGGGGATTGAAGACTGGCGCCGTGGTGACAAGGAAGAGGCGTTCAAGCAGTTGGCGGTGGTAGCGGAAAATATCACCTCGATGGTGGTGTTCGCGGCAGGCAGCAAGGTTGTCGGTTCGGCAATGAGCCGTAGCGGTCTTAACCTGGATAGTTTCTTTAGCAAGTTTGAAGTGATACGCGCCACGGATGGCAACCTGCGGCTGTGGCGCCCGGATATCACGCCGTACGTCCATGATCAGAGCGTTGTCGACGACGAAGTCGCGGATGATTCGGGAATCTACAACGTGGGTGGTCATTCCTACGTCAAGGTCAATGATCGTGTCCATCGGGTTTCGTTCGACTCGAAACTGGATCAATGGCGGGCCAGTCACCTGTCGCGGCACACGGCTTATCGCCCGCAATTGCTGCATAACGGCGAAGGATGTTGGCGTTTTGCGTTCGAAAAGCCTGACGAGTGGGAGGCTCAGGAGTATCTCTTTTCACGCTTGAAACCGGCAGGTCCAGGTCCCTCGCTCCATCCCGGCAAACTTGTACAGATCAAGGCCATTATGGATAAGCCCCATGATTGGGGCGTTTATCAGGCGCAGGAGTGCTTGCCCTTTCCCGCACGTTTTCGCGATCTGTACGAGCGTTTCAAGCTGGATCAGTCCATTCGCGATTTTATCTGGCAGTTGGAAAGCGGTGCCTCCCCCAGCGTCGAAAACTCGAGCTTGCAGATGCACGCCTTGCCCCTGTTAAAAGGTTGGCCCGTAGGACGCTATTTTGAGGTGCTGGATGCCCGGCGCAACGTCAAGGCACGCTACCCCGCCAGCGCAACGGTTAACGCTGCAGGCCAGCGTTTGACGGTCACCGAGCAGATGCTCAGTGACGGGAAAGTGTTTGATGCGCTGTTGTCCGGGTTGGATGAGGCACAGAAGACTGGGCTGTTGGGAGAGGGCATTGCGGCCGATCAGGAGCGCGCTGTTCTGGAGCGTCAGTTGCTCGCGTATCTGAAGGCCGATCGCAAGCCGTTGTTTGAGCAGTTGTATCAGTCTTATGACGGACCCGTACCACCCGAATGGGCGTTGCTCAGGCGCACCTATCCCCACTTGCCCTGCACGTTGATGCGCGAATTGATGGCCGAGACATCAACCGTGCAGCGTGAGTCCCTGCGCGATAACCAACGAATTCCCATGGCATTGGCCGAGTCAGTGCAGCGTGCCCTTGGGGAACAACGTCTGGACCGCGCCTTGATGGGGTTTGATCAGCCAGAATTGGCCAGCCTCGATACCGCGCGGGTCGCGGTTCGAGTCATGCCGCGCGTGGCGGGGTGGGGCGGGGCGCTGCGCCTCGAGTTGCGCCAGGATTCGCCACAGGGCGACTTATTGGCCTTGGGCGCGTTCAACGGGGCTGGGGTGCGGCGCGCAGTGGTCAGGTCGAACGCCGGGTTCGAAGCGTTTGATGACCATGGCCTGAGCCTCGGTGGGCCTTATGCCGGACCGGACGGGCTGTTCGAGGCGATCGATTCAGCGCTGACGGCCAGCCAGCGAGTAGCACTGGGATTACCTCTGAAGGAGCCCAGTAACATTTGGCGCCTGCGCTACATGAGCGGCTCGCAGGCCAAGGGGGAGCGGGAGCTGGCTGGCGAGGCGTTTTCCAGCAGGGTCAGTGAACCTCTGGCAGAGGGGGTTCCCTGTGAAATGGCCGATTCGCCGACGGGGCCGTTGGTGCATCCGCGCGCGCTGGTGCGTAAGGTGAAGCGCTTGTACCCCTTGTTCAGTGACGCACAAGTGTCTTCACTGCTGATGTCGCTGGGCGCTGAGCCTCTTTCGCGGGCCAGGGCGGTAAAGCGTTTGAAGGCCGAGCTAGGGCATCTGCGAGCGCTGCTCAAGCATTGGAAGAACGATGTCCAGGAACTGGAGAAGCAGCCGGGCCTGAGTGACATTCGTATTAGCCGCCAGCAGGTGGCAGAGCGCATTGAAGCCTGCTGGCGGCGTCAAAGCTTTGCTCTGGACGAGCACCAGACCTCCATCGCCAGTTTGAACCTGGACGGGATGCGCATTGGTTCGTTGCCGACGCTGCCGGCCGAGATTCGTTTCGACCATGTCCAACAGTTGTCACTCAAAAATATGCAGCTGGGTGATGACGTCGCTTATTTCCTGAAGTGTTTCAAGGGGCTGAGGCGTCTGGACCTGGACCGAAACCACCTGACCCGGTTACCGGAAGTGCTCTCACGCATGTTTGAACTTGAGAGTTTGTCGATGCCCCATAACCGGTTGGCGCTGACTGACTACACGCGGCTGAAACTGGCGGACCTGAGTGCGTTGCGCCTGCTGGACCTGAGCCATAACCCGCTGGAAAAGCTGGTGGATATCGGCAAGATGCGTGACTTGCATACGCTGTTATTGCAGGACACAAAAATCACCGACCTGCCCGTAGGTCTGGGGCGGCTGGCCCGGCTTGAGCAAATGGATTTGCGCGACAACGCGATTACCGTGTTGCCCGAGTGGTTGTTTGCGACGCCGCGTAGTTTCAGTCAGTCGATTAACCTGGGCGGTAACCCGTTATCCAGTTCGACGGTAACGGCACTCCTTCGTTATCGCGACGATGTCGGTATTGGCATGGGCTACGTGAGGGACGATCAACCACGCAGGACCGAGTTGAGGGCCAGGGCATTATGGTTGCCGCAGGAAACGGCCACCCGGGATATTCACAAGCGTACGGTTTGGGCCAACCTGCGCGATGATCCGGAATCGACACCGTTGTTCGAGTTGCTGGCTCAATTGACCGGGACTGCGGACAGTCAATACGTGCGCGAGGACTTGACCCGGCGCGTCTGGGAGGTGTTGCAGGCGACCCATGACAGCGTCGGGCTGCGCGAGCGGGTGTTTCAACTGGCGGCTCATCCGACGAACTGTTCAGATGGGACGGCACAGATATTCAGTCAGATAGAGGTCTTGAAGGAGGTCGAGAAAGCGACTCTTCAGGCCGGTCGCTCACACAGCAACTCCGGCGCGTTGTTGAACCTGGGCCGTGGTTTGTTTCGCCTCAGTGAACTGGAAAAGATTGCCGCGACTTACGCTGTCGAGCACTTCTCCCTGGACCCCCTGGAAGTCAGCCTGGCATTCCGGGTCGGGTTGGCCCAGGCCCTGGAACTACCGGGGCAGCCCAAGCACATGAATTTTGCATTTTTTGCCAATGTGACCAGCGATGGGCTGGAGGTGGCGCAGTCCCAAGTGCGCACGGCAGAGTTGTCCCCCGCATTCTTGCGCTTTATTACCCAATTGGCGTTCTGGCGAATCCACCTGGAACAGCAATTTCCCGGGGCATTCCAGTCCGCGACGGCGCCCTTTGATGCGCAGCAACAAACACTCTTCGAGAACAGCCAGAACCTCACCGACGGCGAGTACCTCAAGCAAATGGAAGCCCTGCGATCGCCTCGCGGGCAGGCAATCACTGACGTAGTGGAACGCCTGACACAGCAGATGTTGAAACAGCAGGACCTGGGCATTTGCCATGTTCCCGGGAATTAGCCATCGGCCCGCTGATTGATCCACGGCAAGCCGGCTGGAATTCCTTGACCGGCATGCTGCCCAATCCGCTA
This sequence comes from Pseudomonas sp. O39, assembly GCF_045447295.1. Classification (NCBI taxonomy): domain Bacteria; kingdom Pseudomonadati; phylum Pseudomonadota; class Gammaproteobacteria; order Pseudomonadales; family Pseudomonadaceae; genus Pseudomonas; species Pseudomonas sp. O39. Next base: position 244,145 of record NZ_JBJGXV010000002.1, read on the forward strand.
GTCTTGAGCCATCTTGAAACGGAGCTGCCCATGTTCGAATCCGCCGAAATCGGTCACGCCATCGACAAAGACACCTATGACGCCGAAGTGCCGGCCTTGCGCGAAGCCTTGCTGGAGGTGCAGTACGAGCTGCAACAGCAGAAGCGCTTCCCGGTGATCATCCTGATCAACGGCATCGAAGGGGCCGGCAAGGGCGAGACCGTCAAGCTGCTCAATGAATGGATGGACCCACGCCTGATCGAGGTGCGCACCTTCGACCAGCAGACCGACGAAGAATTGGCGCGCCCGCCGGCGTGGCGTTACTGGCGGCAACTGCCTGCCAAAGGCCGCATGGGTATCTTTTTTGGCAACTGGTACAGCCAGATGCTGCAAGGCCGGGTGCACGGCGACATCAAGGATGCGCGCCTGGACCAGGCTATCGCCGGTGCCGAACGCCTGGAGAAGATGTTCTGCGACGAAGGCGCGCTGATCTTCAAGTTCTGGTTCCACCTGTCCAAGAAGCAAATGAAGGCGCGGCTCAAGGCGCTGGCCGACGACCCGCTGCACAGCTGGCGCATCAGCCCGCTGGACTGGCAGCAGTCCAAGACCTACGACAAGTTTGTGCATTTTGGTGAGCGCATCCTGCGTCGCACCAGTCGTGACTACGCGCCGTGGCACGTGATTGAAGGGGTCGACGCGCATTACCGCAGCCTCACTGTGGGCAACATCCTGCTGGAGGGTCTGCAAAACGCCTTGAAGCAGACCAAAGGCAAGGCCAGCGGCATGAACCCCGCGCCGTTGCTGGCGTCGGTGGATCACAAGAGCCTGCTCGACAGCCTCGACATGACCTTGCGTCTGGAAAAGGATGATTACGAAGAACAACTGATCACCGAACAGGCGCGCTTCTCCGGGCTGATGCGCGATAAGCGCATGCGCAAACACGCGCTGGTCACCGTATTCGAAGGCAATGACGCGGCGGGCAAGGGCGGGGCAATCCGGCGTGTCGCGGCGGCGCTGGACCCGCGCCAGTACCATATCGTGCCGATAGCTGCGCCGAGTGAAGACGAGCGCGCCCAGCCTTACCTGTGGCGGTTCTGGCAAAAGATCCCGGCGCGCGGCATGTTCACGGTGTTTGACCGTTCGTGGTACGGCCGCGTCCTGGTGGAACGCGTCGAAGGCTTCTGCACTCCGGCGGACTGGATGCGTGCCTACGGCGAGATCAATGACTTTGAAGAGCAACTGCGCGATGCGGGTGTGATCGTGGTCAAGTTCTGGCTGGCTATCGACAAGCAGACCCAGTTGGAGCGTTTCCAGGCCCGCGAGGAAATCCCGTTCAAGCGCTTCAAGATTACCGAAGACGACTGGCGTAACCGCGACAAGTGGGATGACTACCGCGCCGCCGTGGGCGACATGGTCGACCGCACCAGTACCGAAGTTGCGCCATGGACCCTGGTGGAAGCCAATGACAAACGCTGGGCGCGGGTCAAGGTGCTGCGCACCATCAACCTCGCGTTGGAAGAGGCGTTCGCCAAGTCCGACAAGCACGACAAGAAAGGCAAGAAGAAGTAGGCCTATCTATGGGGTGAATGATCGTCGCGGTTGGGAGGGCCTGGATCTATCCTCGATCCATCTCCCAACAACGACAAGATCGAGGTAGCCCATGCGTGAAGTAGTGATCGTCGACAGCGTGCGAACCGGCCTGGCCAAATCCTTTCGTGGCAAGTTCAACCAGACCCGCCCCGATGACATGGCGGCCCATTGTGTGAATGCGCTGCTGACTCGCAATGGTATCGACCCGGCGACTGTCGAGGACTGCATTGTCGGCGCCGGCTCCAACGAAGGTGCCCAGGGTTACAACATCGGGCGCAATGTGGCGGTGCTCTCGCAACTGGGCACCGGTACGGCCGGCATGACCCTCAACCGCTTCTGCTCCTCGGGCTTGCAAGCGATCGCGATTGCCGCCAACCAGATCGCGTCGGGCTGCAGCGACATCATCATCGCCGGGGGCGTCGAGTCCATCAGCCTGACCCTGAAAAGCGTGAATACCGACAACCTGATCAACCCGCTGCTTAAAGAGCAGGTGCCGGGCATCTACTTCCCCATGGGCCAGACCGCCGAAATCGTTGCCCGCCGCTATCACGTGAGCCGCGAAGACCAGGACCTGTACGCCTTGCAAAGCCAGCAGCGCACTGCCCAGGCTCAGGCCGACGGTTTGTTCGACGATGAAATTGTGCCGATGGCGGTCAAGTACAGAGTCGAGGACAAGCACACCGGCGAGGTGCAGGTGCTGGAGGGTGTGGTTGAGCGCGACGACTGCAACCGCCCTGACACCACCCTGGCCAGCCTCAGCGGGTTGAAGCCGGTGTTTGCCGAAGACGGTTCGGTGACGGCGGGCAACTCCTCGCAGCTCTCCGATGGCGCCTCTATGACACTGGTGATGAGCCTGGAAAAAGCCCTCGAGCTGGGGCTCAAGCCCAAGGCGTTTTTCCGAGGCTTTACCGTGGCCGGTTGTGCGCCTGACGAGATGGGCATCGGCCCGGTGTTTTCGGTGCCCAAGCTGCTCAAGGCCAAGGGCTTGCAGGTGGCGGATATCGACCTGTGGGAACTCAACGAAGCGTTTGCGTCCCAGTGCTTGTACGCGCGCAACCGCCTGGAAATCGACAATGCCCGGTACAACGTCAACGGCGGTTCGATTTCCATCGGGCACCCGTTTGGCATGACCGGCTCGCGACAAGTCGGGCATTTGGTGCGGGAGCTGCAGCGGCGCAACCTGCGTTACGGCATCGTCACCATGTGCGTGGGCGGCGGTATGGGCGCTACCGGATTATTCGAAGCCGTGCGCTAGGTTTTTATTGGGAATACTGGATCAACGTGGGCGCTGGCTTGTGTGGGAGCCGGGCTTGCCCGCGATGCAGGCACTGCGGTGTGTCAGTCACACCGCAGTGATGCAATCGCAGGCAAGCCAGCTCCCACACACGCCCCAGCTTTGATTTGTGTGTGCTGGAAAATATCGCTCGCCAAGGCACCCCTTGGTCCCCCTAGAATGGCTGTTCCACTTCCTCAGGCATTCGGGGCACTCATGCACATCTCTTCCGGCCGCTGGGTCTATGGCTTTGGCTTGACCCTGCTGACCGCGTTTCTTTGGGGCATTCTGCCGATCAAGCTCAAGCAGGTGCTGCAGGTGATGGACCCGATCACCGTCACCTGGTTTCGCCTGACCGTTGCCGGCGGCTGCCTGTTCCTCTACCTCGCCGCGACCAGGCGCCTGCCCAGCCGCAAAGTGCTCGGCCCCAAGGGCGGCTGGCTGGTAGCCATGGCCGTGTGTGGCCTGGTGGGCAACTACGTGCTGTACCTGGTCGGCCTGAAAATGCTCAGCCCCGGCACCGCACAATTGGTCGTGCAGATGGGCCCGATCTTTCTGATGGTCGCCAGTGTATTTGTGTTCAAGGAGCGCTTCAGCCTGGGGCAGGGCATGGGCCTGGTGGTGTTGATCATCGGCTTCGGCCTGTTCTTCAATCAGCGTCTGGTGGAACTGTTGACGTCGCTGGGTACTTACACGGCCGGTGTGCTGACGATCCTGCTCGCCACCACTATCTGGGTGTTCTATGCCCTGGGCCAGAAGCAGTTGCTGACGGTGTGGAACTCGCTGCAAGTGATGATGGTGATCTACCTGTCGTGCGCCGTGCTGCTCACGCCGTGGGCACATCCGCTGGAGGCGCTGCAACTGAGCCCGCTGCAAGGCTGGCTGTTGCTGGCGTGTTGCATGAATACGCTGGTGGCTTATGGGGCGTTTGCTGAGGCGCTGGCGCACTGGGAAGCCTCGCGGGTCAGTGCGACCCTTGCGCTGACGCCGTTGGTGACCTTTGTGGCCGTGGCGCTGGCGGCGTGGCTATGGCCGGACTTTGTGCAAGCCGAGGAGATCAACGCCATCGGTTATGCCGGGGCGTTGGTGGTCGTGCTGGGCTCGGCGATGGTTGCCCTGGCGCCGTCATTGCTCGCCGGGCTCAAGGCCCGGCGGCTGCGGTTGGGTGTAGCTCGATAAGGCGTCGAGTCAAGTGGGTGAAGTCCCCATTGAAATAGTGAGTGCCGGGGATTTCTGCTGCGCTTACCCACTCGGGAAGCGAGGGCTGACGGCATAACCCAGTGCTATTTTCGGAGGTATGCAAGCAGGTAACAGGCATCAGCCCTTTCAATTGAAACAGTGCCGGTAATGGATCGTGGTGGGTAACTGGCTCGCGCAGATGCCGGTAGGCCTGGGTGATCCGGTTGAGCCAGCCCACGGTGATGTAGTGTTCCAGTTCGATCTCCAGGAACACATCCTGGGTAGGCTCCAGCAATGTCAGTTGCGAGATGCGCACACGGTTCTCGGGTTTAAGCTGGTTGATGAGTGATGGCAGGACATTGGCCCCGAAAGAAAAGCCAATTAACCAGATCTTGGGCGTACCCCATTCCTTGCGGTAAACCGTGATAAGGGCGTCCAGCTGTGCGGCCGAGTCTGCCACGGGTTGTTCATGCCAGAAATAAGCCAGTGTACTGATGCCCAACACGCCGTAGCCACGTTCGTTAAGGTTGTGGCTGATGGCCTGCTCCAAGGGTGCCCAGCCGCCGTCACCGGAGTAGAAGATGACAAGCTCGTTCATGGCGGGTGCTGTCGAGGGGGGCGGCAGAATAACGGGAAACGCCCGCAGCGCGGAGCTGTCGGCCGGGTACCAGGCTGCCAGCCCCATAAGCCCTGTCACCATGAAGAGGATAAACAGGCTGCTTCGCTTCATGCGAGGATCGTCCGTCCAGAGGTTTGTTATGCATTGAACCTCTGGAGGACGGGCGCACGTAACTGTGACAACTGACAGTAGACGCGGATGGTTTCGACGACGTACTAGTGCCCGGCTTCGAGCATGTTTTCCGGGCGAACCCACTGATCGAACTCTGCGTCGGTCAGGTAGCCCAGGTCCAACGCGGCCTCCCTTAGCGTCAGCCCTTCGGCGTAAGCCTTCTTGGCGATCTGCGCCGACTTGTCGTAGCCGATATGCGGGTTGAGCGCCGTCACCAGCATCAGCCCGCGCTCCAGGTGCTCGGCCATTTTCCCGGCGTCGGGCTCCAGGCCGGCCACGCAATGCTCCTGGAAATTATTGCAGCCATCGGCCAGCAGGCGGATCGACTCCAGCAAGTTGTGGATGATCACGGGTTTGTACACGTTCAACTGCAAGTGCCCCTGGCTGGCGGCAATGCCGATGGTCACGTCGTTGCCCAGCACCTGGCAGGCCAGCATCGACAGCGCTTCACATTGGGTAGGGTTGACCTTGCCGGGCATGATCGAGCTGCCTGGCTCGTTGGCCGGCAACTTGACTTCCGCCAGCCCGGCACGCGGGCCGGAGCCCAGCAGGCGCAGGTCATTGGCGATTTTCATCAAGGCCACCGCCAGGGTTTTCAGCGCGCCGTGCAGGGTCACCAGCGGCTCATGGCCCGAGAGGGCGGCGAATTTATTCGGCGCGGTGACAAACGGCAACCCCGACAGGGCTGCCAATTCAGCAGCAATCGCTTCGCCAAAACCATGGGGCGAATTGAGCCCGGTGCCGACGGCGGTGCCGCCCTGGGCCAGTTCGCACACCGGGGGCAGGGCGCTGCGGATCGCGCGTTCGGCGTAATCCAGTTGGGCGATAAACGCCGAGAGTTCCTGGCCGAAGGTGATGGGCGTGGCGTCCATCATGTGAGTGCGGCCGGTCTTCACCAGCTTCATATGCCGTGCCGACAGTTCCGCCAGGCCACCGGACAGATAAGTGATCGCCGGCAGCAGTTGCTTGGTCACGGCTTGCACGGCCGCGATGCTCATGGCGGTGGGGAAGCAGTCGTTGGAACTCTGGGAGCGGTTGACGTGATCGTTGGGGTGCACCGGGCTCTTGCCGCCACGGGGTTTACCCGACAGCTCGTTGGCACGGCCGGCGATGACTTCATTGGCGTTCATATTGCTTTGGGTGCCGCTGCCGGTCTGCCAGACCACCAGGGGGAATTGGTCGTCATGCTGGCCGTCGAGCACTTCATCGGCAGCCTGTTCGATCAGGCGGGCGATGTCGGCGGGGAGGTCGCCATTGCGGTCGTTGACCCGGGCGGCGGCTTTCTTGATCAGCGCCAGGGCGTGCAGTACCGCCAGGGGCATGCGTTGCTCGCCGATGGCGAAATTCACCAGTGAACGTTGGGTCTGCGCGCCCCAGTAAGCGTCATCCGGGACTTGAACGTCTCCCAGGCTGTCGGTTTCGATACGGCTCATCGGGCACACTCCTTCAGGTTCGTTTGCGCAGTTTAGGCCGTGATGGGCCCGTGGGGTTCCATAAAAGACTTTTCATCGGATGCAAGTCCCGCAAATCCCGGCCGAACAAGGCCCGGGGTTGAGCCGCGAGGTTTTTTAGGCGCAGAATGGTCGCCCTTGGGGTCTTACCTCGCCTGCTAGAAAAGGAAACTCGATGACTCGTCTTCGTGCCATCTGTACCGCGGTTGCTCTGGTTTGCGCCAGCGGCCAAGTGTTTGCCGATACCGCCAGCCATAACGCCAGTGCCGAAGCCTTCCTTACCCTGGCCCACGCTGACAAGCTGGGTACCCCGGTGTACATGCAAGTGCAGCAAATGTTCGCCCAGCGTTTCGAACAGACCAAGGCGCCTGCCGCCAAGCAGTCCGTACTGGACAGCTACCAGGCCAAGGCCAACGCTGCTCTGGACCAAGCCATTGGCTGGCCGAAGCTGAAGCCGGACATGGTCAAGCTCTACACCACCAACTTCAGCGAATCCGAGCTCAAGGACCTGGTTGCGTTCTACCAGTCCCCACTGGGCAAGAAAGTCCTGGAAAAAATGCCGCAACTGACCCAGCAATCGGCCCAGATGACCCAGGCCAAACTGGAAAGCGCCGTACCGGTGGTGAACAAGCTGTTGGAAGACATGACCAACGAGCTGACGCCTAAAGCCGCCGCACCGGCCAAGAAGAAGTAAGCAGGAATGACCATGCAACAGCGTATCGAAACGGCGCTCGCCGCTCTGAGCCCGCAACACTTGAGCGTGCTGGATGAAAGCCACATGCACAGCCGTGGGTTGCAGACCCACTTCAAGGCCGTGCTGGTCAGCCAGCAGTTCGAGGGGCTTAACCGCGTCAAGCGCCACCAGACGGTCTATGCCACCCTGGGTGACCTGATGAGCGAATTTCATGCGCTGGCGCTGCATACCTACACGCCCGAAGAATGGGCGAAAATCGACGCAGCCCCGGCCTCGCCGACCTGCGCCGGCGGGCATAGCTGACGCACGGGTGTCTCTGACACCTCGCATTTGCTAGAATCCGCAACGCGCCGCTTAGCCGGCGCGTTTTTTTTGCATCCGGTTCACCCCTTACGAGGGTAGCCACCTGGAGAGAACACCCATGACCCAACCGATTGTCGTGGCGGCACTGTATAAGTTCGTCACCCTCGAAGATTACGTCGCCCTGCGCGAGCCCCTGTTGCAGGCAATGGTCGACAACGGCATCAAAGGCACCTTGCTGATCGCCGAAGAAGGCATCAACGGCACCGTTTCCGGCAGCCGCGAAGGCATTGATGGCCTGATGGCCTGGCTGAAGAACGACCCACGCATGGTCGACATCGATCACAAAGAGTCGTACTGCGACGACCAGCCGTTCTACCGCACCAAGGTCAAGCTCAAGAAAGAGATCGTGACCCTGGGCGTCGAAGGCGTCGACCCGAATAAAAAGGTCGGCACCTACGTCAACCCACAAGACTGGAACGCACTGATCAGCGACCCGGAAGTGCTGTTGATCGACACGCGCAACGACTACGAAGTGTCCATCGGCACGTTTGAAGGCGCGATCGACCCGAAGACCACCAGTTTTCGCGAATTCCCCGACTACATCAAAGCCAACTTCGACCCGGCCAGGCACAAGAAAGTCGCGATGTTCTGCACCGGCGGCATTCGTTGCGAGAAGGCTTCCAGCTTTATGCTCAGCGAAGGCTTCGATGAGGTCTACCACCTCAAGGGTGGCATCCTGAAGTACCTCGAAGAGGTGCCGCAGGCAGAGACCAAATGGCAGGGCGACTGTTTTGTGTTCGACAATCGCGTCACCGTGCGCCACGACTTGAGCGAAGGCGACTACGATCAATGTCATGCCTGCCGTACACCGGTGAGCGTAGAAGACCGCGCGTCCGAGCATTATGTGGCTGGCATCAGTTGCCCGCATTGCTGGGATAAGCTGCCGGAGAAGACCCGCCGCAGCGCGATTGACCGGCAAAAGCAGATCGAGCTGGCCAAGGCCCGCAATTTGCCGCACCCGATTGGCTTCAACTACAAGCAAACCCCCTCCGAGGCCTGACCCATGCCCGCGCGCCTGCTCTATGTGATGGACCCGATGTGTTCCTGGTGCTGGGGCTTTGCCCCGGTGGCGCAGGCGCTGGTTGAGCAGGCCCAGGCGGCCGGCGTGGAGCTGCACCTGGTGGTGGGCGGTTTGCGCACGGGCAGCGGCGCGGCGTTGGAGCCGACGACCCGGCGCTACATTCTGGAGCATTGGCAGGCAGTCACCGAGGCCACCGGCCAGCCGTTCAAGCGTGAAGGTGCATTGCCCGACGGTTTCGTCTACGACACAGAGCCTGCGTGCCGCGCCATCGTCACTGCACGCAGCCTGGCGCCGGACTGCGCCTGGACGTTGCTGGGGCTGATCCAGCGCGCGTTTTATGTCGAAGGCCGGGACGTGACCCTCGCCAGCGTGTTGGTGGAGCTGGCTGAAGAAGCCGGCATACCGCGTATCGAGTTTGCCGGTGCCTTCGACCGTGCCGAGCAGCACGCCGCGACGGCCGCCGATTTCACCTGGGTGCAGGATTTGGGGATTGCCGGTTTCCCGACCTTGCTGGCCGAACGTAATGGCCAGTTGGCTTTGCTGACCAACGGCTACCAGCCGCTGTCCGAGCTGTCGCCGTTGCTTGCCCGCTGGTTGGAGCGAGCCACCTGTGTATGATCAGCCCGACATTTCCGAACCGACCAAACGCACAGATCGCCTGACCTGGGCGGAAATTCGCCGCCTGGCCCTGCGTCACAAGAAATCCCTGTGGATCGCCAACGGCGTTGCCGTGCTGGCGACCCTGTGCAGCGTGCCCATCCCTTTGCTGTTGCCCTTGCTGGTAGACGAAGTGCTGCTGGGCCACGGCGACGCCGCGCTCAAAGTGATGAATAACGCATTGCCCCTGGGTTGGCAGAAGGCCGCCGGGTATATCGGCCTGATGCTGCTGGTGACCCTGTGTTTGCGTTGCAGCGCGTTGGTGTTCAACGTCGTGCAGGCGCGGCTGTTTGCGCGGCTGGCCAAGGACATTGTCTATCGCATCCGCGTGCGCCTGATAGAACGGCTCAAGCGTATTTCCCTCGGCGAATACGAGAGCCTGGGCAGCGGCACAGTCACCACGCACCTGGTCACGGACCTGGATACGCTGGATAAGTTTGTCGGCGAAACCCTCAGCCGTTTCCTGGTGGCCATGCTGACTTTGGTCGGCACCTCGGCAATCCTGGTGTGGATGCACTGGCAATTGGCGTTGCTGATCCTGCTGTTCAACCCGTTGGTGATCTACGCCACGGTACAGCTGGGCAAGCGCGTCAAACACTTGAAGAAGCTCGAGAACGACAGCACTTCGCGCTTCACCCAGGCCCTGACCGAAACCCTCGACGCCATCCAGGAAGTGCGTGCCGGCAATCGCCAGGGGTTTTTCCTTGGGCGCCTTGGCCAGCGTGCCCAGGAAGTGCGCGACTACGCCATTCATTCCCAATGGAAAACCGACGCCTCCAGCCGTGCCAGTGGCCTGTTGTTCCAGTTCGGTATCGATATCTTTCGCGCGGCGGCGATGCTCACCGTGTTGTTTTCCGACCTGTCCATCGGTCAGATGCTCGCGGTGTTCAGCTACCTGTGGTTCATGATCGGCCCAGTGGAGCAACTGCTGAACCTGCAATATGCCTACTACGCGGCCGGCGGCGCGCTGACGCGGATCAACGAGCTGCTGGCGCGTGCCGATGAGCCGCAATATGCCGGGGGCGAAGACCCGTTCACCGGGCATGAGACCGTTGGCATCGAGGTGCGCGGGCTCAACTTCGGCTACGGCGAAGACTTGGTGCTCGACCAACTGAACCTGACCATTGCGCCGGGCGAGAAGGTCGCGATCGTTGGAGCCAGTGGCGGCGGCAAAAGTACCTTGGTGCAACTGCTGTTGGGGCTCTACACGCCGCAGGCCGGCAGCATTCGTTTTGGCGGTGCAACCCAGCAGGAAATCGGTCTTGCGACCATTCGCGAGAACGTCGCCGTGGTGCTGCAACACCCGGCGCTGTTCAATGACACCGTGCGCGCCAACCTGACCATGGGCCGCACACGCACGGACCAGGCCTGCTGGCAGGCATTGGAAATTGCGCAGCTGGATGCTACCGTCAAGGCACTGCCTTTGGGCCTGGACAGCGTAGTGGGGCGCTCTGGTGTGCGCTTCTCCGGCGGCCAGCGCCAGCGCCTGGCCATCGCCCGGATGGTATTGGCCGAACCGAAGGTGGTGATTCTGGATGAGGCCACCTCCGCCCTCGACGCCGCTACCGAGTACAACTTGCACCAGGCATTGGCGCGGTTTCTCAGTGGGCGTACTACACTGATCATCGCCCACAGGCTTTCGGCAGTTAAGCAGGCTGACCGGGTGCTGGTGTTCGATGGCGGGCGTATCGCCGAAGATGGCGACCATCAGCAGTTGATTGCTGACGGTGGGCTGTACGCCAAGTTGTACGGACACCTGCAACAAGTGCGTTGATTTAGCTTAGTCTGTGCTATCGGGATTGGATTTTCGCGTGCGTATTCAGCTGTGCATGTGTAAGGGACTTCATGAAGCAAAAGCGGACTCTCGGAACGCCACGGCTGTTGGGCATCGTTTGGCCCTTTATCGCCGTCGTATTGTTCCAGGCATTGTTAGGCTGCGTCAGTCTCTATGTGCTGTCGGCGGTGCGGGGCTATGTGGCTGGCGAGAGTCTTTGGTCCAAGGGTCAGAAAGACGCTATCTACTACCTGACGCTTTACGCCGATAACCGCGACGAAACCACTTTCCTCAAGTACCAGCAAGCCATTGCCGTCCCGCAGGGCGGGCACGAACTGCGCGTCGCCCTGGACCGTTCCACCCCCGACCTCACTGCTGCGCGCCTGGGTATCCTCAAGGGCGGCAACCACCCCGATGACGTTTCCAGCCTGATTTGGCTGTACCTCAACTTCCGCCATTTCAGTTACCTGGAAAAAGCCATCGAACTGTGGACCGTGGGCGATGGCTACCTGGTGCAACTCGATGACCTGGCCCAGGCAATGCACCGGGCGATCCGCAGTGATCACGTCAGCCCTGGCGATATAAACGAGTGGAAAGAACGCATCATTGCCATCAACGACGGCGTCACGCCGTCTGCCAAAGCGTTCAGCGATGCTTTGGGCGAAGGTTCGCGGATGATTCTGCGGCTGTTGCTGGTCACCAACCTGGCCACCGCCCTGGGCCTGATTGCCCTGGCGTTGCTGCGTACCCACAAGCTGCTGAGTCAGCGCCACGCGTTCGCCACGGCCTTGCAAGCCGAGAGGGAGCGGGCACAGATCACCCTGGAGTCGATTGGCGACGGCGTGATTACCACTGACGTCGACGGAGCCATCGCCTACATGAACCCGGCCGCCGAGGCACTCACCCACTGGAAGAGTGCCCAGGCCCAAGGCTTGCCCTTGGCGGCGTTATTCAATCTGCTTGATGAGGCTGCCGAACCCGACGGCTTCACCCTGCTCGAGCACATCATCAAAGGCCGGCTCAGTGGTGGCAGCGAGCATTCCAAGCTGATCCAGCGCCTCGATGGCAGCACGGTCTCGGTCACCCTGGTAGGCGCGCCGATCCGCAGCGCCGGCAAGGTCAGCGGCGCGGTGCTGGTGCTTCACGACATGACGCAGGAGCGTCAGTACATTGCCAATCTTTCGTGGCAAGCCACCCACGATGCCTTGACCGGTTTAGCCAATCGCCGCGAGTTCGAATTCCGCCTGGAACAGGTGCTGCATAACGTGGGGCGCCAGAAAGGCGGACGCCATGCCTTGATGTTTCTCGACCTGGACCAATTCAAGCTGGTCAACGACACCTGCGGGCATGCGGCGGGTGATGAACTGTTACGGCATATCTGCGCGCTGCTGCAGTCGGACCTGCGCGAAGGCGACACCCTGGCGCGCCTGGGGGGCGACGAGTTCGGCATCCTGTTGGAAAACTGCCCGGCGCCGGTGGCGGAAAAGATTGCCGAGAACCTGCGCCATACGGTGCAAAACCTGCATTTCGTGTGGAAGGGCCGACCGTTCATGACCACCGTCAGTATTGGCCTGGTGCATATCTCGCAGTCCCCGACCACCCTGGAAACGTCGCTGCGCGCTGCCGATATGGCGTGCTACATGGCCAAGGAAAAGGGCCGTAACCGTGTGCAGGTCTACCATACCGATGATTCGGAATTGTCCCTGCGTTTTGGCGAAATGGCCTGGGTACAGCGTTTGCACATGGCATTGGAGGAGAATCGTTTCTGCCTCTACTCCCAGGAAATCTCCCCGCTGGGCCACACTGATGGCGGTAATGGCCATATTGAAATCCTGTTGCGCCTGCACGATGAGGCGGGCCGCATCATTCTGCCCGACAGTTTTATTCCAGCAGCCGAACGTTATGGATTGATGACGTCTCTGGATCGCTGGGTTGTGGAAAACGTATTCAAGATCATCGCCCGTTGTATGCACGAGCGTGCGGGGCGACCTATGGCCATGTGTGCGATTAATCTGTCAGGCATAACTATTGGAGATGATGATTTTCTCGGTTTTTTACGTGAGAAATTCGAGGCTTACAGCATTCCGCCGGAAATGATTTGTTTTGAAATAACTGAGACAAGCGCTATAGCCAATTTGGGCAGTGCAATTCGCTTTATTAATGAACTCAAAGCGTTAGGTTGCCATTTTTCCCTTGATGACTTTTGCGCCGGAATGTCCTCATTCGCTTATCTGAAACATTTACCTGTAGACTTCCTGAAGATCGATGGAAGTTTCGTAAAGGATATGCTGGACGACCCGATTAACCGCGCCATGGTCGAAGTGATCAATCACATCGGCCACGTCATGGGTAAACGCACCATTGCCGAGTTTGTTGAAACACCGCAGATCGAACAGGCTTTACTTGAGATCGGTGTGGATTACGCTCAGGGCTACCTGATTGAACGCCCGCAACTGTTTACCTTTGATAGCTTGCAGTGTCGACCTGTGCGGCCGCAGCCTCTGTTATTCAAGGCGCCCGGCACATTCCGCTGAAACATTTGCTGGTCTGTACAATCACACTTAAAAAAGGAGCCCTACAGTGATCGACACATTCAATCGAACCGGCCCGCTTATGGAAGCCTCAAGTTACCCAACCTGGGCGCAGCAATTGATCCAGGACTGTAGCGAGAGCAAGCGCCGAGTTGTCGAACACGAACTGTACCAGCGCATGCGTGATAACACGCTCAGCGCCAAAACCATGCGCCACTACCTGATCGGTGGCTGGCCAGTGGTGGAGCAGTTTGCCTTGTACATGGCACAGAACCTCACCAAGACCAAGTTTGCCCGCCATCCTGGGGAGGATATGGCGCGTCGGTGGCTGATGCGCAATATTCGTGTGGAGCTGAACCACGCCGATTACTGGGTACATTGGGCGCGCGCGCATGGCGTTAGCCTGGAAGAGCTGCAAGCGCAAAACGTACCACCTGAATTGCACGCACTGAGTCACTGGTGCTGGCACACCAGCTCGGCCGATGCTTTGATCGTGGCGATTGCCGCGACCAACTACGCGATCGAGGGGGCGACTGGGGAGTGGTCTGCCGTGGTGTGTTCGACCGGTGTGTACGCGGCAGCCTTCCCTGAAGAAGACCGCAAGCGCGCGATGAAGTGGTTGAAGATGCACGCCCAGTACGACGACGCACATCCTTGGGAAGCCCTGGAAATCATCTGCACCCTGGCCGGGATGAACCCGAGCAAAGCGCTGCAGGTAGAGCTGCGCCAGGCCGTGTGCAAGAGCTATGACTACATGTACCTGTTTTTGGAAAGCTGCATGCAGTTGGAAAATGAAAAAGCAAAGGCGTCAGCTGCCGTTCGCGAACGCCCGGTTCGCGTCGCCAGCGAGGCGTGATGTAAGCGTGATGGCGGGGTGATTACCCCGCCATTGCCAAGCGGTTGCGACCTTCGCGCTTTGCCACATACAAGGCGTTGTCGGCCCGGCGCAACAGGCTTTCGGCAGACTCGGCAGCCAGCAAGGTCGAGCAGCCCAGGCTCACCGTCAGCTCGATCCGCTTGCCATCGGCCCAATAATCCTGAACCTGCGCAGCCCGGCGCAGGCGTTCGCCGACCATGCCAGCCGCGTCCCGGCCGGTGTTCGACAGCAAAATCAGAAACTCTTCCCCGCCAAATCGAAACACCATGTCTACGTTGCGCAACTGGCTTTTGATCGAACCGGCCACGGCGCGCAGTACGATATCGCCCGCTGCATGGCCGTGGGTGTCGTTGATTTTCTTGAAGTGATCGATGTCCAGCATCAACAAGGACAGCGGGCTCAGGTGTCGCCGGGCCATGTCGATTTCCCTTTGCAGGGTCTGGTCCATCGCAATGCGATTACCGGTTTCGGTCAATGGGTCACGCAGGGCGCTGCGGGTGGCTGCGCGATAGAGCAGGGCGTTGCGCATCGGGTAAAGCAAGGTTGAAAGCAGGGACTCCAGTTGGCCCAGCTCATCTTCCATCAAGCGTTGGTTGCGACGGAATATCAGCTCGCCCAAGTGTTCGCCTTCATGGCTCAAGGTATAGCTCACCGAGTGGTGGCCGCGGTGGCCGAACTCGAGGCGCAAGTCGCTGGCTTCATGGTGATATTGCAGAGCGTCCAGAGGGACCAGGCGCTGAACTTCACGAAAGAACAAGGCCAGGATACGCTGCGGCTCCAGGCTGGTTTGCAATTGCTGGCTCAGTTGCTGATGAAGCTGGGCAAGGGTGGCTGGACGGCGTGGAAGGAGAGCTGGCTGACCAAACCCCAGGCGTTGCAATTTGGCACTGTCGAAGTCAATTGCGTTGGTCTGGGTAGGTGATTTCATAAGCTGACGGCCTCTAAGCACATAACTGTCCTACAGGCTGCACGAGAGTGGCAAATGCCAAGCGTCTTACTGTTCCTTCAGTTCCGTAAAACATTGGAAACAGTTTAAACCGCTTTACCATGGGTTATAACCCCTGGACCGTGCCACACGTCTTGTCATCGCTTTACCTGCTTCAATGGTAATAGAGCGAGATTCATGCCACTTTGCTCAACTCAATAAAAACGCCTTATAAATCAACGACCGTTTTTAAAGGCAAAATTGGTCGCTGAATAACTGCGTCAGTTATTTGGCTGCTTGAACCAACGTGGTGTGGTCAATTTGGTCAATCGACGTAACGCCAGTCAAGGTCATGGCTACGCGCATTTCCTTGGCGAAAATATCCAAGAGGTTTTCCACGCCGTGCTGGCCGGCGGCGGCCAAGGCATACACCGTCGAGCGCCCTAGCAGGCAGCCCTTGGCACCGAGGGCGAGCATGCGCACCACGTCGAGCCCGGAGCGAATGCCTGAGTCCACGAGCACTGTCAGGTCATCGCCCACCGCCTCGGCAATCGGCGGCAACGCTTTGGCGGTAGACAACACGTCGTCGAGCTGACGGCCGCCGTGGTTGGAGACCACGATGCCATCGGCACCGAAACTTACCGCGTCCTTGGCGTCCTGTGGGTCAAGGATGCCCTTGATGATCATCGGGCCCTTCCAGAACTCGCGGATCCACTCCAGGTCTTTCCAGCTGATCGAAGGGTCGAAATTGTTCGCCAACCAGCCGATGTAATCTTCCAGGTGGGTAGGTTTGCCGAGGTACTTGGAGATATTGCCCAAGTCGTGGGGGCGGCCCATCAATCCCACATCGAATGCCCATTGTGGCTTGGTGATGGCTTGCAGCATCCGGCGTGACGCCGCGTACGGCCCGGACATGCC
Source organism: Pseudomonas sp. O39 (assembly GCF_045447295.1). Taxonomy (NCBI): domain Bacteria; kingdom Pseudomonadati; phylum Pseudomonadota; class Gammaproteobacteria; order Pseudomonadales; family Pseudomonadaceae; genus Pseudomonas; species Pseudomonas sp. O39. The sequence continues at coordinate 260,167 of NZ_JBJGXV010000002.1, forward strand.
CGAGTGGGCATCTCGATAGCGTGCGCCTGGCGTCGGCATGTCCACGGTGAACACCAGTGTCGTCACACCGGCAGCCTGGGCCCGCTCCAGCGCGTTACGCATGAAACCGCGGTCCTTGAGCACATAGAGCTGGAACCAGATCGACTGCGGGCTTTGCGACGCCACTTCTTCTATCGGGCACACCGACACGGTCGACAGGCAGAACGGTATGCCCTTGTTGGCCGCGGCCTTGGCGGCCTGCACTTCGCCACGACGCGCATACATGCCGGTCAGGCCAACCGGGCTGAGGATAATCGGCATGTCCTGTTCCTTGCCGAACAACGTGGTCTTGAGGCTCAGGTTGTCGACATTGCGCAGGATGCGCTGGCGCAGGCTGATCTCGGCCAGGTCCGAACCGTTGGCGCGCATCGTGTGCTCGGCGTAAGCGCCGCCGTCGATATAGTCGAACAGGAAGCGCGGCAGCTTGCGTTTGGCGGCTGCGCGGTAGTCGGAGGCGGACGAGATGATCATGAACGGGTTCTCCACAGAGCTTGGTCACCCCACCATAAGCAAAAAGCTGGCATGATAAAAACAACTTTTATCACTAGCATCCAGTCGCTAAAGGAATACCAATGAACCTGCGAACATTGCGTGCCTTTGTTGAAGTGGTGCGCCAGGGCGGTTTCTCCCAGGCGGCTGACGTGGTGGCATTGACTCAATCCACTGTGAGCAAGGCGGTCAAGACGCTGGAGGATGAATTGGGCACGCCGCTGCTTAACCGCCTGGGTCACAAGAATGAACTGACAGCCGCCGGGGAAATTGCTTACCGCCGCGCCTTGGTGTTGCTCGCCGAGCAAAACGACCTGGTGGCAGAGATCAATGATTTGCGTGGTCTCAAGCGCGGTGTACTGCGCATAGGCTTGCCGCCGGTAGGCTGCGGCGTACTGTTTGCGGCGATGTTCGCGGCCTACCGCACGCGCTACCCCGACATCGAAATCGAACTCACCGAGTACGGCAGCAAAAGGCTGCGCGAATGCCTGGAAGCCGGGGAGGTCGACCTCGCAGCCCTGCTGCTGCCAGCGGATGAAGGGTTCGACTACCAGCCCGTGCGCAATGAACCGCTGATGGCTGTGTTACCCATGAGCCACCCACTGGCCCGACGCAAACGCATCGACTTCACTGACCTCGCCGACTCCCCGTTCATCTTGTTCGAAGCCGGCTTCGCGCTGAACGCCAAGATCCTCGCCGCCTGTGAGCGCAAGGGCGTCACGCCGCGAGTAACGGCGCGTAGCGGGCAAATCGACTTTATCGTCGACCTGGTTTCCGCCGGATTGGGCGTCGCCTTTTTGCCGCGCATGCTCGCGCTCAAACATCAGCACGCCGGCATTGCCTTGATCCCCCTGGACGAGCCGCACACCGATTGGCACATCGCCCTGGCTTGGCGTGCCAGTGCCCACCTGCCACCCGCAGCCCGCGCATGGCTGGACCTGGCCAAAGAAATGGCCAGCCCTGTGCAGTGAAGGACACCTTCTGTGCGGGTTTTCGGCTGAATTACATCGTAATGCTTGACTTCTTCTTTTTAATCAGTAACATACGGCGCATTCCGCGATAGCTCAGTTGGTAGAGCAAATGACTGTTAATCATTGGGTCCCTGGTTCGAGTCCAGGTCGTGGAGCCAGATAGAGAAAAGCCTGCAGAGATGCAGGCTTTTTTTTGCGTTGGATTTGGCCGAAGGCAGCGACCCCATCCCCTATACAACCCCCATCCCAAAGTCATAAGATGAGAAGCATTATCATTTGATGCGGATCTGACATGCACGACGACAGCATCGCCTCGCCCGTCGCCAACCTGTATGCGAATCACCATGGCTGGCTTCGGGGCTGGCTGAATCGGCGGTTGGGGCACAGTGCCGATGCCGAAGACCTCGCACACGACACCTTTATCCGGGTATTGCGCTCCAAGGAGGATGTGCGCGAGCTGCGCCAGCCCATGGCGTTTCTCGCCACCATCGCCAATGGCTTGCTGATCAATCGCTGGCGTCGCCAGGCGATCGAGCGGGCGTACCTGGAAGCGCTGGCAGCGCGACCGGTGGCCGAGGAACCCTCGCCGGAAGAGCGCCACCTGATGATCGAGACCTTGTTGCAGTTGGACTCGCTGCTGGTCGGGCTGTCGGCACGGGTGCGGCAGATTTTCTTTTTGTCCCAGCTCGATGGCTTGACCTATCCGCAGATCGCCGCGCAGTTGAGCCTGACGGTGGCTCAGGTGCAGCGCGCCATGGGCAAGGCTTTCAGTGTTTGCTATGCGAGTCGGTTCGAATGAGTGGCACCGCTGTCGACCCGCGCGTGCGCGGCAGTGCCATCGATTGGCTGGTGCGAATGCAGTCCGGGTTGATGAGTGCCGGCGACCATCAAGCCTTGCAGCGGTGGCGCCAGGCAAGTGCCGAGCATGAGTACGCGTGGCAGCGGGTCAGTAGCTTGCCGCTGTTGCTGCAACCGGGCGCCAACCTGTTGGCCGATGCCACGGCGCGCCGGGCGTTGCAGTCGGCCGGGGCGGATCCGCAGCGTCGTCGCCAGGTGCTCAAGTGCCTGCTGGCGTTGGGGCTGCTTGGTGGAATGTCCTGGCAAGCGGCGGATTCCACATTGGTGCGTTCGGCGTTGGCGAGTTATCGCACTCGCGTTGGCGAGCGCCGCCAGTGGGCCTTGGCGGGCGGTTATTCGCTGTGGCTGAACACCGCCAGTGCGGTGAACCTGGACTTGAGTGCAGGGCAGCGCAGCGTGCAGTTGGTCGAGGGCGAACTGGCCCTGGATACGCCGGCGGGTTCTGCGTCGCTGGAATGGCTGACCCCAAACGCGGTGCTCTATAGCCATGGCGCCAATCTGCTGGTGCGCCATGATCGCCAAGGCACACAGGTGACGGTCTTGCGCGGTCTGGCGCAGGTGAGCACGCGGCTTCAGCCAACACCTGTACCGTTGCAGGCTGGCTGGCAACTACAGGTTGATGAGCGCGGAGCGGGGCGCCCGACCGCTATCGATGTGTTGCTGGCCCAAGCCTGGATGCGCGGCATCCTGCCCGCCGAGCGCATGCGCCTCGATCAATTGCTGGCTGAGCTTTCGCGTTATCGCCCAGGTTTTCTGCGTTGCAGCGAAGCGGTGGCGGGCCTGCGTATCACCGGCAGTTTTCAGCTGGACGATACCGATGCGGCGTTGGCGCTGGTCGCCAATACCTTGCCGGTGCGTATCGAACGAAGAACGCGTTATTGGGTGACAGTGGTACCCGCGTGAAATTTTTTTTCCGCAACGCGATAGTTTTTTCGATCTGGCTTGGCCTTTAGGTATTACCCACCGGCACAGGTGGGTGTCGACCCTTAGGAGCCTTGCATGATTTCCCCCGCTCGTGTCTTGCGTACCCATACATTCAGCTTGCTGTTTCTCAGTCTCCAGCCGCTCTACGGCGAGCTGGTTTTTGCGGCCGGCGAGCGTGCCTATAGCATCAGTGCTGGCCCGCTGGACAAAGTGCTGTCGCGCTTTGGTGCCGAAGCCGGGATCAGCATGGCGGGCAGTTCGCTGCTCACCGCCGGCAAGACCAGTCAGGGTTTGCAGGGCGATTTTAATACTGAGTCGGGCCTGACCCAGTTGCTCTCTGGCACGGGCCTCGGTTATCAGCGCCAGGCAGACGGAGGCTATGTCTTGCGCCCGCACCAACAGGCCATTTCCCTACCGACGCAAAAGGTGATTGGCGAAAACCTCGATGAGGTGGAGGTCTACCGGGCGCCGCGCTCTTCGGTGTATATCTCCGGCGAAGACATGCAGCGCTTCGGCGTGGTCTCGGTGGGTGATGTGCTCAAGGGCCAGCCTGGCGTGCAGGTCGGCGACAGCCGCAATGGCGGCGGCTTGGATGTGAATATCCGTGGCATCCAGGGCCAGAGCCGGGTGGCGGTCACTGTGGACGGCTCACAGCAGGCACTGGATGTATATCGCGGTTACGCCGGCACCCAGCAGCGCAGTTACATCGACCCGGACCTGATCAGCGACATCACGATCGACAAGGGCCCCAGCCTGACCTCCAGCGCCATCGGCGGCACGGTGAGGATGCGCACCCTCACGGTCGACGACATCCTCAAGGACGGCCAGAACATCGGCCTGCGCCTCAAGGGCGACCTGTGGAACAACGGCGTCGCTCCAGCCTCCCGAGACCCGCATTCCAAGGCCGAAGACCTGTACTCGGAACCGCACCAGAGCCGCGGTGGGCTGTTCGGCTCAGAGGCACAGGCCGGCAGCGTTGCGTTTGCCTATACCCATGAGTTTTTCGACGTCGTGGCGGCTTACGCCAAGCGCAACCAGGGCAACTATTTCGCCGGCAAAAAGGGCCAGGACCGCTACCGTACCTACGACCGTTGGGGTGATGAAGAAACCAGTGTGGCAACCACCTACAACGCCGGCGAAGAAGTGCTGAACTCTTCGTCGAGGACCGACTCGTTCCTGCTCAAGACTACCCTGCGTCCGGCGGACGGGCATACGTTCGACTTGGGTTATCGCCGCTACGACGGGCGTATCGGCGAGATCATGCCCTCGGATATCTTCCGCTTCGGCACCGGCGGCATCTATCAGTCCCCCCTGGGTCATACCAAGATCGATACCTACACCGCGCGTTACAACTACCTGCCTTCGGGCAATCCGCTGGTAGACCTGACCGCCGACCTGTGGCTGACCGATGCGCAAACCAGCCAACTCACTTCGGTACGAGCCCCGGCGTCCCAGGCGTATCGCTCGGACCGGGCCTGGAGTCGCCAGGCTAACCAACGCATTGGCGGCGGCCTGGCCAATACCTCGCGCTGGGAAACCGGCTACGGCGACTTGAAGTTGGACCTCGGCGGCTCGTTCCAGCTTGAGGAGCTGCGCCCGCAAAAAGGCGTGGTCACCCACCAGGACGATATCAACGCCAACCGCATGCTGCGCGAAGGGTCGCGGCAAGAATTCAGTTTCAATGGCAAGCTGGAGTACAAACCAGTGGACAGCCTCACGTTATGGGGCGGCGGGCGTTACACCCACTATCGCAGCAAGGACCACATCGCCAATGCCACGGGGCTGCGTGAGGATCGCGCCCTGCGCTACCTGCGGGTTTACAACGGCGGCGGCTCCGGCAACATGATGTGGTTCCCGAACCAGAACGGCCAGTACACCGACGCCACCGATCCGCGCCTGAATAATGGCATCGTCTTCCAGAACACTAACTATCCCTTCGAGGGCATTCGCTACAACGACTTTGGCGCGGTCGATTCGAGGGTCTTCCCATCCGAGGTCGGCAGCGTCGTCACCGGCTATGAATATTCGGGTAAGGCGAGCAACAGTGGGGGCGCCTTCGCTCCGGCTTTTGGCGTTAATATCGAAGTGCTGCCGGACACCTTCGTCTACGCCTCCTACACCCAGGGCTTTCGTATGCCTTCGCTGTTTGAAACCAGCCAGGGTGTGTTGCAGACCATGCCCGGCAAAGGCCTGAAACCCGAGCGTTCGAGCAACTGGGAGATCGGTGCCAGCACGCTGCACAAGGGGCTGTTGTTCGATGACGACTCGGCGGCGATCAAGCTGGCCTACTTCAACAATACCATCAAGAACTACATTACCCGTTACTACGACCCGAGCCCGGGCCTGTGGGGCTTGATGCGCTTCAGCAACACCGACAGTTACAAGACCAGCGGCCTGGAGTTGCAGACCCGTTACGATGCCGGCCGGGTGTTTGCCGACCTGTCGTCCACCTACTACCTGAAGACCGAAACCTGCGACGCAGCCTTCGCCGCCACACTGCGCGCCACCAGCAACCGCTATCAGCAAACGAGCGATACCCCGAACTGCACGCCGGGCAGCTTCATGGGTTCCTACACCAACACCCAAAACCCGCCGCGGTTTGCGGGCAACTTGACCACCGGCCTGCGTTTCTTCGACCAGAGCCTTACGCTCGGCACGCGCATCACTTACACCTCAGGCCCCACTGTCACCGCCGACAAGCCCTGGCAGACGGGCGCCACCACGCCGCAATTGAATTACCGCGAAGTGGCCCTGGTCGATCTGTTCCTCACCTACAGGTTGCAGGAACACGCCAGCCTCAATGTGTCGCTGCAGAACCTGACTGACCGTTACTACCTCGACCCGCTGGCGCAGAGTTTCATGCCGGCGCCGGGGCGCACGTTACGAGTGGGGGTGCAGGCGAAGTTCTAAGGGCGTAATTCTCGCGCGCCGGCGCATTGGCCGGTCGCGCGCGAACCGAAGCGTTAAAGCGTCTGCACGATAATCTGGCTTTTCAGGTCGTTGAGCATGCCTTCAATGGCCGGCTTCATGGCGACGAAGTCCTGCGGGCTGCACAGCACGTCCGGGTGGTTAAACGCGTAGCTGCGGGTGATCAGTACGCTGTTGCCTTCCTTGACGTAAGTGGTCTTATAGTTGAATCCGCCAGTGTTCAGGACGACGGCCTTGGGCACCGCCAGGATGTTCACTTCTTTGGGGAAATCGAAGCGCGCCTTTTCTTCGATCGTGCCGGAAGCACAGGTGAAGTTCTGAGTGCGGTCCTTTTCCGAGAGGAAGCTGAACACGTTATGGCCAATACCGCCCGCCAGGCTGCTAAGCGCGGGCACGCCCGTAGGCCCAGGCAGGTTGACCAGGTTGTTGGTACGCCCCTTGACCGTGGACTTGAAGGTGGCGGCGTTGCCTTCAAGCGCGTCGGTTTCGATTTTGCCGCTGCCGGTTTGCCCGTACAGGCTGAGGACCTTCTCGGCCAGCAGGTTACGGTCGGCAATGGGCATGGATCTGAACAGGAAACGATTGAGTTCCGTACCCCAGCCCTCCACCGTGGTCCCGTTCGTGAAGTCCGCCGCGCCGCTCGGGTCGATCTTGAAGTGCAGCGTGCCGTCTACCTTGCCCAATTGGTTTGAGGGTGTCCGAGCCAGTTCGCCGCTCTGGGTCAGCAACACGGTTTTGCCCAATTCCGAAATCAGCAAGTAACCCGCTGCGATGGGGGTAGCGGTTGAGTCCAGATAAAGGTCGAGGGTGGGGATGTAAGTGATTGCATGGTTCAGCACACCCAGCGTCGGCACCTTGGGCAGTACATAGGCGTCACCCAGGTTTATCAGCGCGGGCGAGCTTTCGATGGCGACCGCCTTGAGCAGCGCTTCGAGCAGGGCAACATGGTCCTTGCAGTCGCCATAACGGTTATCCAGCACGGCCTGCGCCGAATGCGGCACCACGCCGCCATTGCCGACGTACACCGCGACGTAACGAATGTTCTTGCGCACCCAGTCACTCAATACCAACGCTTTGCTGCGCGGCGTGTCCAGGTTGGCGGTGAGTTTATTGGCCAGTTCGGTGATGGCCGGTGTCACCTCTACCTGCGCCCTGGCGGCATACGCCTGGGCAAACTGTTTGTAGTCGGTGAACGTCGACACGGCCAGGCGTTGCCCGTAATCGGTATAGGCGACGGAGCCGACTTCAACGCGATTTTTCTCGGTGGGCTCAAGGTCCCAACGGTAGACTTTCCGGCCATTGGCAACGGTGGCTTCAGCGGCCTGGAACCCTCTCACGTCAGCGAACAAGGGCATGTCGGCCGGCATGTCGTAGGAGAGGTGGATCTGTTGGTTCTCGTAGAAATTCGGTGCATACAGGTCTTCAAACTGCCCGGGAAACAGCGGGGTGGTGCGATGGCGCTGGTAGTGCAGCACCATGCGGTCACCTACGGCTAAGTCCGGGAAGATCACCACCTTGACGCGTGAGTCCTGAAATATCGGCGCTTCGGCTGAGGCCTGTTCCTGCTGTTCCTTGATCTGGTCGGCGGCGACCGGCACTTTACGGCCATCGGCTTTTTGGGTGTAGGCGTCCACGATGTCCACGGTTTCCAACGTGCGGTTGAAACTCACCGAGTGCTGCGCGTTGGGCTTGATCGCGCGCTCCTCGTTGATGCGCGAGACCCGCTCGAAGTCGAGCACGAAACTGCCGTCGGCATTCACCACGTAGGATTGGCTATTTTTTTCGACAGTCAGGGAGCGGTCGATGTAATCGGCACTTGCCGGCACGCTGAACAGCCCGCCGATGACCACTGCCAGCGCACCGAACAGGCGCGTCGGGAAGAGAGTAGCGCTTTGCATAAAGATCCTTCTAAACGATGACGCACACCGTCTGGAGGAGGGCGCGCGTTCCTTGATAAACCGCTAAATGCGAAACGTTACTATATAGAGCTGGCAATGAGGCTGCTCATTTTTGTTGCTTAAACACGTGTAGGAAGGCTCTGGACGTTTGCCGCTGCACGCGCATTTCCTGGCTGTTTCAAGAGGACTGCAAGGCGCATGAGTTTGGGGGAGGCAGGGCACGTTTGTGCCGACGATATGCTGGCCAAGCCTGGGGCGCGGTTGTTTCAGGCCTGCAAGTGTATCGTCGAGCACGAGCTGGCTGGCGGCACGCTCACGGAAGTGTCGGAACCGTTTGGCGGGGGCGCTCGCGTCCGTTTACGTTGCTATATCCCCATGGCCGATATGTTCCGCAACGGGGGCGAGCGTTGACGCGGCAATGTCCCATGTCAGCAGGAGTTGGCTGATCGCCGCGTCGATCACCTTATGCGGCACATTATCGCGCGCCAGGATCGAAACGCCTTGCAGGAAGCTGTCAAACACCGTCGCCATCACCGGTGCTTCAAGCGTGTCCGGGAGTTGCCCGGCGCGGATTCCGCGCTCAACACACGCCACGATGCCCGCCCGCGTTCGTGCGCGCGATTGCGTCAAGGCATCCGCCACCCGCGCATTTTCAGGGCTGGGTGCGCTCATCACGCCGAGCGCCACCATGCAGCCCTTGGGGTGCCCGTCCTCACACTGCATGCGTGCCGACTGGCGCAGCGCGGTTTCGATGGCCTGGCGTGGAGCCAGGTTTTCGTCCCACAGGCATTCGGTGACCTGGGCGTAGGTCGCGAGGTAGCGCTGCACGCATTCATCGAACAGTGCCTCTTTGGAGCCGAACGCCGCGTAAAAACTCGGCGCGGAGATACCGCCGCCCATGCCGGCCTTGAGCTGGGCGAGTGAGGTGGCGTCGTAGCCGTGCTCCCAGAACAAGTGCAGGGCCTGCTCCACGGCCTGGTCACGGTCAAAATTACGCGGGCGGCCCATCTGTGCCATTTCAAGAGTCCTCTGGATTACGAGATAAATACTAGTCGATACATAAGTCGTTGACAATGCATCACGCCTACCTGCAACATTTGTATCGATCAGTATTTAAGTGGCTCAAAAGGAGTTTCCCGTGACCCCCTCACTCAGCTTATCCGCGTCGTCCGAGCGCCTGCCCATTGGCGCCTTGCTCGCCCTGGCCATGACGGGCTTTATCTGCATCGTCACTGAAACCCTGCCCGCCGGCCTGCTGCCGTTGATCAGCGAAGGCCTGTCGATTTCCCCTTCGGCAGCCGGGCAGATGGTCACCGCCTACGCATTGGGCTCCGTGCTGGCGGTGATCCCCATGACGATTGCCACCCGGGGCTGGCGTCGGCGTAATGTGTTGTTGCTGACCATTGTCGGCTTCCTGCTGTTCAACTCCATCACTGCGCTGTCGTCCCACTATGGCGTCATCCTGGTGGCGCGTTTCTTCGCCGGTGTGGCGGCGGGCTTGGCCTGGAGCCTGCTGGCGGGTTATGCCCGGCGTATGGTCGCGCCGGAGCAACAGGGCAGGGCGCTCGCATTGGCCATGGTCGGCACACCGATTGCGCTGTCGTTGGGCGTACCGCTCGGCACGTGGCTGGGGGGCCTGGTGGGCTGGCGCACCACGTTCAGCCTCATGTCGGCGCTAACCTTGGTGCTGATTGTGTGGGTGCTGGCGAAAGTCCCGGACTATCCGCCGCAGGCGGCGCATCAGCGTTTGTCGCTGGGTAAAGTGCTGACCACGCCCGGCGTGCGGCCGGTGCTGGCGGTAGTGATCAGTTGGATGCTGGCGCACAACATTCTGTACACCTACATCGCTCCGTTCGTGGCGCCTGCGGGATTGGCCGATCGGGTCGATCTGGTGCTGCTGGTATTTGGCATCGCTGCGTTGGTGGGGATTTGGCTGACGGCAAAATTGGTCGAGCCGCTATTGCGCAAGACCGTACTGGTGAGCCTGGCGACATTCGCGCTGGTGTCTGTGGTGTTCGGTGTGTCGGGCAGCGTGCCTTGGGTGATTTACCTCGGCGTGGCTGTGTGGGGCTTGAGCTTCGGCGGTGCTGCCACGCTGCTGCAAACCGCGCTGGCGGATGCCGCCGGGGATGGCGCGGATGTGGCGCTGTCGCTGAATGTGGTGGCGTGGAACAGTGCGATTGCCGGCAGCGGCATAGTGGGAGGGGTGTTACTTGATACGTGGGGTGTCGCAGCTTTTCCATGGGCCATGGTGGTACTGATTGCGCTGTCGTTTGCGATTGCCTGGTGGTCCAGTGAACATGGTTTCAAACCGGGAGCTCGTGGTACCGGCAAGCCAGTGGTGGAAGGCCATTGATACGGTTGCTGAGCACAGCTCATCAATAACCTGCCAAAAACTCGGTAAACTTCCGGGCAGACGTCACCACCGCCCAGGACACTGACATGCAGATCAGCCGCGCCAACCTTGCCGACTTCGTGCTCTTCCTGGCCATTGCCCGGCATCAAAGTTTCAGTCGTGCCGGCCTGGAGGTGGGGATCAGTGCATCCGCGCTGAGCCATGCCATCAAGGGGCTGGAAGCCCGCCTCGGTGTTCGCTTGTTGAACCGTACCACGCGCAGCGTGACGTTGACGGCTGCGGGTGAGGAGCTTCACAGCGTCATCAGTCAGCCTATGGATGACATCGGCCAAGCGGTGGAAGCGCTCAATCGTTATCGCGACGAGCCCACCGGGCGCATCCGCCTGAACCTGCTCAGCGATGCCGCTGACTTGCTGCTCGGTCCGGTGTTGCCGGTGTTCAACGAGCGTTATCCCGACATCCAGGTCGACCTTACCGTCACCAACCTGCTCGTCGACGTGATTGGCGCAGGGCATGACGCGGGTATCCGCTACGGCGGTACGGTGCCGGAAGATATGATCGCCCAGCGGTTGTCTGCAGATATTCGCTGGGTGGTGGCGGGTTCTGCCGAGTATTTGCAGCAGTTTGGTGTGCCGCAGCATCCCAATGACCTGCTCAACCATCGCTGCCTGCGTATTCGCCTGGGCAATGGCTGCATGTACGACTGGGAGTTCGAGAAAGGCACCGAGCAATTGGCCGTTGCGGTGCCCGGCCCGATCACCCTGGATGAAACGCGTGTCGGCCTGTCGCTGGTTCGCCACGGAGCAGGGCTGATGTATGCGCCCGAACCGGCGATGGCGCCTCTGGTGGCGCGTGGTGAGGTGGTTCGGGTGCTGGATGATTGGTCCAGCGTAGCGCCCGGGTTTTATATGTATTACTCCAGCCACCGGCAATTGCCGATGGGCTTGCGACTGCTGATCGAGCTGATCCGAGAAATGCAGCCGCTGGGCGCGTAAATCAGCACAGGGTGCCCCACCTCTACAGTAATTGCTGAGCAGCACTCATCAGTACATCCCGATTTCACCCGGTATTCATCCTTCGCTGCGTTCATTAGCGTGACGCAATGTTTTAGCGAGGAAATACTCATGAGCGTTTCATTCCAAGATCAAGTCGCGCTGGTCACTGGCGGAGCGTCCGGGATCGGCTTGGCAACAGCGAAGGCGTTTGCGCACGCCGGTGCAGCCGTCGCCATTGCCGACGTCAACGCGCAGGCTGCACGCGCCGCCGCCGAGGTGTTGGTGGGCGCGGGTTATCAAGCGATCGGTATCGGCTGCGATGTCTCGGACATTGATCAGGTGCACGCTATGGTCAAAGAGACCGTCGCCACGTTTGGCCGGCTCGACGCGGCATTTAATAACGCAGGGATCCAGAACGTGCTGGCAGAAATCGCCGATGCCAGCGTTGAGGATTACGACCGGGTAATGTCGGTCAACCTGCGCGGCGTCTGGAGTTGCATGAAATTCGAACTGGAACAGATGCGTCGACAGGGCAGCGGCACCATCGTCAACTGTTCGTCCTTGGGCGGGTTGGTGGGGGGGGCGGAGCGGGCCAACTATCATGCGGCCAAGCACGGCGTGATTGGATTGACCAAAAGTGCGGCGCTTGAATATGCCGCGAGAAACATCCGCATCAATGCGGTGTGCCCCGGCTTGATCTGGACGCCCATGGCCGACCAGATGGTCGCTGCAGGTCAAGGCGAAGCGCTGAAGGACATGGTCAAGAGCATCCCCATGGGCCGTCATGGTCGCCCCGAAGAAATCGCGGACGCCGTGCTCTGGCTCAGCAGCTCCACTGCCAGCTATGTCACAGGCCAGTCCATTTCGGTGGACGGTGGTTTTGTCATGCGTTAGGGCAGGCCTCAAACCGCAATTGCAACGCCCGCCATTGCACCACAAGGAGTACCGACCCGATGCCCCAGCCCGTCCTTTCCAAAACGGCCTCGCTACTGTTGTGCGTGCTTGGACTGTTCCTGTTGCTGGCCGGGCTGTGCCTGTTAGGCGGCGGCACCTATCTGATGGCCCTTGGTGGTTCCTGGTACTTCGCGCTCGCGGGCATCGGCCTGACGGTCAGCGGCGTGCTGTTGATGCGTCGCCTCCCGCAAGGCGCAGTGGTTTATCTGGGCGTGTTTATCGTCACCATCGTCTGGTCGTTATGGGAGGTGGGCCTGGACTTCTGGCCGCTGTTTTCACGGCTGGTAGCGCTCGCGGTCTTGGCTGTGTTGGTGCTCGTTGCCAGTGCGCCTCTGCGCAGGAATGTTCGACCTGCCGCCTACGCCGGTGCGGCGGTAGTGACACTCTGCCTGGCGGCCACTGTCTACATGGCCTTGCAGCCACAGCCGATCCAGACAGCGGAGGGCGTGTCCGTACCCGTCGCCGGAAGGGCGGTCGGTCGCGTAGAGCCGGCGACGGATTGGCGTTACTTTGGGCAAACGCCTTCGGGGACCCGGCATGCGCGGATAAACCAAATCACCCCGCAGAATGTTGCCGGGCTGCAAGTGGCCTGGACCTACAGGACCGGTGAAATTCCAACTGGCAGGCAAGGTCATGTGGTCACGCCGCTGCATGTGAATGGTGTGCTCTACGGCTGCACGCAGTCCAGCCAGTTGTTCGCCCTGGATGCCGACACCGGTCAGGAAATCTGGCATCACAACCCGCAGGTACAGGCGAACAACGTTTACCCGCGTTGCCGTGGCGTGGGGTATTACGACGCGACGCACGATGCGCCCACTCAACAGGATGAAGCCTGCACGCGCAGGGTGATTGCGACCACCGTTGACGCGCGCCTGATCGCAGTGGACGCGAAAACCGGGCAAGCGTGTGATGGCTTTGGTGAAGCAGGCAGCGTCAGCTTACGCATCGGTATGGGCAATGCTGATCAAGACCTTTATTTCCCCACCGCAGCACCGACCGTGGTGCGTGATCTGGTGGTGGTGGGTGGGCTGGTTTGGGATAATCAGAAAACCGGCGAACCCTCCGGCGTGGTTCGCGCTTTCAATGTGCGCACCGGAGCACTGGTGTGGGCTTGGGATTTGGGCAACCCGGCGATTACGCGTGAGCCACCCGAGGGCCAAACCTACACGGCGGGTACGCCGAATGTGTGGTCGACGCCAGCTTTCGATGAGGCCCTGGGCCTGATCTATCTACCGACGGGCAATGCCACACCGGACTTTTGGGGTGGTCATCGCACCGAAGCCGATGACCGCTACTCATCCTCTATTGTTGCACTGGACATTGCCACCGGCCGCGAGCGCTGGCGTTTCCAAACCGTGCACCACGACCTGTGGGATTACGATGTGCCGTCGCAGCCCTCGCTGTATGACGTGCCGGATGGCAACGGCGGAACGCTGCCGGCGTTGATCCAGACCACCAAGCGCGGACAGATCTTCATGCTCGACCGACGCACCGGCACGCCGATTGCGCAGGTGCAGGAGCAGGCTGTTCCCCAAGGGGGGATGGCTGACGACCGGACCTCGCCGACCCAGCCGTATTCGGTGGGAATGCCTTCCATCGGCACACAGCCGTTGAGTGAGAAACGTATGTGGGGGCTCACACCGCTGGACCAGTTGGTGTGCCGCATCGAGTTTCGCCAGTCGCGCTACGAGGGCGAGTTCACGCCCCCCAGCGAACGACGGACTCTGCAGTACCCGAGCTGGCTGGGCGGCATGAATTGGGGCTCCGCTTCGATCGCCGAGAACCTCGGCTACATGATCGTCAACGATACGCGGGTAGCGACCTGGAGCCGGATGATCCCGCGCGCCGTTTATGATGAAAAAGCGCTCAGCGGTGGTGGTCACGAAGGCAATGCGCCCCAGGCCGGCACGCCATGGGGCATCGAACAAGGACGCTTCCTGTCGCCCTTGGGCATCCCGTGCCAGGCCCCGCCTTACGGGACCATCAGCGCGGTGGACCTGGCCACGCGCAAAGTCGTCTGGTCGATGCCATTGGGCACCACTGAACAAACCGGGCCGCTGGGCATTGCTACCCACCTGCCCATGCCCATCGGTATGCCCACGCGCGGCGGCCCCGTGACTACCTCCAGTGGCTTGGTCTTCATGGCTGGTACTCAGGACTTTTACATTCGCGCCCTGGATGTGCTTACCGGCAACGAACTGTGGAAGGGCCGTTTGCCGGTCGGCGCAGAAGCGACCCCCATGACCTATATTTCGCCCAAGACCGGGCGCCAGTTTCTGGTCATCAGCGCGGGCGGCAATTCGGCAACCGCACGCAAAGGCGACTACGTGGTGGCCTTCGCATTACCGACGCCGATGATGAAGCATTGAGACGTCGGCACTAAGTCATTAAAGAGTGGGAAGGGGGCAGCACTAATTGGCCTTGCGACGGTCAATAAACCTCGTAAGATCATTCACTTGGCTCCGTTTTTCGGAGCCTGCCGCCTCACTCCCTTTCGAAGAAGTCATGCATGCACCTGCGCAAAATTGCAGTTGGGCTGTCGGCCCTTGTTTTGCTTTCCACTGGGGTACAAGCCCGTGGCCTGCTGGACCTTATCAAGTTACCCGCCCCGGAACACGCCTCTCGCTCCGGCTCGATCAGCCAGCACGCGGCCCTCGACCTTTATTCCAGCAAAGAAAAACAGCCTTCATTCGACGGCTGCGTCGACCTGTTCCCAGGCGCCACGCCCATCAACACGGCCACCGTGCCCGCCACGATGAAACCCCTGGCCCTGTGTTCCGACAACTTTGCGGTGCTCTACTCGCAAACCAGCAAGACGCCGCTGGTGGTGGTCGAACGCTTGAATGCCGCCCAGTTGAAGGAGGCCAAAGGCGAGGAGCGCACCAACCAGTTCTACCCGGACCCGCGCATTCCCAAAGGCGCACGCGCGGAATTGAGCGACTACCGTGGCCAGCAACCGGCTGTGGATCGTGGCCACCAGTCCCCGGCTGCGGATGCGCCGAACGCCAATGCCATGGCCCAGTCTTTCGCGCTGTCGAACATGGTGCCGCAAGACCCCACCAACAACCGCAAGATCTGGAGCAAGGTCGAGGCGGACGTGCGCAAGTTTGCCGTGCGAGCCGGCGGCGATGTGTTTGTGTTTACCGGGCCGCTGTTTGACGCGGGCTACAGCACCGTCGGTGACAACAAGGTCTGGGTACCGACGCGCCTGTTCAAACTGGTCTACGACGCTTCGTCGAAACGCGCCTGGGCCTACGTGCTGCCCAATGCTGAAACCCGTATCCAAAAGCCGATGGACTACGACACCTTCGTGAAAAGCACCGGGCTCAAGTTGCTGGGTAATCTTCCGGTCACAGGCTCGGTGGGGCGCACGTGATGTGACACCCCCAATGCTGGCAGAACCGCCAGCCTTACTTGGCCTTCTTCAGCGCCTTCAACCGCAACGTCGCGCGTTGTACGGCGGCCATTTTCTCCGGGCGTTTCATGCGCTTCCACTTACGGATGTCGTCCTTGCTCCGTCCACAGCTGACGCATAGATCGCCACTGAGCTGGCAGGTGGAGATGCAGGGGTTTTCAATATCTTTAGCCAAGGTCTCACCTGGGTTTGCTAGGGGGCGCGCGGCTAGGCCGCACGAAATTCAACGGTGAGGTGGCTCACTTCATGCACCGGTTTGAGGCGCTCGCGAATGCTTTCGGCATCGGTGGTCGAGCGGCCCACCACGCTGACGATGGCCGCGTGCGCGTCGGGGCCGACGCGCCACACGTGCAGATCGGTAATCGTCGCATCACCGGGTTGTTCGACGAGTTCACGAATTTCTGCGGCGACGTGTTCATCGGTTTGATCCAGCAATACGCCAGCGGTCGTGCGCATCAAACTCCAGGACCACCGCGCAATCACCACCGCGCCGACGATACCCATCGCCGGGTCCAGCCACACCCAGCCCAGATAACGGCCGGCCAGCAACGCGGCGATGGCGAGCACAGAGGTCAGCGCATCGGCGAGCACATGCACGTAGGCTGAGCGCATGTTGTTGTCGTGGCCATGATGGTCGTGGTCGTGGTCATGATCATGCCCGTGGCTGTGACCGTGGCCCAGCAACAGCGCGCTGATGACATTTACTGCCAGCCCCACCACCGCAATCAGCGTGGCTGTACCAAACTGCACTTCAGCCGGCTGCAGCAAGCGCATCACCGACTCGACACCAATGCCCAAGGACACCAGCGCCAGGATAAGCGCCGAGGCGAAGCCACCCAAGTCGCCGACTTTGCCGGTGCCGAAGCTGTAGCGTGAGTTACTCGCATTACGCCTGGCGTAGGCGTAGGCCGCAGCGGCAATGCCCAGCGCCGCCGCATGGGTAGCCATGTGAAAGCCGTCCGCCATTAGCGCCATGGAACCGGTCAAGGCCCCGGCGGCAATTTCCGCGACCATCATCACCACCGTCAGCATCACCACCCACAGGGTGCGTTTGGCGTTTTCGTCATGGGCCGAACCGAGGAAGACATGTTCGTGTGTGTGAGCACTAGGGAGGGCGTTCATTTGGAGTACCGCCGAATGGCTTCCAGCAGTTCTTCAACGCCGCGTGCGCGGGCCTCCTCGCTGAGGGCGGGATCGGCCACATGCGCCCTGGCATGGTCTTCGATAATTTCTTCCATCAAGCCGTTGATGGCGCCGCGTGTGGCGGCCACCAGGTGCAGCGTCTTGGCGCAGTCGAGGTCCGACTCCAGCGCTCTTTCAACCGCCTGGATCTGCCCGGCGATGCGTTTGACGCGCTTGATCAAGCTGTCTTTGTTTGCGGCAATATGGCCCACAATATACCCCCCCTACCTATGAGGGGGCGGATCATTACATACCCCATCCCCCTATGCAACGTGGCGGCTGCGGCGAAGTTCTCAAGGCGGTTACTTGGGCCGATCCAACTGGCGCCTGAGGGTGTAAAGCGCCACGCCAACCGCCAGAATGCCGGACACCGCGCCGACCACCAGTGCCCAGCGCGGGCCCAGGTGGTCGGCCACCCAGCCGACGATGGGCGCGCCAATCGGCGTGCCACCCAGTGCAACGGCGACGCGCAGGGCGATCACCCGGCCGCGCATGGCCGGCTCAGTGGTGAGTTGCATCAAGCTGTTGGTGGTGTTGCTGAACGTCATCGCACCCACGCCGATGATCACCAGCGCAATCGCGAACATCCAGTAATTGGGCGCCAGGGCCGCCAGGAAACAGCCAAACCCGAACACCGCTGCACCGGTCAACAGTGACTTGAACTGCGGTCGTTCACTGCCCGCGGCAATCAACGCCCCGGCGATGGTGCCGATGGCCAGGGTCGACGTCAGCAGGCCGTAGCCACGCGCATCGGCATTGAACACGCTGACGGCCATGGTCGAGATAAAAATCGGGAAGTTCATGCCGAAGGTGCCGATTAGAAACAGCATCAGCAAGATCGCCTTCAGGTCCGGCCGCGCCCACACATAACGCATGCCCTCGGTAAGGCTGCCTTTGGTTCGTGGGGCGCGCGCCTTGGCATGCAGGCCCGATACCCGCAGGAAAAACAGTGACGCCAGCACCGCAAAAAAGCTCGAGCCATTGAGCAGGAACGCCCAGCCGGTGCCGACCGAGGCGATGGTCACGCCCGCCACCGCCGGGCCGATCATGCGCGCCATATTGAACGACGTTGAGTTGAGTGCGATGGCATTGGACAAGTCCTTCTCGCCCACCAGCTCCGCCACGAAAATCTGCCGCACCGGTGCATCGAATGCCGAGGCACACCCTGATAAAAACGCAAACACGTACACGTGCCAGAGCTGCACGAAGCCGGTGATGGTAAACACCCCCAGTGTCAGCGCCAGTATCCCCATGACCGCCTGGGTGGTGATCAGCAGCTTGCGTTGGTCGTAGTGGTCGGCCGCAAAACCGGTCCAGGGCAGCAACAACAGCTGCGGCCCGAACTGCAACGCCATGACGATGCCCACGGCGGCGGCGTTGTGCGGGGTGAGCTGGGTGAGCACCAGCCAGTCCTGGGCGGTGCGCTGCATCCAGGTGCCGACGTTGGACACCAATGCGCCAGCGGCCCAGATGCGGTAGTTGGGGCTGCGCAGGGAGCGGAAAGTACCGAGGAAACTCATGACGGCTTCAGTTCCCCCTTTTTTTGAGCAGCCCGAGGAGGGTCTGCGCCGTGCCCGATTCGCCCGGCGTGGGCAATACGTGTTGCAGGCTGTAGGCGTGCGCTTCGATGATCAGAGCAATTGTTGCGTCCAGCGAGGTGGCAGCCATGCTATTTCCTCAATCAGGTCGTTCAAAAATCAGCGAAGCGCTCCAGCCATTTCATCGCAGCGGCGAGTTCGTCGTGTGCCTGGGGCGACAGGTGTTCATTCAACGTTGCAGGCGTAGGAGCCATGCCCTGAATGGTACCAGTCTGGGTTTATACTTGCCGTCATCCAACTCTCCCGATTCAAACAGACTGAGATTCGCCATGAGCACCTCGCTTCCCCTGACGCCCGCGCGCAAGCCCTTCGCGCCGCTGGTGGCCTTTATCATCCTGGTAGTCGGCGCCGTGTTCCTGCAAAACAGCGTTGGCCCGCGCCAAGTACTGTTGCTGGTGGTCGGTGCCGCGCTGGGCTTGACCTTGTACCACGCCGCCTTCGGCTTCACTTCGGCCTGGCGTGTGTTTATCAATGATCGGCGCGGCGCTGGTTTGCGTGCGCAGATGGTGATGCTGGCCGTGGCGGTGCTGTTGTTTTTCCCGGCGCTGGGGGCCGGCACGTTGTTCGGTCAGCCTGTGGTTGGGCTGGTGGCGCCGGCCGGCGTGTCGGTGGTGTTTGGGGCGTTTATTTTCGGCATCGGCATGCAGTTGGGCGGCGGTTGTGCGTCGGGCACGCTGTTCACCGTGGGCGGCGGTAATGCGCGCATGCTGGTGACACTGTTGTTCTTTATTTGCGGTTCGTTGATCGCTACGCACCATGTTGATTGGTGGTTTGCGTTGCCGGCGTTCCCGGCGGTTTCAATTGTCAAAAGCTTCGGCGTGTTGCCGGCATTGGTCGTCAGCCTGGCTGCGTTCGGCCTTATCGCCGCCATCACCGTACGCCTGGAAAAACGCCGGCATGGCCAGCTTGAGGCGGGCGTAACCAGCGAACACATCGGTCTGCGCCGCTTCCTGCGCGGGCCATGGCCATTGGTGTGGGGCGCGATTGGCCTGGCACTGCTCAACTACGCGACCCTGGCATTGGCCGGGCGGCCGTGGGGCATTACTTCGGCGTTCGCGCTGTGGGGGGCCAAGGTGGCGAGCGGGTTGGGGGTTGATGTGGCCAGTTGGGCGTTCTGGCAGATGCCGGGCAATGCCAAGGCCCTCGCCGCGCCGGTATGGGAAGACATCACCAGCGTGATGGACATCGGCATCGTTCTTGGTGCGCTGTTGGCTGCAGGCCTGGCCGGGCGTTTCGCCCCCAGCCTGAACATCCCGGCGCGCTCGCTGGTGGCGGCGGTGATCGGTGGCTTGTTGCTGGGTTACGGGTCGCGGCTGGCGTACGGTTGCAATATCGGCGCGTACTTCAGCGGCATTGCCTCGGGCAGCCTGCATGGCTGGGTATGGTTGGTGGCGGCGTTTATCGGTAACAGCGTGGGCGTGCGGTTGCGGCCATGGTTTTTTGCGGGCGAGCGGCCGCAGGTGGCGTTGAGCGGTTGCTGAGCGCAAAACAACCAGTAGGGTACCCGCATGATTCGAGAACTAAGGACCTTTGTGAGCGCTGCGCGGCGCGGCACCTTTGCCGCTGCCGGCCAGCACGTGGGGCTGACGCAATCGGCCGTGAGCGCGCAGATCAAGCACCTTGAGGACGCGCTCGGGGTCAAGCTGTTCGATCGCACCGGCCGCTCTGCCACGCTCAACTCCGCAGGGCAGCGTGCGGTGCCGCTGGCGGAGGAGATCCTCGATATCTTCTCGCGTATGGGCACCCCCGACAGCGCGAACAACTTTCAGGGTTCGTTGCGTATCGGTGCCATCGGCAGTGTGCAAACCGGCCTCCTGCCCCAGGCGCTGGTGGCCCTCAAGCGTCGTGCGCCGTTCATTGAGGTCAACCTGGTGCCCGGCGTTTCGCTGAACTTGCTCAGCCAGGTCGACGCCGGCGAGCTGGACCTGGCGATCATGATCCGCCCGCCGTTCAACCTGCCCAAAGACCTGAGTGTCGAAGTCATTGCCCGCGAGCCCTTCGTACTGATCACCGCCAGGGACGTGCAGGGCGAGGACCCGTTGCAAATCCTTCGCGAGCAGCCCTTTGTGCGTTACGACCGCGGCTCGTTCGGCGGGCGCCAGGTCACGCAGTTTCTCAAGGAGCAAAAGCTACACACGCAACCAACCCTCGAACTCGACGAGCTGGATGCCATCGTCAAGATGGTCCGCAGCGGCCTCGGCGTTTCCCTGGTGCCCATGGCCGGCTTGTGGCTGGAGCACGACAGCGACGTGCGGGTATTGCGCCTGGACAAACTCACGTTCTTTCGTGAAATCGTGCTGCTGACCAAGTACACCCAGCGCCAACTGCCACTCTTCGAGTTATTCAGGGCGTGCGTCATGGAAGTGCTGGACGCTGCGAAGTAGGGCGCGAGCATCGAAAAAATTGAGGCTCAGGGTGAAAGATATCCGCTTTATCACCCCGTCGTTCTGGTGAAGAATCGTGTTCTAACCCACAGAACCTGCAGGTAGTCACCGTGAGCCTTTCGCCCTTTCATTTAGCGATTCCCGTCTACGACCTCGCCGCCGCTCGCCACTTCTACGGCGACGTGTTCGGGCTCTCCGAAGGCCGTTCCAGCGCCCAATGGGTCGATTTCGACTTCTACGGCCACCAGCTGGTTATCCACGAACACCCCAAGACTGAATCCCAGGCATCGGTGCACGCCAACTCGGTCGACGGCCACGACGTACCGGTCCCGCATTTCGGCATCATCCTGCACTGGGACCAGTGGGAAGCCTTGGCGGATCGGCTCAGAGCGCGTGAAACCCGGTTTGTGATCGAGCCCTACATTCGTTTCCAGGGCCAGGTGGGTGAGCAGGCCACCATGTTCCTGTTCGACCCCTGCGGCAACGCGCTGGAGTTCAAGGCGTTCAAGGACATGAGCCAGCTCTTCGCCAAGTAATTGCACACGCGTTGCCGGTTGTCATTGATGTCCGAATCGGTCCTTAAGTGGTCCGGCACGCGTCTGTTGCTCATTCGCTTGTGTGCCTACCATGGCTTGCATCACTCACCGTAATGCAAGCCCAGAGGACACATCATGAGCCGCAAAGCCCTTGTCGTAATCGATGCGCAACATTCGTTTCGCCATTCAACCTACTGGTCCGAAAATGACCTGCCGGATTACCTTGAAAAACAACAGGCGCTCATCGACGGGTGTGTTCAACAAGGCATCCCGGTGATACAAGTCTTCCATGTCGAAGACCAGGGGCATTTCTCGCTGGCGTCGGGCAATGTCAGGGCGTTGAGCGAGTTGTCGATCAACCCCGACTTGATCATCCACAAGCGCTACCACAGCGCCTTCGCTGGAACGCCGCTGGCGGCCCGGCTCACGGAGATGGGAGTTACCACGGTGATCATCAGTGGCATTCGGACCGAACAGTGCTGTGAAACCACCACGCGCCAGGCGTCGGACAGCGGCCTCAGTGTGGATTTCGTCAGCGAGGCGACGTTGACCTTCCCCATGACCCACGCCCGCAGCGGTCGGGTTTACACCCCGGCACAGATTCGCGAGCGCACTGAACTGGTACTGGAAGGGCGTTTTGCCCGCATCGTGACGGTGGCCCAGGCGTTGGAGGGGTGAATCCATGACGGTGCCGGTGCTGTTCGTACTCTTGCCCAACGTGCTGATGCTGGACCTGGCGGGCCCTGCCGAGGTGCTGCGCCTTGCCGCTCAAGTCGAGGACCCGGCGGCCATCGACTTCGATTTACAGTACGTCAGCCCGGTGCAATCCCTGCAAACGTCCATCGGCTTGCCCCTGACGGGACTGGCGCCGCTTCCGTCAACCCTGGCGCCGGGCACGCTGGTGGTGTTGGTGGGCTCGACCTCGAAGGTTACGCCGCAGCGCCGGCAGGCGTTCGAGTCGGCCAGCAATACGCTGACCCAGTGGCTGCAAAATGTATTCGCGCCGTCGGGTGAGCGGCTGGTGTGCGTTTGCGCAGGTGCCTTGAGTGCCGCCCGTGCAGGCCTGCTCGACGGACGCCAATGCACCACGCACCACGCGCTATGCCCGACGTTACAAGCCCTGGCCCCCAAGGCCCGGGTGTTGGAAAACCGCCTTTACGTCACCGACGGCCCGGTCAGTTGCAGCGCCGGTGTGACAGCGGGCATCGACCTGATGCTGCACCTTGTCGCTCAGCTGGCCGGGCCCCGGCTGGCCTGCGCCGTCGCGCGGGATATGGTGGTGTACATGCGTCGCAGCGGCGCCGATCCGCAGCTTTCGCCGTGGATAGCCGGGCGCAACCACCTGCACCCGGCCGTGCACCGGGTGCAGGACGCAATCGCCGCTGCGCCGTGTGAGGTGTGGACCGTCACGCGCATGGCCAGCCTGGCCTGCACCAGTAGCCGGCACCTGGCGCGTTTGTTCCACGAGCATGTCGGCATCAGTCCGCTGGACTATCTGCACACGCTGCGGTTAACCGTGGCCCGTGAGTTACTGGTTGAGTCGACCCTGGACATTGAAACCGTCGCCGAGCGCGCAGGCTTTGGTTCGGCCCGCCATCTGCGGCGCATCTGGGGCAAATATGAAGCGGGGACGCCTTCAGCTGGGCGTGTCGCCGGCGCTGGTTGAGGCTTGATCAGCCTCAGCGTCCAGTTTCGCGCGGTCGGCTTTGCTGATGTACTTATCTTTGCTTTTCGGCGCCAATTTGGCGCTGGCTTTTTTGGCTTTGGCCTTAAAGAGCTGCTTGAGTTTTTTCTGGCGATTCATGACGTGCTACTCAGCGGGTAATTGCTTGAATGATATCAGCTTAAGTCACTGACTCAGGTCTCGGCGTTAGGGCGTCGATACCTGCACACGTTCACCCTTGTTGTCGCCCTACATTGTCGTGCCGCTCGTTGACATTGCAAGGATGCTACAGTCGATTCGCCCGGTGGCCTTAAGGCGAGCCTGGGCTTCATCATTTTCATGTCGATTCAGGAAGGCACGCCCATGCAAACCACTCCTCCCGAAGGTTTACCTGTTTACCGGTTACTAACCGGTAAAGATGACGCATCGTTCTGTCATCGAGTCTCCGAAGCCCTCGCGCTGGGCTACCAGCTGTATGGCTCGCCCGCGGCCACCTTCAATGGCGAACACGTCGTGGTGGCTCAGGCTATCGTTTGGAACCCCGCCAAGTAGGTTGGGGATTTCCACTTCGAGACAACAGCGAAGGCAGACCAGGCGCGGTTCATTCCCCCAGCGCCACAGCGACCTCCTTCGCCACCTGCACAAACGCCCGAGACGCTGAAGACTGATAAACCCCTTTGCGCTGCATCAGCACCGCCGTCCGTTGCAGCCGCTCCGGCCCAAGCTCAATCGCCACCAACTCAGGATGCGCTCGCGCAATGGCCGCCGGCAGCAGCGTCGACAACGTGGTCCTGCGCACCACCTCGGTCAGCGCCCCAATCACATTCGCCTCCATCACCACGCGCGGGCGGATGCCGTGTTGGTTGCAATAGCGGTCGATCTGCTCACGCGTGGCGAACTCGGCGCTCAGCAGAATCAGTGCTTCTGCATTCAACGCCTCCAGCCCGATAGCCTGCGCCTCGGCCAGCGGGTGCTGATTACCCACCACCAGCGCGAGTGTTTCGACCAGCAGGGGATAGGCGTCGATATCCTGGGCATGCACCTCATCAAACGCGATGCCCACATCCAGCTCATCGGCCAGCAGTTGCAGCTCCATCTGTTCCTGGGCGACCTCACGCACGTTCAGCGTGATGTTCGGGTAACGGCGGTGAAACGCCTCGACCAGTGGCCCGACCAGGTACGTGGTGAAGGTCGGCGTGACTGCAATCCGCAGCGTCCCCCGGCTCAAGTCGCCGACGTCATGGATCGCACGTTTGCCTTCTTGCAGTTCCTGCGCCGCCCGCAGCGCGTATCGCAGGTAAACCTCCCCAGCATCGGTCAGGCGCGTCTTGCGTCCTGAGCGATCAAACAACTGCGCGCCAAGGCTTTCCTCCAGTTGTCGCACTTGCTGCGACAGCGCCGGCTGCGAGACATGCAGGGCCGCTGCGGCTTTGGTGAAACCTTGATGTTGCGCGACGGCGAGAAAGTACTGGATGTGTCGTGCCAGCATGTTTGCATCCATAAGATTATCTAATGTGCTGGATCATATATGAGACTTTTACCTTATTGCACGGGCTACGTAACCTTTGCTCCATCGCATCGCGAACCAATGGAGTCACCCATGCAAGACATCATCGACGGTTTCCTGAAATTTCAACGTAACGCCTTCCCCGAGCGTGCCGGCCTGTTCAAAGACCTGGCCAACCAACAGAGCCCACGGGCGCTGTTCATCTCCTGCTCCGACAGCCGCCTGGTGCCAGAGCTGGTCACGCAGCGTGAGCCCGGTGACCTGTTCGTCATCCGCAACGCCGGCAACATCGTGCCGTCCTACGGCCCCGAGCCGGGCGGCGTGTCGGCCTCGGTGGAATACGCCGTCGCCGCCTTGCAAGTCAGCGACATCGTGATTTGCGGGCACTCCGACTGCGGCGCGATGACCGCCATCGCCACCTGCAAATGCCTGGACCACATGCCCGCCGTGGCTGGCTGGTTGCGCTACGCCGACTCCGGCCGAGTCGTGAACGAGGCCCGCCAGCATGTCGACCAGCACGCCAAGGTCGCCTCCATGGTCCGCGAAAACGTCATCGCGCAGTTGGCCAACATCCAGACGCACCCTTCGGTACGCCTGGCCCTCGAAGAGAAGCGCGTGACGCTGCATGGCTGGGTCTACGACATCGAAAGCGGCTGCATCCAGGCCTTCGATGGCCGCACCGGCAAGTTCGTTGCCCTGGCCGACAACCCGACCGTACGCGCTGTTTCGTACTGACCCCGCAAGCGAAGAAAGTTAAAGGTGGCAGCGGGCTTGCCTGCGATGGCATCCCCTCGGTCTGCCTGGCACACCCAGTTGCCTGCATCGCAGGCAAGCCAGCTCCCACACTTGATCTTCGGCGCTGTCCCGATTGGCACTAGCCGTTTCACCCTTACTGTTTACCCACGGAGATAACCCCATGATCCAGTCACAAATCAGCCAAAACACTCGCCTTGCCCTGGCCGACGTCATCCTCCTGGCCAAAGCCCGCAAAGACCTGTCGTTCGCCCAGATCGCCGAAGGCACCGGCCTGCACGAAGCCTTCGTCACCGCCGCCTTGCTCGGCCAGCACCCACTGCCGGCCAATGCCGCCCAAGTGGTTGCCGACACCCTGGGTCTCGACGCCGATGCCGTGCTCCTGCTGCAAACCATTCCGGTGCGCGGCAGCATCGGCAACGGTATCCCGACCGACCCGACCATCTACCGCTTCTACGAAATGATTCAGGTCTACGGCACCACGCTCAAGGCGCTGGTTCACGAGAAATTTGGCGACGGCATCATCAGCGCCATCAACTTCAAGCTCGACATTAAAAAGGTCGACGACCCGGACGGCGGCTCCCGCGCCGTGATCACCCTGGATGGCAAATACCTGCCGACCAAACCGTTCTGATCCCGCTACCCATGAGCCCGGCGCTGCACAGGCGCCGGGTTCGACTTTCCTCACGATGCCGAAGAGGTCATCTGAAAATGAAAGCGTTACTTGTACTGATACTCGGCGTGTTTTGCGGCGCGGCGATGGCCGAAGAGCCACTCCCGGTCGAGCAATACAGCTATGCCCAGCACCTGGACATCGCCCGCGTGATTTCCACCAGCGAAGTGCCGGACGTCTGCGCGGTGGTGCCCGTGCGTATGACCTACGAAGACTCCCAGGGCCAGCAGCACATTCTCGAATACCACGTGATGGGTAACGGCTGCTCCAACGGTTGAGCCGTCCATTGTTTGTTTTTTACCGTTGCGCCCGGTGCGCCTGAGGGCCGCAACATTGAGGGTCGGATTCATGGATTTAATCTTTCGCAACGTACGCATTGATGACGCACAACCGCTGATGGACGTGGCGGTGCACAACGGCCACATCGTCGAGGTTGCGCCGAACATCGCAGCCCGGGCCCGGCAGGAAATCCAGGGCCACGGCAACGTGCTGATACCGGGTTTTGTCGAAGGGCACCTGCACCTGGAAAAAGCCCATGTCATGCACCGCAAAGCCAACCGCTCCGGCACCTTAAAAGAGGCGATAGCGGTCACCGCTGAACTCAAACCCACTTTGACCCGCGATGACATCCTCGAACGCTCCACCCAGGTACTGCGCGCACTGGTGCAGTCGGGCACCACCCACGTGCGCGCCCACGCCGAGTTCGACCCCGTACAAGGCTTTACCGGGTTCGATGTGGTGCTGGAACTGCGCGAAAAATTTCGCGACGTGATTGATATTCAAGTGGTCGCTTTCCCACAGGAAGGCATCCTCAAGCTACCGGGCATGCAGGCAATGATGGTCGAGGCCATGGAAAAAGGCGCCGATGTGGTGGGCGGCATTCCCTACAACGATGATTCGCCGCATGAACATATCGACTACGTGTTCAGCCTGGCCAAGCGTTACGGCAAGGACATCGACTTCCACCAGGATTTTGCCGACGACGCCGACCACATGAGCATTGAATACCTGGCACGCAAGACGATTCAGGAAGGCTACCAAGGCCGCGTGTGTGTCGGCCATCTGACCAGCTTGGGCGCCGTGCCGCCGCATAAACAGCGCGAGATTATTGCGCTGATTCGCGAGGCCGGCATCAGCGTCATGTGCCTGCCCGCCACCGACTTGCACCTGGGCGCGCGCGGCGACGGCCATAACGTGCGCCGCACCCTGACGCCGGTGCGGGCACTGCGTGACGGCGGTGTAAATGTGTGCCTGGCCACCAACAATATCCGCAACGCATTTACCCCATTTGGCACCGGCGATTTGCTCAATATTGCGCAACTGGCCATTCCTGCCTGCCACCTGGGCGGGGCGGATGACCAGGCCACGGTGTTGTCGATGCTCACCACAAGTCCGGCGAAAGCGCTGGGGCTGAAGGATTATGGGTTGGCGCCGGGTAAGGCTGCTGATTTGGTGTTGCTGGATACGCGTTCGGTGGGTGATGTGATTCTCGACTTGCCCGCGCGGTTGATGGTGCTTAAACGCGGGAGGGTCGTGGCGACGTCGGTCTGTCAGCGTTCGGTGGTTTTTTGACCCGGTAGGCTGGTCCTGGCCAGAAACTCGCTGATCTGCGCCACCACCTGCTGCTGAATCACCGCCCGTGGCCGAGCGCCTTCATCGTCCCGGCAAATCATGCCATCGCCGGGTGAGCTCTCTTCAATCAACGCCATCCCGCCCGGCTTGCAGATCGACATAA
The DNA here is from genome assembly GCF_045447295.1 of Pseudomonas sp. O39. Lineage (NCBI taxonomy): Bacteria > Pseudomonadati > Pseudomonadota > Gammaproteobacteria > Pseudomonadales > Pseudomonadaceae > Pseudomonas > Pseudomonas sp. O39. Next base: position 288,025 of record NZ_JBJGXV010000002.1, read on the forward strand.
AGCTGAAGTGCGTGGCGTCGCTGATCTCCACATACTGCGTCGATGTGTTTGGCAGACGCTTGACCATGTCGGCGGACTCCAATTCCGGGGACATGTCCTCCGTGGGCACGCCACCCGCAATCACCAGCGCCGGTACCGGCAATGCGGCAAGGCTTGCACTGGTCAGGCCGCGTGACAGGCCCAGGTCCAAAGACACAATCGCGGTGACGCGCTTGTCGCTCAAATCAGCGGCCAGTTGTGCCTTGCCGGCTGGCGTGCCGGCGGGGTTCATCTCCTGGTAGCCGATGCAGCCACCCAATTTAGGGTGTTCGGCGCAGTCCCGGCTGAACAGGTCGGGGTCGAAACGCGCGCCAGCGATTTCCAGCACGGTCCAGCCGCCGAGGGAGTGGCCCACTGCCGCAATCTGATGTTCCGCCACCGCGCCAAATAGCTTCGGCTGAGCCAGCACCGCGTCAATCGCGCGGCTCAGGTCGGCCGGGCGTAGCCATAACTGGGCGGCGGCTTTTGGGCTGCGATCCTTGGTGGTGGTGCCCGGGTGGTTGACCGCCGCTACGATGTAACCCTTGTGCGCCAATGCGCTGGCCAGCCACACCTGCTTGCCCCAATTACCACCGTAACCGTGGGAAAGCACCACCAGCGGATGCTCGCCGGCAGCCGGCGCTGCATCGGGCACGGCGAGGGCGCCGATGAAGACCGCGTTGTCGGCGATCAGCTCGGGTTTGGCTGTGGCGGCGGCGGGGTACCAGACAGCCAGTTCCAGTGGGCGCTGGCTTTTTGTATCCGGCAGGGTGGCGGTTTTGAAACCGACGGGGCTTTCGGCAGCCAAGGCGGGTGTCGCCAGGCACAGCAGGAACAGGGCACGCAGCACTGTTTTCATTGTTTTTATCTTCCTTGATTGGGGTGGCGCATCATCACCTGAAATCCTGTCGCAATGCATCCCCTCCCGGGAAGCACACCACCTGTTCTGACTGCGTTGGAACGCACGCCTATGGCGCCGCGAAACCCTCGTAATCCAGGGAGATATGGTCGGCCTTCGGGTAACTGACATACACCACCACCGCGTCGCTGCTGACGACCAGCGCGTAGGGCCATTTACCGTTGGCCTTACGCATATCCTCATACAGCGGCAGGAAAAAGTCCTTGGTCTGACCGCGTGGATCGTAGGGCGCTTGCACCTGGAAAATCGGGTAGTGGCCGCTGTTGCACAGCTGGATGCGTTCGAGCTGGAAGTTGTTTTTCTCCAACAACGTGCGGGTCGGGTGCTGCCAGGTGGCGAGGTCCACATCGTGGCAGTCTTGGGCGGTGGTGGTGTAGAGCGTGGTGTCTTTGAGGGCGGGGAGGGCGTAAACCAGCCCGGGGAGAAATAACAGCAGCAAGGGGATATGACGTCGCATGGCGCGGTTCCGAGCAGGATAGGCGCGAGAGTGTAGAACTTTTTGCCGCTACAGTTTTGGGAGAGAACCACAACTAACTGCCGTTGAACCTTGGTATTGGCCAACACAGCCCCATAACTATTGTGTATCCATTGAGCGCAAGGACACACCATGACCAACCAAACCGAAACCGCCATCCTCGCCGGCGGCTGCTTCTGGGGCATGCAGGACCTGCTGCGCCGCTACCCCGGCGTGCTGAGCACCCGAGTCGGCTACACCGGCGGCGATGTGCCGAATGCCACTTATCGCAACCATGGCAATCATGCGGAAGCGATTGAAATCGTGTTTGACCCCGCAGTGATAACGTACCGGCAGATCCTTGAGTTCTTTTTCCAGATACACGACCCCAGCACGCCCAACCGGCAGGGCAATGACGTCGGCCCCGGCTATCGGTCGGCGATTTATTACCTGAGTGAACAACAACGCGACATCGCCGAAGACACCGCTGCGGATGTTGATGCGTCGAAGTTATGGCCAGGCCGTGTGGTGACTGAGATTGAGCCCGCGGGGCCGTTCTGGGAGGCGGAGCCGGAGCATCAGGATTATTTGGAGCGGATACCCAACGGCTATACCTGCCATTTCATACGGCCGAATTGGAAGTTGCCGAAGCGGGCTTGAGGGTGAGCAGTGCAAGCGAGCAATGGGGTGGGCGACGATTCGTGGTGAGCGGGAAATAGGCTGCTTTCGACCCGAAGCGGACGCCAAGGATTGCCGGCGGGGAGAGTTTCCTGATGCCTTTGTGCGCCGTATAGTGGCAATACTTTTTCGGTCAAAGGAATGACTATGAACCCGCTAAGCGGCCTACCCGTCGGTGTAATTGGCGACCGTGACACCGTAAATGTCACGTCGCATTGCGCGAAAAGGGGAACGCCATGCGTGCAGGCGTGATCCTTGCCGGGATTGGCACCACGTTGGCGCTGTTGTCTGCATCGCCAGCCCAGCCTGCACCCCTGCCGCCAGTCACTGTCAACCAGGGTGGTATCTCAGTGCTGGTACAAGGCTCGGGAACAGATATCATCTTAATTCCAGGATTTGCGTCGTCCTACGAAGTCTGGGCTGATTTGGCCTCCAGATTACGGCACAGCCACCGTCTCCATCTCGTGCAGGTAGCTGGCTTTGCCGGCTCGCCTGCCGTATCCAATCCAGACGGGGGAGTCGTTGCGCCGACGGTCGAGGCGATCGCTGAATACATCCGCAGCCAGCGCATCGAGGCGCCGGTCATCATCGGTCATTCGTTGGGTGGTGAGGTGGCGCTCATGCTGGGTGCGCGTCATCCCGATCAAGTGGGACGCCTGATGATTGTCGATGCGATGCCCTTTTATACGTTGCTCTTTGACCCCTCCGCGACCAGTGAGGCGGCGACCCCGCATGCTGCTGCGATGCGCGATGCGATGTTGGCGGCAACGCCTGAGCAGGCGCACGCCATGCAGCAGGCCGCCATCGCCCGTCTCGCTAAAACTGAAGCGGTCAGGCCAGGCCTGGTCGCAGCGGGGATGAACTCGGACCGAAAGACGATGGCCGATGCCATGTATGAGCTGATGGTCACCGACCTCCGGCCTGAGCTTGAACGCATCAAGGTGCCTGTCGAGGTCGTCTATGCCTACGACCCGCTTTACGGCGTAGAGGCATCCCACATTGATGCAATGTTCCATAACGCCTATGTCTCGACCCCAAACATCAGCTTCAGGCGCATTGACGGCAGTTTTCACTTCATCATGCTTGATCAGCCAGAACTGTTCGCCAGTGCTGTCATCAAGTTCCTGAACCGGTGAGCGGCGGCGGGGTTGCTAGAGTGATGAATCGCCGTTAAGGGCACAGAATTCGTTGCCGTGCTTGCAGGTCACCGACCGTCCGTTTTGGCCGATTGCTGCCTGTCGTGAAGGGCTGTAAAAACGCTTAGCGATGTTCAAAGATGTTTTAGAGAGAGGTGGAGTGACTCATGCGAATCGCCTGCCTACATACAGCTGAAAGCAACGTGACGGTCTTCGACTCGGCTGCGAAGGCGCTTGGAATTGGGCTAAATATTTTGCAGCATGAGGTTCGTGCTGATCTCCTGGCAGCGGCCGAGCGTTCAGGCGGACTGACTGCGTGTATATCGAATGCAACGCAGCAAGCGCTTCTTTCACTCGCTCACCATGCTGACGCAGTTTTACTCACATGTTCGACCTTAGGCCCGTCTATCGAAGGCCTTACAAAGAGCACTTCACCCACAATTATGAGAGCGGATGAAGCTCTGGCTTGCGCTGCTGTTAATGCGGGTTCGGCGGGTCTTAAAATCGTGGTTTTGTGTGCTGTCGAGACGACTGTCGATCCCACATCGCGTCTTTTCATGCGCGCTGCAGAGAGATCCAAAGCGTTGATTGAAATTCGACTTGTTTGCGGGGCTTGGGCACTATTTAAATCCGGTGACTTCATAGGGTATCTAGCCGCTGTTGCCGAGGCAGTGGACCGAGCATACCTCGACGGCGCATCAGTGGTCGCCTTGGGACAAGCTTCAATGAGTGGAGCTGCATCACTCGTGACAACGGGTCCTTCCCCGCTCACCAGTGCAACGGAAGGCTTGAAGGCAGCAGTGAAAGCCGCATCGGGTCACGGGAAAATAGAAAGGAACTAGGGGGCTGCCCCCGACCTCGCATATTGGTCACGCCAAGAGCCTGCGCAGAGCGCAAAACATGCCAATTTCACTCAGTCAAAACGCCCCTGTCACGTTAGTGCGCGCTCAACACAGCGACATGGACGACCTCGTCGCCATTCGAATTGAGGCTATGCGCGACAGCCTGGAGCGTGCCGGGCGATTCGATCCGGTACGCGCGCGCGAGCGGTTTGTTAGCAGTTTTGAAGCGCGCAACACGCGTTACATTGAAGTAGCTGGAGACCGAGTGGGTTTTGTAGTGGTCAAGCATCACCGCGATGAACTCATGCTCGACCACCTGTACGTGATACCCCGTGCGCAAGGATCAGGAGTAGGTGCTGCTGTGCTCACGCAGATTTTCAAAGAGGCGGATGCGGCCGCGCTTCCTATTAAAGTAGGTGCTCTCAAGGAAAGTGCCTCGAATCGTTTTTATACTCGCCATGGTTTCCAATTCGTCGAAAGCGGCGAATTCGATAATTACTATGTCCGTCAGAGCGCTACGGCGGCCCAATCGTGACGGTTTAATGGGTGCCAAGGCGATCGCCAATAACATGATTTAAAGGGATTTAGTTGTGAACATAATGGATGATTTAAAGGTCAGGTACCCCGGTGCCACGGCATGGTCATTTGGGGATACTCCAGAAATGGCCGATGAACTCGCCGAACGGGTTGCTAAAGGCATAAAAACAGCCACCTGTTGCTCGCTCTCATCATTCAAACATGAAGATGAATCATCCACTATTGGCGGTTACAGCATCGTCCTCAACAGTCAGGGCGAGCCGGTATGTGTCATTCGAGTTATTTCGATGCATATCATTCGTTACTGCGACGTCGATCAAGACCTAGCCAGAAAGGAAGGCGAAGGGGATCTCAGTCTCAGGTACTGGAAGCAGGGCCATAAAGATTTTTTCCAACGAGAGGGGGCGTTCGACGAGGCTATGGAACTTGTGGCAGAAGAATTTGAGTTGGTGGAAGTATTGTAGAGGACAAGGTCCTCTAGCCAACGGCCTCTAGCCTATATATAGGGTTGAGAAGGCTAGGAAGTTGGGGTAGACCACTGTTCTTCCTACGTGATGTGGTGGAGTAAACCGCAGCCGTCATCTGGAGAAAAGCGCTGACCAACTATCGCCGAATAGGGCGATGCCCAGGCCTGCCAGCATCACCATCGAGCCGACCAACTTGACGGGAAACACCGGTCTTTCAACTGCCCCCATCAGCCCAAAATGATCGATAGCCAGCGACGATGTAATCTGCCCGGCGATAGCGAGCCCAAGCAATGCTGACAAGCCGATTTTGGGCGCAAGCACCACGTAACTGAGCAGCGCACCGGCACCGAGCAGTCCGCCCAGCAGGCTCCACCAGGGCTGGGTCGGTATGGCTGCCAGTGAGGTTAATGTTCCGCCCCGCATCAGTGAACATATGCCGAGGCACACCGCACCGGCGGTAAAGGAGAATAGAGCTGCCGCTACCGAATCGCCCCCTACACCTTTAGCGAGTTGACCGTTCAGCGTGGTCTGCAGGGTTATGCCCAGTCCTGCGCCGATGGCCAACAGGTGATAGGCTGCACTCATTTCGCGCCTCCTTACCGGGCCGTTTCAAGCGGCACGAACGTTTCGGAAAAAATGTCAGGTTGGTAGCCAGCAGCGGCAAATAGATGCTCACGGGATTCGTCGATCGCCGCACGCAGCCGCACGCAGCCGCTCGCTGCCCACGCCCAGTACCTTGCCGTTGCGCTTGACGATGCGTCCGCCAATCATGACCGTGTCAACATTGCTGCGTTCGGCCGCGTGTACCACGGTGCCGAATGCATTGCCCGACGGGTAGAGGTTGAGGTCCTGTGCATTGATAAGGATCAGATCAGCCTGTTTTCCGGGGGTGAGGCTGCCGATTTTGTCCTGCAGTCCTGCACAGGCAGCGCCGTCGGCAGTGGCGGCTTTCAGCAGGTTATGGGCAGGCAGTGTCACCGGATGATGTTCTAACCCGCAGCAACGTTGCTGGTGCATGCCCATGACGCGTTGCAGGTAAAACGCCACGCGCATCTCCATAAACATGTCGCCACTGTAGGACGTTTCGTTATCCACGCTCAGCCCCGGGCGGATACCGTGACGCAGGGCTGACTGCATGGCGAACATGCCATCCTCGATGCCGTAGTGGGCATCGGAGCGCGGGCATACGTTGACCCGTACGCCAGCATCGCGAAGGATTTGCCATCCTGCGTCCGGCAGCGCGGTGCAGTGGTTAAAGATGTTATCGGGGCGCAGCAGTCCTTCCCGGTGCAGCCCTTGCAGCTCAGCGGCCATTTCTCCGCCAAAAAACTCGGTGATAATCGGCAGGCCCAGCCGCCGGGCTTCAGCCCACAGCTCAGGTTCCAGCTGTGCCATCACCGCCAGCGAGACCAGCTCGTTGTCCCCGGGTTTGAAATATTTTTCCTGCAGGCGCTCCAGGTTGCCGGGCCAGTGGGCTTTGTCCCACTCCCCAGAAACCGGCGCGCCGGAGGCGTGTATGGACCGGATTCCAGCGTCAAGCAGGGCCTCGACCGCTGCGTCGGAGTGCGCGCCGGTGCGGCTGTTGTGCGAGTTATCAACCACGGTGGTGATGCCAGCATCGATGCAGCCCAAGGCGGTCAGCAGGTTGCCGATATACATGTCGGCCGGACGATAGTATTTGGCAAACGAGTAATGCGTTGCGTTGCAGTAGTCTTCAAGCGTTTCGGCATTCGGATTCAGCCGGCGCAGTTGCCCCTCCCAGGCGTGGCGATGCGTATCGACCATGCCCGGCATGGCAATCATGCCGGATGCCTCAATAACCATGGCGTCGTCGGCCTCGATGTTTTCATGTATGGCCGTGATGGTGCTGCCGTCGATGAGGATATCGCCGCGCACCAGATTGCCTATATCAGCGTCCATGCTGAGCACAGTGGCTCCGCGGATAAGGGTGCGGCCGGCCGGTGAGGCAGGGGCCTGCATGATGTTGCGGCTATATTCAGTCATTTCGCTTCACGTTTTGAATGTCGTGAAGAAAAGATACGGAATGTGATACTCCCGAAAAAGAGGGCTAAACTGTTTTGATTATTCAGCAATCACGAACAATAGTGTTCAGGCGGTTGCTTCCGTTGTGGCTCATGGAAAAAAATGGACCGTATCCAGGCAATGCAGGTTTTCGTCCGTGTGGCAGAGGCGGGGAGCTTTATTCACGCGGCGCAAACGCTCTCTTTGCCGGCGTCAACGGTGACCAGCAGTATTAAAACTCTGGAAAAGTACCTGCAGGTGCGCCTGCTCAACAGAACAACGCGGCAGGTCAGCCTCACATCCGAGGGGGCACGTTACCTGGCGCAATGCCGGGAAATACTCGAACTGATTGAGCAGACGGAGTCCGGCCTGACGGATTCTGCAAAACGACCGCAGGGGCGTTTGCGGGTTGATATGCCGGGCGGCATTGCACATTTTATTGTCATGCCGAACCTGAAAGACTTTTACCGGCGATACCCGGATATCTACCTGATGATAGGCGTTAATGATCGGCAGGTGGATCTCGTTCAGGAGGGGATTGATTGCGTCATTCGCACAGGCGAACTCAATGACTCAACGCTCGTTGCACGCCCCCTCGGACAGTTTCGCTGGGTGACGTGTGCTTCTGCGGCCTATCTCAACGATAACGGTATTCCCCAGACCCCGGACGACTTGTCTCACCACCGGGCCATTCATTATTTTTCAGGCAACTCCAGGCGAACGGGTGAAATGTGCTTCTTAAGCGGCACTCAAAAAATCTCAGTCCCGGTCAACGGTACTGCGGCGGTGAATGAGACAGGACTCTACATAAAACTGTGTCTTGAAGGTTTCGGGCTGGTGCAGCTTGCGGAGAGGGTGGTCTCGGAGCATCTGCAGGAGGGGCGGCTGATCGAGGTGCTCGCGGACTGGCAGCCTGCGTCCGTGCCTGTCACCTTGCTCTATCCGCATCAACGTTTTCTCTCGCCAGCCGTGAGCGCATTTGCTGATTGGGTAACCGAACTTATCCGCGACGGCAATTCGGCAATTGGCGAATAAGGGGAAGGCTGCCTTTTCCCCTGGCTCAGACCCAGTCAGTTCGACGATGAAACAAATTCAAGGTGGACGTTTCGCCCGACCAGCATGCCGGTGAATGCGCTGGCAACGGCGAGTGCTGAAGTGATTAATAGCGGAGCTCTACGGCCCCCCAGTCCAGAATAAGGAAATTATGAAGCCTCTTTACCTGTGTTCAATTCTGCTGCTGGCAGGCTGCGCCCCAGCGCCGAAATACCTCGTGCCCGCGGGGGCGCCTCACGCGCTTATCCGCAGCGAATTAGTGTCGATGGAGAATTATCGAAACGGTGTGTCGCTGGTCGAGGCGGATGCCATCGGCTGCAAATACGGCAAACCCGTGGCGACTGCGTCGGGGGAGGGCAAGCAGCTGGTTTCCGTTCACAAGAATGTATCGACGCCGGAGGGCTTTTTTCCGATTGAAGCCGGCAAGCCGCTGCACTTGGAGTTGCGCGGCGCGGCCAATGCCAATCGCTCGTGCAGCATATCGTTTGTCAGCGAATTTGCACCGGGCGCACGTTACGTGATTAAAGGCGGGATTGTCGACATCCCGGGCTCGCTAAGCCGTTGTTACATTGACATATTCAATGTCGATTCGGGCGCGCGCGTCCCCATGGCCAATGAGCCGAAAATGGAGAGCAATTGTGCGCAGGATCGGCTACCGACGCTCTAGTGGGAAATTTCACCCTGCCTGACGCTCCCATGTGCGTTCGACTTAACCCTTTATGTGCATCATTTTTGACCGGCAAGATGAGTGGAGACATGACCGGCAGCAATCGGCCGAGGCTGTGTAAAAACGTTTTTGAGCGCGCCAAGTGCTCAAAACCGGACTGGAAATCGCGTTTCTAAGCGAAATCCACATCTGCAGACGTGCCGATAAATTTCAGATTTAACGTAGACGCGCACACTTCAATTTTGGCGAAGCGTTTTTACACACTCTGGGCCGGTTGCTGCCGTTCGCGACCGGCAACTCTCGGCCAACATCGACCTTTCACCGCCATAAATGAATGACCCAATACAGTCCTGTTTTTTCATGTCTTTCACCCCGCGACTGTCAGCAGGGCATGTGTATTAGACGCCCTCGGACACTAACCCAGTAAAGCCACAAAAAAGCGCCGATTCGTCATCAAGGGCATTGCGACGAATCGGCGATTTTTCGGGTCGTGCTGTTGAACGTTTAGCCGCCTGTTACAGCGGCCTCGCGCTCCATCAGTCTATCGATCAATAAAACCCCCAATTCACTCAACTGGTGAATCGCCAGCGCCACATCGCGCTGTTTCCCGGTCAAGTCCTCCGACAGGTCGAGCAGCAAGGCGGTGACGGAGGAAAAGGTTTCATAGCTGTTGGTGATCAGGGTTTCGCTGCTGGCGTCGACGGCAACGCTGAATAAACCCGGCGGTGATGAAGGTGGGGCGGTTTCTGGATTGAGATAGCGATCAATCGCACGATGTGCAGCCTGATTGAGTTTCAGATCCGGTTCGTTCGGAGGGTTGGGCGTAACTTTGAACATACTTGGAATTTCCCACTTTAGGGCCGCCACCTCTGAGCTACTAAACAAAGGGGTGGCAGCTGTGCGCAGGTTAGTAGACCGGGGAATTCCAAGAAAGCCGGCGCGCCCGAGGACGCCCTGCACACAGCCACCATCAAGCACGGACTAGACCGTCCGACAGATGATGCTCATGCACTGACTGGAATAACCCCAGGCTACTAAACCCGATCACTGAGTGTTCAGCGACCGAGCAACCTTAGAGACGCCCACTCAAGCGCACAAGCCGGCGGATTCTGACGCAAGCGTAGGCAAGGGAGCAAGGCGCTGTCGCCTCGGACTTTGCTGTTTCAGGGCTTGTTGTAGGACATGTACTCATTCTGCAAAACAATATGATCGGCCACGTACTTCGCATCGTGCCAAACCCCATAGATAAACGACGACGCGCGGTTCACCAGGTTCGGCAGGCCGAGGAAGTAAATCCCGCTCTGTGCCGAGATCCCGCGCTTGTGGAACGGCTCGCCTTTTTCGTCAAACGCATCGACCTTCAACCAGCTGAAATCGAACGTGAAGCCGGTGGCCCAGAGAATGGTGGTCACGCCCGCTGCGGCCAGGTCCAGGCTGAGGATAGGGTTAACCAGGCACTCCGGGTCTGGCAGCAGTTCCCAGGCGTCGGGTTCGAGGGGGAACGGTAAACCGTTGGCTTCGATATAGGCGTCGGCGTCGCGCAGTACATCAAAGTAGGCGCGGTCGCCTTCGGCCACGTTGTCGGCCAGGCCCGGTGCAAAGGTCATCACGCCGTCGTCCCAGCTGCGCGTCACGCCTACCAGGTTGATGCCTTGGTGTGCCAGGCGGCGGAAGTCGACGGTCTTACCGCCTTCGTAGCCGCTGACGGCAAAGGCCACGTGCTTTTTCTTCGGCTGTATTTTGACTTCGTCCCACAAGCCCAGGGCGCCAAGCCACCAGCAATAGTCACGGCTGCGGTAGGCGCGGGGCGGGCGGTAGTGTTCGCCCACGGAGAGGTACACGGTCTTGCCGGCCTTTTGCAGTTCTTCGGCGATTTGCGAACCGGAGGCGCCGGCGCCTACAACCAGTACCGCGCCTTCGGGCAACTGAGCAGGATTTTTGTAGGAGGATGAATGCAGTTGATGCAACGGCGCAGTGGCGGGAACGATAGTCGGCATCGACGGGCGTTGGAACGGGCCGGTGGCGGCCACGACATTATTGGCCTCGATCACGCCTGCGGAGGTGGTGACTTTGAAGCCGGGGCGGCCCACCTGGCGTTCCACTTGCTGGACTTCCACACCGGTGCGCACAGGGGCCTGCAATTTTTGAACGTAGGCTTCGAAGTAGTCGGCCATGCGCTCTTTGGGCGGGAAGGCTTCGGGGGAGATGCCTTCGAATTTCAGCCCCGGAAAGCGGTCGTGCCAGGCCGGGCCGTTGGCGACCAGCGAATCCCAACGCTCCGAGCGCCAACGTTCGGCGATGCGGTGGCGCTCCAGCACGATGTGCGGCACGCCCATCAGGGACAGGTGTTCGCTCATGGCGACGCCGGCCTGGCCTGCGCCGACTACCAGGGTGTTGATTGTTTCGACGGTCATTGGCGTTTCCTGAGAGTAAGAGGTTGTCTGTAACACCGAAGATCCAGTGTGGGAGCAGGCAAGCCATCTCCCACATTCGAGTGGCTGTGTTTTCGAGCCTGTATTTAAGGTTTGAGCAACGCGGCCACCGCCGTCAGTGCCAGTTCATAACCCAACGCTCCCAACCCGGCGATCACGCCGGTGGCGGCCTTGGACACGTAGGAGTGATGCCTGAAGCTCTCGCGCTTCCAGATGTTGCTCATGTGCGCTTCGATGATCGGGCCGTCGAACGCCAGCAGTGCGTCGAGGATCGGCACGGAGCTGTAGGTGAGCCCGGCGGCGTTGATCACGATGGCGTCGGCGTTCAGTCGGGCCTCTTGAATCCAGTCCACCAGCACGCCTTCGTGGTTGCTTTGGCGAAAGTCCAGGGCCAGGCCGAGCCCGGTGGCGTGGTGCTGGCAGCGGGCTTCGATGCTGGCGAAACTCTCGCTGCCGTAGGTGCCGTTTTTATCCAGCCCGTAGAGGTTGGCGTTGGGCCCATTGAGGAAAAACACGCGGTGGGGCATGGGGCTCTCCCGTTATTTAGCGACGGTCAGCAGGACTTTGCCGACGTTGGCGTTGGCTTCCAGCAGTCGGTGGGCCTCGGCTGCTTGAAGCAGCGGTAGCTGCGCGTGGATCTGCGGGCGCACCGCACCGCAGGCCAGCCAGGGTAAAAAGCGCGAGCGGATGCACACCGCCAACCGGGCTTTTTCGGCGTGGCTTTTGGGGCGCAAGGTGGAGGAGGTGAGGCTGAGGTTTTTGCGCATCAGCACCTGCAAGTCCAACTCGATGTGGGCGCCCTGCAGGAACGCCAGGCTGACGTGTCGCCCACCCATTGCCAGGGCGGCGAGGTTGCGCGCGACGTAAGCGCCGCCGACGTTATCCAGCACCACGTCCACGCCACGCCCTTCGGTGAGGTGGTTCACCACGTCGACGAAGTCTTCGCTGTGACGGTCCACCGCTCGCCACACGCCCAGCGTTTGCAGCATCGCGACTTTCTGCGGGCCGCCCGCGGTGGCGATCACCCGTGCGCCGGCCGCCTGCGCACACTGCACGGCAAAACTGCCGACGCCACTGGCGGCGCCGTGGATCAACAGCGTGTCGCCCGTGCGCAGGCGGCCCAGTTCAAACAGGTTGTGCCACACGGTAAAGGCTGCTTCCGGCACCCCGGCGGCGTGTTGCAGCGATAATCCCGCCGGTACCGGCAGGCAATGCGCCGCGTGGGCCAGGCAATACTCGGCGTAGCCACCGCCGTTAAGCAACGCCATCACGGCGTCGCCGGGTGCGAACTCGTCCACACCGCTGCCCACCGCAACCACGGTGCCCGCCGCTTCCAGGCCGAGCACATCGGTGGCGCCAGGGGGAATCGGCGCGCCGCTGCGTTGCATCAGGTCCGGGCGATTCACGCCAGCGGCCGCCACGCGAATCAGCACCTCGCCTGCCTGGGGCGTCGGCACCGGGCGCTCTACCAGGTGCAACACATCAGGCCCGCCCGGCTCGCGGGCAATCACCGCTTTCATACGGTCCAGTCATCCGGCACGACGGCGATCACATCGATTTCCATCAACCATTCCGGCTGGCCCAGGCCGGAAATCACCAGGCCGGTAGAGATCGGGAACACGCCTTTGAGCCATTTACCCACCTCCTGATACACCGGCTCGCGATAGCGCGGGTCGATCAGGTAGGTGGTGGTTTTCACGATATGCGACAGGTCGGAGCCTGCCTCTTCAAGCAGTTGCTTGACGTTTTTCATCGCCTGTTCGGCTTGGGCGCGTGGGTCGCCGAGGCCGACCAGGTTGCCGTCGAAATCGGTGCCGATCTGGCCGCGCACATAGACGGTGTTGCCGGCGCGCACGGCCTGGCACAGGTCGTTGTCCAGCGCCTGGTTGGGGTAGGTCTGTCGGGTGTTGAACATGCGGATGCGGGTGTGGGTGGGCATGGCGGGTTACTCATCGCAAGCGGGATGAAACAAGCTTCACATCGCCCTCGTTCTCACGAAACCAGCATTTGCGCGGGGTAGTGCTTAGGAAAAACCGAAGCCTGTGCCCCTCATCGGGGGAGCGCAGGGCCGGCGATGACCCGGCACGAACCCTGCAACGCGACCCACACAGTCATTGTTGAGGGGCAGGCGTAATGCTCAGTCGTATTACTCAGCGTCAACTGGAGTATTTTGTGGCGTCGGGAGAGGCAGGCAGCATCAGTGCTGCGGCTGAACGCATTCACGTGTCATCGCCTTCCATCTCGGCGGCCATCACCCATATGGAGGCCGAGCTGGGCATTCAGCTGTTTATTCGGCACCACGCGCAGGGCATTTCCCTCACGGCGGTGGGGCGCCAGGTGATGCAGGAGGCCAAGCTGATTCTGGAGCAGATGACCAACCTCTACACCATTGCCTCGGAGTCGTTGAACACCGTGCGCGGGCCGTTGCGGGTGGGCTGCCTGGAGTCGCTGGCGCCGATGATCACGCCGGAATTGGTGTTCGGGTTTGGCCGCGCGTTTCCAGGTGTGCGGCTGACGCAGGCCGAAGGCAACCATGAGGAACTGCTGGAAAAACTGCGCAGCGGCGAGCTGGATATCGCCCTGACCTACGACCTGGTGACCAGCCCGGATATCGACTTCCAACCCCTGGCGCACCTGCCGCCGTATGTGATGGTCGGCGAGTATCACCCGCTGGCGAACCTGCCTGCGGTGAGCATGCAGGACCTTGAGGCGTACCCGGTGGTGCTGCTCGACACGCCGTGGAGCCGCGACTATTTCCTCAGCCTGTTCATGCAGGCGGGCACCACGCCGAACATCATCATGCGCTCCACCAACCTCGAAACGGTGCGTGCGATGGTGGGCAATGGCATTGGCTACTCCTTCGCCAATGCACGGCCCAAATCGAACATGTCGCAGGATGGCAAGCGCGTGATTCGCCTGCGCCTGGCCGGCGCCCATCGGCCGATGCGGCTGGGCTACGCCACGGCGAGCAACACTCAGCTGTCGCGCGTGGTGTCGGCGTTTGCCGAGCGCTGCCGGATGTTTGTGTCCGACCAGTACATCCCCGGCATGGCCCCGCCGAGCTTTTTTGACCCGCATGCGGTGCGGGTGCTGAGTGGTGTGAGCTGAGCTTGCACCAAAAGGTGGCGGGTTCGGTGTGGCGCATCAAGGCGTGCACTGTTTCGGTCAGGGCGTAAAGCTTCCAGCACCACCTGTTCAGTGTGGGAGCGGGCTTGCCTGCGAGACAGGCACCGCGGTGTGGCAGGTCCACCCAGGTGATGCCATCGCAGGCAAGCCAGCTCCCACATTGGAATTTCAGTGTTTCCTGGCTGCATAGGTTCTGCCTACCCAGTGGGCCGGGTTTTACGAATTGACCCCAAGTGCCTCCCGCCACGACTCTCATCCCATCGATGCAGATCAACTTCTTTTTTGTTCAGGGCACCGCGACGATGACATTCGACTGGAACTACATGTTTGGTTTGCTCGGCGACGCCGAGTTCTGGCGAGCCACATGGACGGTGATCAAACTCAGCACCCTGACCTGGCTCTTGAGCATTGCCCTGGGCTTTCTGCTGGCGCTGGCCAAGCAATCCAAACAGCCGCTGCTCAGCTTGCCGGCCCGTGGCTATATCTGGTTGTTCCGCAGCTTGCCGCTGCTGGTGCTGCTGATCTTTATCTACAACTTGCCCCAGGCGCTGCCGGGCACGTCGGCGGTGCTGGCCGACCCGTTCTGGTCCGGCCTGTTGGCGCTGGTGATTTGCGAAACGGCCTATGTGGCCGAGATCCATCGCGGCGGTTTGCTCTCAATTCCCAAAGGGCAGGGCGAAGCGGCGCGCGCACTGGGCTTGAAGTTCTTCGGCACCCAGTGGCGCGTGGTCATTCCCCAGGCCTTGCGCGTGGCGTTGCCGTCGCTGGCCAACGAATACATCTCGATCGTCAAGCTCACCTCGCTGGTGTCGGTGATCTCGCTGACCGAAATCCTGATGGTCGGCCAGCGCCTGTATTCGCAGAACTTCCTGGTGATCGAAACCATGGCGGCGGTGGCGTTCTTCTATGTGTTGATCGTCACCGTGTTCGATTTTTTGCTCAAGCGCCTGGAGCGCTTTCTCGACGTCAACCAACGCAACGTGTCCCGCGTGCCGGACGCGGCGGTGCTGGCCCTCGCCACGCAACAGCGCACGGCGTTGCAGCGCCCGGCGAGCACCGGTGCATCGGCGCTGCAAGCCACGCGGTTGCACAAGGCTTACAACGATATTGAAGTGCTGGGCTCGGTCAATTTGCAGATTCAGCCGGGTGAAGTGGTGTCGGTGATCGGGCCGTCCGGCTCAGGCAAGACCACGCTGATCCGCCTGCTCAATGGCCTTGAACAGCTGGACAACGGCGAGATCACGATCAACGGCCAGCCGTTCATACATCTCAACAAGGTCGGCGCGCAGAAACCGCAGTACGTCGAGCACGCCGAGCATCGCCTGAACATCGGCATGGTGTTCCAGAGCTTCAACCTGTTCCCGCATTTGAGTGTGCTCGACAACCTGCTGATGGCGCCGAAATACCATCGCCTCGGCCGTACTGACGCGCTCAAGCAACAGGCCTACGCGCTGTTGCACAAGGTGGGCATGCTCGACCACGCCTGGAAGTACCCGCACCAGTTGTCCGGCGGCCAGCAACAGCGCGTGGCCATCGCCCGCGCCTTGATGATGCGCCCGCAAATCATGCTGTTCGACGAGCCCACCTCGGCGCTCGACCCAGAAAAAGTCAACGAAGTGCTGCAGGTCATCGAAGCCCTGGCCGGGGAGGGCATCACCATGGTGATCGTCACTCACGAGATGAACTTCGCCTTCAAGGTCTCCGACCGCATCGTGTTCATGGAGAAGGGCCGTGTGGTGTGCGACGACACCCCGCAGGCTTTGCGCAGCGGCCACAACCCACGCGTGGAGGCGTTCCTCAAGGACGTCTCGCTGGCGTGATCTCTTTTACGTTCAGGACACAACAATATGATCGAGCAAGCTCAAATCGAACAGTTCCAGCGCGACGGATTCCTGGTGGTAGAAGGCGTGCTGTCGCTGGACGAAGTGGCCGCGCTGCAACACGACTTCGACCAGTGGGTGGAAGAGAGCCGCCGCCACGACCAGGGTTGGGGTGCCACGGTGGACGGGCGCGCACGCTTTGACCTGGAGGGCGACCACCGCCCGGATCACCCGTCGTTGCGCCGGGTGAGTTCGCCCACCGAGATTTCCCCGGTGTACGAGCGCGTGGCGTTGCACTCACGGATGGCGGCGATTTCTGCGCAGTTGATCGGCGCTGGTGGCGCGCGTTTTCATCACAGCAAAATCAATTCGAAACTGCCGCACACCGCGACCCAGGTGAAGTGGCACCAGGACTTTCTGTTCACGCCCCACAGCAACGACGACATCGTGACGGCCTTGCTGATGGTCAGTGAAGTGACCCCGCAAAACGGCCCTCTGAATGTGATCCCCGGCAGCCACAAAGGCCCGCTGTGGTCGCACTGGCAGAACCAGCGGTTCACCGGTTCGGTAGAGGAGGCGGTGGTCGAAGAACACTGCCAGCAACCGGTCGCCTGTTACGGCCCGGCCGGCTCCGTGTGCTTCATGCACACGCGCCTGTTACATGCATCGAGCCCTAACGAGACCGAACTGCCGCGCACTCTTTTTATCAGCGTATACGCCGCTGAAGACGCGCTGCCATTCGGTGAAAACCCGTTGCCCAGTGCACACGCCGGCGTGTTGGTGGCCGGTGAAGAAAGTGGCTTGGTGCGCTCCACGGACAACCATCTGCGCTTGCCGCAGAAACCCCGTGGCGCGTCCTTTTTCGTGCAACAGGCCGGCCAAGATTCCGCGACTGCCTAACCCCCTAAAACCCTTGCAGGTAATGACCATGACAGCGTCTAAAAAAAGTGTTCGCCCTCTTGCCGTGTGCCTGCTGGGCGCTGCGGTTGCACTGACCTCGTTGGCGGCTTCGGCGTTCCAGCAGGAAGGCAAGCTCATCGCCGGTTCCGATGTGACGTTTTTTCCCTATGAGTACATGGATAACAACAAGCCCGCAGGCTTTGATATCGAGTTCATGGACGGCCTGGGCAAGGTCATGGGCCGCAAGGTCGAGACCCTCGATACACGCTTTCCCAACCTGATCACTGGCCTGCAGGCCGGGCGGTTCGACCTGACCAACTCGTCGATGTACATCACTGCAGAGCGGGTCAAAGTCATCGATATGATCCCTTACCTGAAAAGCGGCGAGTCGATCCTCACCCTCAAGGACAGCGCCTTCCAGCCCAAGACTCCGGAAGAATTCTGCGGCCACAAGATCGGCTCCATGGGCGCCACTTCCTGGCTGGCGCAGATGAACAAACTGTCGGCTGATTATTGCGTGGCCAAGGGGTTGAAGCCGATTCAGATCAGCGAATACAGCACCGACCCGCAAACCACTCAGGCCTTGCTCGCACACGCCGTGGAAGCGCAGATCACCGACGCCGCCGTGGCCCGTGGTGTGGTCGACAAGCTGGGCAGCCGCGTGGTGATTTCTTCCGACACCCTGATCTACCCGGTGCTTAACGGCTTTGGCGTGAAGAAGGGCAATGACACGGTGAAGAAAGCCCTGCTCGACGGGCTGGAAAAATACCGCGCCACCCCGGAATACGCCGCCTTGCTCAAGAAGTATAACTTTGAGGCCCCGACCGACGCCGACATCGCAGCGCTGATGCCCCAGTAAGCCTATCGCGCGGCCGCAGCCCTGCGGTCGCGCCTTGCGGAGACCGATTCATGGCGTTATCCCTTGAAGAACAGACGCGCATCGACCTGGCGGCGACCTTTCGTATCATTGCGCATGTGGGCATGCACGAAGCGGTGGCCAACCACTTCAGCGCCGCCGTGTCGGCCGATGGCAAACAGTTTTTGCTCAACCCGAAGTGGAAGCACTTTTCGCGTATCCGCGCCAGTGACCTGTTGCTGTTGAACGCCAACGACCCCGCCAGCGCCGACCACCCGAATGTGGACGCCACCGCCTGGTCAATCCACGGGCAGATTCACCGCCTGTTGCCGCAAACCCGCGCGGTGTTGCACTTGCACCCGGTGTACACCACGGCAGTGGCCTGCCTGGCCACACCGCATGTGCCGCCGATCGACCAGAACACCGCGCGGTACTTCAACCGTGTGGCCGTGGACGAACTGTATGGCGGTATGGCGGACACCGAAGCCGAAGGCGCGCGCCTGGCCGGGTTGCTTGATGGCAAGCGTCGCTTGTTGATGGGGAACCACGGTGTGATGGTGACGGCGGCGTCCATCGGTGAAGCCTTTGACGACATCTGGACCCTGGAGCGCGCCTGCCAGATTCTGGTGACGGCGTGGTCCACCGGCCAGCCGCTGCGGGTGCTGTCGGATGAGGTGGCGGAAAAAACCGCGCGGGGCTGGGAAGGCATCGCGGATTTTTCGCAGCAGCACTTTGAAGAAATGAAGCAAATGATGATCGACGCCGATCCTTCGGTGCTCGACTGAGGGCTTTTTATGACGTTTTCCGTTGTGGCTCGCTGCGCCGAGACGGGCCAGTTGGGTATTGCGATCAGCTCTTCAAGCATTGCCGTTGGCGCGCGTTGCCCGTGGCTGCGCCCCGGTGTGGGCGCGGTGGCGTCGCAGAACATCACCTTGCCGAGCCTGGGCCCGCAGATCCTCGACGTGCTCGGGCAGGGCGTGGCGCCGAGTGAGGCGCTGGCAGAGGTATTAGCCGGTCAGGCGCATAGCCAATATCGCCAGGTCACCGTGATTGATCATCAGGGCCGCACCGCACATTTCAGCGGCGCACAGACCCTCGGCATTCATGCGGCGCAGAGCGGTGAGCAGTGCGTGGCGGCGGGCAATATGCTGGCTGACGCCAGTGTGATCGAAGCCATGGTGCGTGCTTTCGAACGTGCGCCGGGGCAGCTTGCCGAGCGCTTGCTGGCCGCGCTGCACGCCGGGCAAGCCAGGGGCGGCGAGGCAGGCCCGGTGCATTCGGCCGCCTTGGTGGTGGTCGATGACCTGCTGTGGCCCATCGTCAATTTGCGGGTGGACTGGGCCGATGAAGACCCGATCGGCGCCCTCGACCAACTCTGGCAGGCCTATCGCGGCCAACTGCAGGATTACATCGACCGCGCCATCAACCCGCAACACGCACCGGGCTATGCGGTGCCGGGAGATGACCGATGAGCAACAGCCGTGAGTTACTCGCGCAACTGGTGCGCTTTGATACCACCAGCCGTGAATCCAACCTGGCCTTGATCGACTTCGTGCGCACCTATTTGCAAGGCCACGGGGTGGCCTGTGAGCTGGTGTTCAACGCGCACAAGAGCAAGGCCAACCTGCTGGCGAGCATTGGCCCGGCCGGGCTGCCCGGCATTGTGTTGTCCGGCCACACGGATGTGGTGCCGGTGGATGGCCAGCGTTGGACGGTCGCGCCGTTTGACCTCACGGAACAGGACGGCAAGTTGTATGGCCGTGGCACCGCCGATATGAAGGGCTACATCGCGTGTGTACTGGCCAGCGTGCCGTCGCTGGTGCAAGCGCCGTTGCGGATGCCGGTGCATATCGCGCTGTCCTATGACGAAGAGGTCGGCTGCCTGGGCGTGCGTTCGTTGATCGAGAGGTTTCACGCGCAACCAGTCAAGCCGCTGCTGTGTGTGATCGGTGAGCCGACCGAACTCAAGCCGGTGCTGGGTCACAAGGGCAAGCTGGCGATGCGCTGCGAAGTGCATGGCGCGGCGTGCCATTCGGCCTATGCGCCGTCCGGTGTCAACGCCATCGAATACGCCGCCCGGTTGATCAGTGAACTGGTGCGGCTCGGTGAAACGCTCAAGGCGCCGCAGCAGCTTGACGGGCGATTTGACCCGCCGTTTTCCACGGTTCAAACCGGCGTGATAAGCGGCGGCAAGGCGCTGAATATCGTCCCGCAAAATTGCACGTTTGATTTTGAAGTGCGCTCGCTGCCGGCCCAGGACCCCTGGCAAGTGGCGGACGCGTTACGCGGCTACGCTGAACACACCTTGTTGCCGGCAATGCAGGCCGTGAGCGAGCAGTGCGCGATCAGCTTCAGCGAACTGTCGAGCTACCCGGGCCTGGCCACTTCGGCCGAAAGCCAGGCGGCTGCCTGGGTTGCCGAGTTCTGTGGTTCGCCGGCGTACGGCACGGTGGCCTTCGGCACTGAAGGCGGGTTGTTTGATCAGGCCGGTATCCCGACGGTGGTGTGCGGGCCGGGCAGTATGGAGCAGGGGCACAAGCCGGATGAGTTCATCAGCCTGGAACAGTTGGCGGCGTGTGATCGGATGCTGGCGCGGGTGGTGGAGTTTGTGAGGAGGTGACTCCAACACTTGTCCCAAGCCATGCGCGGGTAACCCTGTGGGAGCGGGCGTGCTCGCGAATGCGTCGTGTCAGTCACCCACTCTATTGACTGGCCCACCGAATTCGCGAGCACGCCCGCTCCCGCCTTTGCCCGGTGTTGTGGCTTCAACCGGGCAATGCTCAGCCCTTGGCCACGCCCACTCGCCACTGCGCCGGTGGCAGCAAACCGTTCACCAGGTAATTACCCACAATCCGCGACTTGTACACCCGTGGATTATGGTTCGCCAACGTGCGCGCATTGCGCCATAGCCGGTCCAGCGCCTTGTTGCTCGCCGTTGCACTGGCGCCCAGCGCGTCAAACAGCGCGGTGGTCGCCGCGAGTGTGGCATCCACCACTGGGTTGACTGCCAGGCACACCTCCAATTCCGCCAATGCCACGTGTGGGTCATCGTCATGCAACGGCTGCTCGTGGGCGATCACATACTGCGCGGTCTGCTCCAGGCGCTGCGCCGCTTGCTGGCTGATGGCTTGCGCGGCATACGCCTGGCTGGCGACTTCGCCGATGACTTGCAGCAGTTGCACGTCGTGCGCGGCGGTGTCGGCATTGCCGGTGGTGAAGGTCCGGGCGCGCTGGCTGAGTTCTTGCGCACCACTCAACGCAGCGCGGCGGGCGATGCCGGCGAGGGTGCTGAGGTGGTAGATCTGGAAGAAGGATTGGCCGTAGCCGAAGCGCTGGTGTGTGGGGCGCAGGTCGTCTTCCACCGGCGCATTGTCAAAGACGCATGTACCGCTGGCGGTGAGGCGTTGGCCGAAGCCGTTCCAGTCGTCGATGATCTGAACGCCAGGGGCTTTGAGGTCGACCACCACGCTGTACACCGTGCCGTCTTCGCCCGTGGCGATAGTGTTGATCAGGTCACTGTAGAGCGCGCCGGTGGTGTAGAACTTTTTGCCGCTGATGCGCAACGTGTCCTGTGCATCGCGGTGCAGGCGGGTGTCGAAATCGCCCCGGGTCTGGTTGCCGACTTCCGTGCTGCCGGGGGAGAGCAGCGCGCCCTGGCCGAGTCGGTGCAGCCATTTGGCGCGCCAGTCGAGGTCTTTGGCGCAGAGTACGTCTTCGCAAAAACCAAAATGCCCGCGCAGGGCCTGGGTGATGTTGGAGTCGGCGGCGGATAACTCGGTGAGCAGCGCGAGCAGTTCAACCAGTGTCGCGTCCTGGCCGCCCTCACTCACGGGTAAGCGCCAACGGGGCAAGCCCAGTTTATTCAGCTGCTGGATAACGTTAGTGAGGCTGGCGCGGGTTTGATCAGCCTCGGCGGCTTGGGCAAGGATCTGCGCAAACAGTGGGCGAAACGGTGCGGCCAGTTGTTCGTAACGGGCGGAGGGCGCGCAGCCCCAGATATTCAAAGCGGGAGTCGACATGCAATGGACCTTGCAGAAAGGGATTCAGGCGCGGGGTCCAGTGGTCTGGTGGCGTCACCCTAACGCAGGGAGGGCAAAGTTTTTAATACGGAAAAAACCTATCGAGCTGCGCCGCAGTTCTATCGATAGTGCTCAACAGTATTAATCACTGCGCCTTTATTGCGTTAGCTTCTAGGGGCGCCACACTTGGCGACCGACCAGACCCTCCCTCATCACCAGACTGCATGCGCACAGATGGTTGAGTCAGCCATTAACCGTGTGGATGCCTTTCATGATCAATCGTCAAACAATGCTCGCCCTGCTGGGCCTGGCTTCGCTAACGCTGCACGGCCCTTCGGCGTGGGCGGCAGAGCCCCAGACCCTGACGGTGGGCGACCAGTTTTTCTCCAATCGCATCGTCCTGGAACTGTCGGGCGAGCTCAAAGACTTGCCGTACAAAATCGACTTCAAGCGCTTTAACACCGGTTCGCCGGTGGCCTCGGCGGTTGCCAGTGGTGCGCTCGACGTGGGCATTGTCGGCGACACGCCGGTGATCAGCCTTGCCGCCAATGGGGCGCCGGTGAAAGTGGTGGCCAGCACCCAGACCAGTCTTGACGGTGTAGGCATCGTCGCGCGTAAAGGCATCCATTCGGTGGCCGACCTGAAAGGCAAAACCGTCGCGATCTGGAACGGCTCGTGGAGCCAGCAACTGGCCTATAAAGCGCTGGATGAAGCCGGCGTACCGCGCAACAGCGTGACCTTCAAATTCCTGTTGCCAGCCGAAGCCAGCCTGGCACTGACCCAAGGCGACATTGATGCCTTTGGCACCTGGGAACCCTATGTGTCGTTGCAAGAGAAAGAAGGCAGCACGCTGATCCGCAATGCCAAGGGCTTGATGAGCGCACCGACCTACATCGTTGCGTATGAACCGGCGCTGGCGCAAAAAAGCGCGATCATCAAAGACTTTGTCGCGCGCCTGACGCGTGCTCGGGTCTGGAGTAACACGCACGTTGATGAGTATGCCGAGGCGTGGTCGAAGGCCAACCAGTCCTCGCCGGACATTGCCAAGGTGTGGTTCAAGCGTGACGCGATCAAGGTGCTGCCGATCTCGCCGACGATTGTCAGCGAGGCCCAGGCCACGGCGGATTTCCTGGTGGATGCGCAGATGCTCAAACAGCGGTATGACGTGACGCCGTTGTTTGATCGGGCCCTTTAAAAGCGAGGGAAACAAGCGCTAATAGTATTGACCGCCTGATCGCACGGGGGCTGGGCTAGGGTTTTTTATTCCGGTTAGCGCCGGGATAAAAAATCACTGGCATCAGCAAGGAGTAGCCAGTAGGCTACAGGTGAAACGTGACGAATTTGATCGGCAGGACGCCGGAGTTTGATACATGGCTCGACGGTATGAGGGATGTTTGGGGAAAAACTGCAATTCTGACCCGGCTGGATCGAGCCGAGGAAAACAATTTTGGCGATTGCGAACCCGTAGGCGATGGATTGAGTGAAATGCGTGTCTTCGTCGGGCCCGGCTACAGGGTGTACTTTGTGCGCACGGGAATCACCGCTTACCTGATGCTGTGGGGAAGCGATAAAACCGATCAGAGGCGAGGAATCAAGCGGGCAAAAGAGATACTCGATGCCCTGAGAGGTCAATGAAATGAGCAAATCGACATTCAAACCCGAGGACATGCCGATCCTCGATCTCGACACATCAGGCACTCATGTCTATGAGGCTTCGCGCTTCCTGGACAGCCCCGAAATCATCAGTGCTTACCTGGCGCAAAGCCTTAAGTCCCAAGACCCGCAGATACTCATGAAGGCGCTCGCCGAAGTGGTCAAGGCCCAGGGCGTTAACAAGGTTGCCGAGGCGGCGGGGGTTAATCGGGAGAGTCTGTATAAAACCCTCAAGGGCGGCTCAAAAACGCGCTTTGAAACCATCAAGAAGCTGATGCTGGCGTTGGGCGTGGAGCTCACTGTGCAACCTGTTGCAACGAGCGCACTTAAAAAATTGCCACGGCAAAACGGGCAATAGCCAGCAAAAGGCAAGGGTCACCGTATCTTTCTGCCTGCCGTCATGTTCTTGTCACGCGCTCATGCGATTTTCCCTCACCCCCAAAAAAACAAAGCAACTGACTGCGCTTGAGCCGCACTTCAAGGAGATTCAATCATGAGGGTAGTGACCTCCGGCTCGGCCTATCTGGACATCGATGCGTACGCCTGCTGCATTGCGTACGCCGAACTGCTTAATCACCAGGGCATTGAGGCGCGTGCCGTGAGCAGCGCACCGTTGAATTTCAGTATTTGCAGGAGCGTGCTCGACTGGAACGCTTCGCTGGACGATTACCTGCCCATGGCCGGCGATGAGTTCGTGTTGGTGGACGTCTCCGACTACCATCACTTCGACCCGAGCGTGGTGCTCGATCAGGTGCGGGAAGTCATCGACCATCATCCCGGCTTTGAAATCCATTGGTCGCAAAAGCTTGGCGCGGGTGCCGATATCCGCCCAATCGGCGCAGCGGCGACGCTGGTCTTCCAGCGTTGGGAAAAATCCGGCCTGATGCCGCAGATCAGCCGACACAGCGCGGCATTGTTGGCCACGGCGATTCTGGACAATACCCTGAATTTCACCGGGAAAATGACCACAGCCCTGGATATCTGGGCATACGAGGTGCTCGCGCAGCGGGCGGGCTTGTCTGCAGACTGGCCGGTGCGCTATTTCAGCGAATGTCAGGCCGCGATCGAGGCCGACCTGCTGAACGCCCTGGCGGCCGATATGAAACAGATGAGTGCCACACGCAACTTGCCGCGGCTTATCGCGCAAATGACGGTGTGGGATGCACAGGCGTTGGTCCAGCGGCATCGCGCAGCCATTGAACAATGGCTGGCGGCGCAAGGTGAGGACTGGCTGTTGAACGCCATCAGCATTCGCGAGCGCAAAAGCTATTGGCTGGCAGGGCCGTTGCTCAGCCAGCAAAAGCTGAGTCTGCTGCTGTCGCTCAACTGGCAAGGTGCACAGGCGGTGCTGGGGCGCGCCATGCAGCGCAAGGAGCTGGTGAAGCTGGCCTTGGCTGCCATGAACGAAGGGCTCAACGTACCAGGCAAGGCTGTTTGTTGTTGAAGACCCAGCCTGGAATCAAAAACTGCATCGCCACGCTGTCATTCCGTGCCCCAAGGCCCATGCCTTTGTACAGCTCATGGGCCTTGGCCATCGCGTCCATGTCGATCTCCACGCCCAGGCCCGGCTTGGCCGGCACCTTCACGTAGCCGCCTTCGATTTTCAGTGGCTCCCTGGTCAGGCGCTGGCCGTCCTGCCAGATCCAGTGAGTGTCGATGGCGGTGATGTCGCCCGGCGCCGCCGCCGCCACCTGGGTGAACATCGCCAGGGAAATATCGAAGTGGTTGTTGGAGTGCGAACCCCAGGTCAGGCCCCAGTCATTGCACATCTGCGCCACACGCACCGAGCCTTGCATCGTCCAGAAGTGCGGGTCGGCGAGTGGGATATCCACCGATTGCAGCTGGATGGCGTGGCCCATTTCGCGCCAGTCGGTGGCGATCATGTTGGTCGCGGTTTTCAAACCCGTGGCCCGGCGAAATTCAGCCATGACTTCGCGGCCCGAGTAGCCATTTTCCGCGCCGCACGGGTCTTCGGCGTAGGCCAGCACGTGGTGTTGATCGCGGCACAGGCGGATGGCTTCTTTCAATGACCATGCGCCGTTCGGGTCGAGGGTGATGCGTGCATCCGGGAAGCGTTCGGCCAGTGCCGTCACGGCTTCGATTTCTTCATCGCCGCTCAATACGCCGCCCTTGAGCTTGAAGTCGTTGAAGCCGTATTTGTCTTTGGCGGCTTCGGCCAGGCGCACCACCGCTTCGGCCGTCATGGCTTTTTCGTGACGCAAGCGAAACCACGCGTCATCCGCGTCCGCCTCGTTGCGGTAGGCCAGGTCGGTGGCGGTGCGGTCACCCACGTAGAACAGGTAGCCAAGCATTTTTACCGCGTCGCGCTGCTGGCCTTCGCCGAGCAGGGCGGCCACCGGCACTTCGAGGAATTGACCCAGCAGGTCGAGCAAGGCGGCTTCCATGGCGGTGACGGCATGAATGGTGATGCGCAGGTCAAAGGTTTGCAGGCCACGGCCGGCGGCATCCCTTGAGGCAAAGGTGGTACGCATCTGGTTCAGGATGCGCTGGTACTGGCCGATGGGTTGGCCAATCACCAGGCTGCGCGCGTCTTCCAGCGTTTCGCGAATGCGCTCGCCACCGGGCACTTCACCGACACCGGTATTGCCGGAACTGTCTTTGAGAATCACGATATTGCGCGTAAAAAACGGCCCGTGTGCGCCGCTCAGGTTCAGCAGCATGCTGTCGTGGCCTGCCACCGGGATGACGTGGAAGTGGGTGACGACGGGTGATTTGGACGTGGTCATGGCAAATTCCTGAATAAGCTTAAAGAGGTTTGCTGAGCGGGGCGCCCGTGGGCACGCCGCTATGTGGCGTCAACACCGCAGAGGGCGAGGTCTTGGCAAAGAACACCAGGATTGCGGCGAGCACCGAGGTGCCGGCCAGGCCGTAAAGGCCGCCCTGAATCGAACCCGTGGTCTGTTCCAGAAAGCCGAAAGTGGTGGGTGCTACGAAGCCGCCCAGGTTGCCGATGGAGTTGATCAGCGCAATCACGGCGGCGGCGATGCGCACATCCAGGTAGCCCTGGGGGATCGGCCAGAACAGCGACGAAGCGGATTTGAAACCGATGGCCGCAAAGCAAATCGCGACAAAGGCGAAGATCGGCCCGCCGGTGGTGGACATGAACATGCCGACTGCGGCAATCAACAACGCGGCGGCCACCCAGGCTTGCTGGAACTTGAACTTGCCCGACAGCGCAGCGAAGGCGTACATGGCGATGATCGAGATCAGCCAGGGGATCGAGTTGAAGAGGCCGATCTGCACGTCACTCAGGTCGCCCATCTTCTTGATGATGCTCGGCAGCCAGAAGGTGGCGGCGTAAATCGTCAGTTGGATGCAGAAATACAAGGCGCAGAACAGCAGGATCTGGCGGTCCTTGAGCAGCTTGCCGAGGGTCGGTTTGACGCTGGTCAGCGCTTCACGCTCGCGCTGTTCCTGGTCGATGGCGCCCACCAGCGTGTCTTGCTCTTCGCGGGTCAGCCATTTGGCGTCGTGGGGTTTGGAGTCCAGCCAGAACCACACGAAGAACCCCAGTGCGACGGAGGCCAGGCCTTCAAGGGCGAACATCCACTGCCAGCCGTGAAAGCCGAACCCTTCGATTTGCAATAAGGCGCCCGACAATGGGCCGGAGATCAGCGACGCAACCGCCGAGCCGCTGAGGAAGATCGCAATGGCTTTGCCGCGCTCCACACCGGGCAACCAGCGGGTGAAGTAGTAGATCACCCCAGGGAAAAAGCCGGCCTCGGCCACGCCCAGCAGAAAGCGCAGGACATAGAACTGGGTTTCGTTCTGGATGAACGCCATCAGCGTGGCGACGATGCCCCAGGTGAACATGATGCGGGTTAGCCAGATTCGCGCGCCGACCTTTTGCAGCAGCATGTTGGAGGGCACTTCAAACAGCGCGTAGCCGATGAAAAACAGCCCGGCGCCCAGGCCGTAGGCGGCCGCGCCAATGCCCAGGTCATGCTCCATGTGCGTACGCACGAAGCCGATATTGACCCGGTCGATGTAGTTGAGGATGAACATGATCACGAACAGCGGGAGCACATGGCCCTTCACTTTACTCACGGCGCGCGCGAGGACCGAATCACGTTCTGAAGCGACAGATGCATGGCTTGAATTGTTCACAATTCAAAACTCCCCCTGATTTATTTTTATGCGGGTTTGCGTGTTTTGTTGATAGACATCATACAAGTTGATTTCTTGGCTTCGCAATCCGGTGGGTGATGTATTTGTTCTTATAAGGCCGTCAGCCAACTGGGTTTATTGGTTATTAGCTTATATATAAAGGGTTTGGCCGCCTTTTTTGAGAAGGTTTATGTGCGCTGGTACCTTCACGTACAGAAAAAGAGGTGTGACTCGAAAAGGTTGGTTGTCATACAAGATGGGTGGTTCTTTAATCTAGCCAACGTCGCCGCCAAACAGGGTGTTAAGCTCCCATCAGCCCAACCCCGTGGACCCTGATGATGCCCATTGAAAACCCAAGCCTTGTGCGTAAACGTCCCAATAACCTGGCCCAGGGCGTGGTCGACGCGCTGACCCAGCGCATCCTGCTCGGGCAACTCAAACCCGGTGAAAAACTGCCGTCGGAATCCACCATCGTCCTTGAGCACGGCGTGAGCCGAACGGTGGTGCGCGAGGCGATTTCCAAGCTGCAGGCTTCCGGGCTGGTAGAGACGCGTCACGGCATCGGCACCTTTGTGCTGGAGCCGCATGCCCAGCAGGGTTTGCGTTTGCATGTGGACACCGTCGCCAGCGTGCGTAACATGCTCGAGCTGCGCCTGGGCCTTGAGGTGCAGGCCGTGGCGCTGGCCGCCCTGCGCAGGAGTGACGAGCAACTTGCGCGCATGCGCGAGGCGCTGAACGACTACCAGGCCTCGCTCGCCAACAACGACAGTTGCGTGGAGGAGGACAAACGCTTTCATCAACTGATCGCCGAGGCCACCGGCAACACCTTCTTTACCGAGATCATGCTGCACCTGGGCAATGCGATGATCCCGCGCACTCAGGTCAAGGGCGTCGAACGCGGCGGGGCCGATTTCGCCAAGCTGGGGCAGTTGGCAAACCTGGAGCATGAGGCGATCTTCAATGCGATCAAGCGTCAGGACCCCGACGCGGCGCGGGCTGCCATGGTGTTGCACCTGACCAACAGCCGGGACCGGTTTTCGGGTGAGTAAACTTGTGGTGATAAGGAACAACCGTTGAACGAACACACATTGTCCATGCGCCTGGAGCGCGTGGCGGCGCAGGTGCCGGTGGGTGCGCGCCTGGCCGATATCGGCTCGGATCACGGCTACCTGCCGGTGGCGCTGATGCGCCGTGGCGTGATCACGGCGGCGGTGGCGGGGGAGGTCGCGACCACACCGTTTTACGCGGCCGAACGCACGGTGCGCGACAACGGCCAGGAACAGCACATCAGCGTGCGCCTGGCCGATGGTTTGGCGGCCATCGAACCCAGTGACGGCATCACGGCGATCAGCCTCTGCGGCATGGGCGGCGAGACCATTCGCGACATCCTCGACCGCGGCACGGCGCACTTGAGCGGCCGCGAACGCCTGATCCTGCAACCCAACGGCGGCGAACAACCCTTGCGCCAGTGGCTGATGGACAACGGCTACCAGATCCTGCACGAAGAGCTGCTGCGGGAAAACCGTTTTTACTACGAGATTATTGTCGCCGAGCGCGCCGAGCCGGTTACCTATACCGCCGAGCAGCTGTACTTCGGCCCGCTGCAAATGCAGGCCCGCAGCCCGGTGTTCCTGGCCAAATGGCAGCGCATGCTGCGCCAGAAGCAGAAGACCTTGGCCGGCTTTGAGCAGGCGCGCCAGGCCGTGCCGGAGCAAAAGCGGCAAGAGATCGCCCGGCACACGCGATGGATTACTGAGCTGCTGGCTTGTAACCTTTCCCAGGGCTGTGCAAAGATCAGCCCATGACTGAATTTTCGCAAAGCAACCGCCATCACCACCACGGACCTTCCCTCAGGTGCCGCGGTTGCTTGCGCTCACTGATTGACCAGAACCTCTGATCATTCAATGAACCACCCCCAAGGCGCCCACGGCGCCTTTTTTATTGCCTTGAAAAAATGGAGATTCAACACATGACCATGCTGCGCGGAACGCGAATTGTGACGGGTAAAGAAGCGCAAATGATGCGTGAAACAGAGGGCCGTTTCCGGAGCTATCTTCATCGAAGCGGGTGCTGAAGAAGCCATCTTGCCGGCACTGTGGGGCCAGGACACGTTTATCGAAAAAGCTGGCGGCAGTGAAATCATCGGGCAGATGTGGGCTTTCGACGACAAGGCGGGCCGCCAGTGCTGCCTGATCCCGGAAGCCACCGCACTGTTCCAGAAACGCAGCGCCGTTTTGCTTGATGGGCGAGCAGAGGCGATGTTTTTCTACGTCGCGCGGTGTTACCGATATGAGCGGCCTCAAGCCGGTCGCTATCGCGAATTCACCCAGCTGGGGTTGGAGATTCTCAGCTCCGACCCTGCGTTGGCGTTGCAGCGCAGCCAAGCCCTTTGCACCGGGTTTCTGAATACGCTCGGGCTCGACTATGAGCTGAACCTGGCGGTGAAGCGCGGGTTGAGTTACTACCTGCAAGGCAATGGCTTCGAAGTGCGCTGCCCGACATTGGGTGCGCAACAGCAGGTCGTGGGCGGCGGCGCTTATCGAGAGGGCGCCGGTTTCGGCATCGGCCTTGAGCGGTTGGTGCTTGCTTTGGCGTGATGGTCAAAGACGCCTCCCCGGAGGCGTCTCCTCGGCGGCGGCCGGATATGCTCCAATAGCGGCCTAATTTGCCCTCCAGGAACCCGATCATGGCCGACGCCACCGACCAAGCCTTCTACGACCGTGCAGACGCCCATATCGAACTGTCGAACGAACAGCTCAAAACCTGCGAAAACCTCGGCGAGGTCAGCGCCTCAATGATGTTCGGCACCACCCGCTTCAACGCCTGGGCCAGCGCACGCAATTTCAAGTCCGGCGCCGAAATGGCCGAGGCACGGGAAGCGATGCTGAAGTATTTCTGTGATCAGTACCGGATGATGCTCGAGGATAATCTGGACGATCACATTAATAATTTCAGTCAGTACATGCTGGTTAAAGCAACGGATTGAATGACGCGTACCGGGGCGAGCGGTGGGTGATGGCGGGTCGAGTTACCGTTTCACTCTCCCATTGAGTGCTTTCGCCCCATTTTCGCGCACGCCCGCGCATATTCTCCTCGCCGCACGGCCTATCTGCGGCCTCTGCACCAACGGCCCGTATCTTGCTTGAGCCAACTTAATCAATGACATGGCATTTTGCTTCTAGTCATTTCCAGGTTGTTTTCGGGAGCGGTCAGTCATGCACACTCTTCTATCACCCGGTATCCGCTTGCTCGGCCGTTTCGGTTTCGCGCGCAAGTTCCAGGTGCTGTTCTTCCTGTTCATGCTGCCCCTGGCCGGGAGCCTGTGGATGATCGGCCAGGACTACCGCGACAAACTCGCGGTGATTTCCAGCGAGCAGTCCGGCGTTCGCCAACTGTTGGCGCTCGATGCACTCGATGGCCAACTGACCGCGCAACGCAACCAGGCGGCCCGCTGGAAAGCCCTGGACATCCTGCACACCCCGACGCCCGCCGCCCAGGCGGCGATGGACAAGGTGGATGCCGGCAATCCCGTCATTATGCAAAGCCTGCAAACCCTGGGTGATGCGCTCAAGGCCCAGAACGCCAGTGTCGATACGTTGGCGCGTTTCGAGGCGTTGCAGGCGACGGTCAAGGGGATGGACACTCAGTCCCTGCGCACTGTGGGCTGGTGGCCGGACGGTTACGACCGTTTCACCGCTGCCCTGACCGCCATGCAAACCCTGCGCGAGCAGATCACCCTGGACACGGGCCTGATCCTCGATCCCTGGCTGGAAACCTACCTGCTGATGCAGATTTCCAGCCAGCACACGCCGGACTTGATCGAGCGCATCGGTCGCACGGCAAGCGTTGGGCAGTCGTCCATCGCGTCCGGCCAGTTCACCTTGCAAAGCCGCTTGCAGATGCGTGACCTGCGTGGCCGTATCGGCGATGCACGGGACCAGTTGGTCAAGGCCGCCGCTTCGCTCAAAGCTAAGCAATACGCGGGGCTTGAGCCGTGGACGGCGCAATACGAAAACAGCCTGCAGTTGTTGGATAACGAACTCAAGTCCCTGGACGACGGCGTATTTGGCGGCACGATCAAGCTCGACACCGCCGCCTTTGATCGCAGTGTCGACGGCATGCTGGGCGCGTTGGGTGCGTTGCGCAGCCAGTCGCTGCACTCACTGGATGAGCGCTTGAGTTATTACCACGACCGTTCACTCAAGCAGTTTATTCCAGTGGTGGCCACGTTCAGCCTGCTGGCCTTGGCGGCGCTGTACTTGTTCAGCTGCCTGCAAGCCTCGATCCGGCGCAGCGCCAGTGGCATCACCACGCTTGCCGAGTCGTTGCGCGACGGCAACTTGTGCGTCGAGGTGGCGGTAGAAGGGCGTGACGAACTGGCGGCGATCAGCACCGCGCTCAACGTCGCGGTGATGCAACTGCGCACCAGCCTGCTGGGCGTTAACCACGAGACCCAGCAACTGGGTTCAACCGTACTCACCCTTAATTCGCAATCGGGCAGCACGCTCACCGAGGTCGAAGACCAGCAGCACCAAATCAGCCAGATTGCGGCCGCCGCGACGCAACTGGCAGCCACCTCGATGGGGGTCGCCAAAAGCTGCGAACAGGCGTCGGGCAGCGCGCAGCAGACTCGGCGCATTGCCGAAGACAGCAGCCGTGACAGCCAGCGCACCACGGCCAGCATCCAGCAACTCAACCAGCGCCTGACCGACACGGCCAACGCGTTGGAACAAGTGAGCCAGCAGGGCCAGCAGATTCAATCAGTGGTCGACACCATTCGCGGCATTGCTGAACAGACCAACCTGCTGGCGCTCAACGCCGCGATTGAGGCTGCGCGCGCCGGCGAACAAGGCCGTGGTTTTGCCGTCGTGGCAGATGAGGTGCGCAGCCTCTCGCAACGCACTCAGGCCTCCACGGCGCAGATCGCCGGCACGGTGGACAGCCTGCGCGCGACCGTGAGCCAGGCCGTGAGCCTGATGAGCGCCGCGTGCGAACAGGCGCTGACCGACGCTGAGTCGGTCACCGGGCTGGGCACACGCCTGGGCGAGATCGCCGGCGCGGTGCAAAACGTCACCGACACCCTGGCGCAGATTGCCGCGGCGGTGGAAGAACAGGCGGCGACGGCGGATGAAGTGAGCGGCAATATCCAGCAAGTCGATCAGGCCGCAGGGCGTTTGCTTGACGGCGCACGTGCAGTCAACCAAGCCGCCGATACGCTGAGCAAAGGCAGCAAGGCGTTGAGTGAAAATACCGCGCGGTTCCGGCTGGTCTGATCCCCCATCCCGAGCTGACGGTGTATTTATTGGGGCGAGCGGGGCAAACCCGCTCGTCACCGCGTCGGCGTTGATCCCGGTTATACATTCTCTTGAGGGCACTCCCTGCTGCCAGTGTAGTCTGCTCTTACACACCCTGGTTTTTGCCCAACGGAGCCCCTCATGATCACTGTTCACCATCTCAACAACTCCCGCTCGCAACGTATCCTCTGGTTGCTCGAAGAGCTCGGCCTGCCTTACGAGGTCAAGCGCTACCAGCGCGACCCGAAAACCAACCTCGCGCCGCCTGAGCTCAAGGCGATTAACCCACTGGGCAAATCCCCGGTCATCGAAGACGGTTCCCTTGTCTTGATCGAATCTGCCGCCATCATCGACTACCTGATTCGTCGCCACGGCCAAGGTCGCCTGCAACCTGATCCTGCTACCGCCACCTACGACAAATACGTGCAATGGCTGCACTTCGCCGAAGGCTCGGCCATGCTGCCGCTGATGCTTAACCTCTACGTCGGCCGATTGGGTGAGGCGGGCGCACCGTTGCATCCGCGTATCGAATCGGAGTTGGCCAATTACCTGGGCTATTTGAACGACGTGCTGGCGGATACGCCGTACCTGGTCGGTGACGAGCTGAGTGGCGCGGATGTCCAGATGAGCTTTATCGGCGAAATCGCCAAGGCGCAAGGCAAGTTGCAAGCCTATCCGAACCTGTCAGCCTGGGTGCAACGCTTCCAGGCACGCCCCGCTTACCAGAAGGCAGTGGAGCAAGGTGGGGAATACGCGTTCGCCAAATAAAGCAGGTCAGGGGGCCGGTGTGCCCCCATTCCCTGTGCCTACCGACCTTCGAAGCGCTTCAACGAAAACGACGACAGGTCGAGGTCACTCGAACCACGTATGCACCATTGCGCAAACGCCTCGCCCAGCGCCGCCGAATGCTTGAAGCCGTGCCCCGAACATGGCGAGAC
This sequence comes from Pseudomonas sp. O39, assembly GCF_045447295.1. Classification (NCBI taxonomy): domain Bacteria; kingdom Pseudomonadati; phylum Pseudomonadota; class Gammaproteobacteria; order Pseudomonadales; family Pseudomonadaceae; genus Pseudomonas; species Pseudomonas sp. O39. Next base: position 321,984 of record NZ_JBJGXV010000002.1, read on the forward strand.
CACCAGGGTGTGCTGCAGCGAAGGGTGTTCGTCGATGATGAAATGATGATCCGGTGTCACGGTGTAGGCGCACACCGCCGACTTGACCACGTTGGCCGTGACCCCGGCGATACGACCTCGTACCTGCTGTTCGTACATCTCCTGCCCTTGCGCCGCCGAGACCGTGCGGTCCAGTGTCTCGGGGGTGGACGTGGTGTGATATTGCGCCGTGGCAAGTTTCAAGCTGCCTTCCCCGGGCTGCGCGGGAAAGCCATAGTGGCACTGATCCTCGCGCCGGCCGTGTGTGAGGATGTACGTGGGTGATTTCCCCACCAGATCCGCGTCCGGCTCAAGCTCAAACCAGAACAACTGTTGCCGATAGACGCTGAGCAGCCGATCAAACGGCGCCCCGAGCAAACCTCCCGCCCAGTTGCCCGCACTCACCACCAGCTTGTCGGCCTGTAGCGTGCGCCGGTCGGTGGTCACCGTCACGCCGTGCGCGTCGGAGCTGATGTGAGTCACCGTCTCGCCCTTGTACAGCGTGGCGCCGTGTTGCTCGGCCAGCTTGAGTTGCACCTCAATACAGCGCTCCGGGCGCACAAACCCGCCGCCCGGCTCGTAGTAGCCGATGGCGCTGTCCGCCACCTTGGCGAATTGGGGGAAACGTTGGCGAATCTGCGCGGCATCCAGCACTTCATGGTCGATGCCATAGGTTTGCGCCAGGCCAATCGTACGCAGGGTGAAGTCGGTTTTATCATGGGGGTCAACGTCATCGCTGGACGTCAGCACCAGCAACCCAGACTGCTCAAACAGTGCTTCTCCCGACACCGCTTCCAGCTCGCGCCATATACGGTGCGAATTGCGCACGATGGGCACGTATTGCGCGCCTTCGCCGACTGACAGCCGCGTGATGCGAGTGTCGCCGTGGCTTGAGCCAAACGTATGGGGCGGGTGATGACGGTCGATACCCGCGACGTTTACACCGGCTTTCGCCAGTTGGTAGACCGTGGCGGCACCCATGGCACCCAGGCCGATGACCAATGATTCATAGCGTTCCAAGGTTGATCCTCGCGTAGGGGGAGGCGAACAGTTGAAGGGAATGTGCAAGAAAAACAATGAAAATTGGGGCTGGCCTTGAGGGGCTGGATTTTCCTAATAGACACTCAAGGCGTGGAAACATCGAAGCGGCCTCACCTGCGTCGTTCGTGATGCAACACGAATACTTTCCAGAATCGCCCGGGCTTGCTAAGTCGAATCGTTTGTCGGCTCATCTTCGCAATAGTTACGCTGATTCGGTATGCAGTTTCATCGTCGCACTGCGCTTGAGCATGTGCGTGCTCTTTCATGGATGAGTGGAGGCTCAGGCCAGGCGTCGGCGCCAATCGCCGCCATGCTGGGCGCTGCAGGCCTCTTCTGAATCGAAGCGTACGCAGCGCTCCATTGGCACCGGAGCCACTTCGGCGTCGTGCAACGCAGCAGCGGTCAGTTCCCGCATGCGTTGCTCGGCTCCGGTTGCCAGGGCGTGGTCCAGGTTGGCCCGCGTGTCGAACACCCAAATCACCCGCAGGCTTTGAGGGAAGGTGGCGTAGTCCACGGTGTGCGTCAGCCAGTCGAAGCCTGGAATTTCGGCTTTGGCGATTTCACAGGCTTCGGTGAGGGTGGCGACCAGGCGGCGTTCGATACGGGCGTTGTCGCGTTTGGTTGAGGGCATAGGAACTCGGGTGAGGGCAATGATTGAAGAGTGTTCTGAGCGTGTTCTAAAGAACGCTCATCCGTGAATCAATATGCGTCGCCATGTTTTCCAGGGACAGCCGGATGCACTCACTGACTTCGTGATCTTGCACCAACTGATCAAGCGAGGCTTTTGATGCCAGCAAATTCACCGTGAATGACGCGTCATCCACGATCACGGCTGACAGGGTTTCCAGCACCAGGCGTAAAGCCGCCTGTGCAGCGCTGGCCCTGGGGGAGGCGTTGTACAGCGCAACGGGCATGCCCGCAAACGCCTCCAGGCTCACCAGCCAGTCCAGCATGTTCTTGAACGACCCGGGTATTCCCCGTGCGTATTCCGGGCAAGAGATCAGCAGGCCATCGGCCCGGCTGATTTGGTCGTACAGATCCAGAACAGCTGCGCCCGGCGTATTCAGCAGGTCCGGATTGAAGTGCGGTAACTGGCCGATGCTGTCGTAGGAGGTGATCGAAACACCCTGTGGGCAAAGCCGGACAGCAGCGGACAACAGCATCGAGTTGGAGGAAGCCTCTCTCAGGCTTCCCGAGAGTGCGAGAAGATGAATCATCCAAGGTGTCCTTATCGCTGCTGGAGCGCAATTTTCAGCCCCAGGCCCATAAACAGCGTGCCGATGATTTTGCCTTCCCACTGGCGCAGCCTGGAAAGCCCTTTGAACCCTCGGCTCAACGGGCGGACGGCGATGGCAAGCAAACTGGTGTAAACCGCGCTGAGCCCCGAAAAGATCAAGCCCAGTAGCGCAAACTGTACCAGCGACGAGCCTGATTCCGGATGAACGAATTGCGGCAGGAACGCCAGAAAGAAGATCGCGGTTTTCGGGTTCAGCACCTCTGCGCCCACGGCCTGGAAATACGCCTGACGCGGTGTCACCGCAGGCAACTCAAGCCGTGCATGTGTGCCGGTTTTGGCCATGAACGCCCGCACGCCCAGGTAGATTAAATAAGCCGCACCCGCCCATTTCACCGCGTTAAACGCCGCCGCCGAAGTCATCAGAATCGCCGATAAACCCAGCGCCGCGCACAGGGTGTGAATCAGATCGCCCGAAGCCACCCCCAGCCCGGTCGCGATGCCGACCCTGCGCCCGCCTTGAATCGTGCGGGTGAGCACCAGCAACACAGAGGGGCCAGGGATCAGGAAAAGGCCAATCACCACGGCGACGTAAGTGACGAGGGAGGCGAGTTCAAACATGGCGGGCTATCTCGAAATAGGGCTCGGCGTACAGTTATCCTCATGTCTTGGGGCAATGCAACGTCATTTCAGGCAAACGCCGCGACGATAAACGCCTCCAGCCCCTTCTCCTCCAGAATCTCGATAGAGAAATGCCCAAAGCGCTTGGGCAACCAGATGATGCGTTTGCCGGAGGGCGAGCGCAGGTCCTCAAGGCTCAATGGCCTGCCGTTTTCATCCTCCGGTTGCACACCGGAGGCGACCAATTCGGCATAGGCCACTTCGATGTCCGGCGTCGTGTAGCAATGCCGATAAATCATCCCTTCGCCGTGGGCGTCCAACAGCTCTCGCAGGTTGCCCGCCAACGGCTGAACCAACATGAACCGCTCCTGGCCCATCAACGCAATCGCAAAACGCACATGCAGGCCGCCGCGCTCCCACACCTGGGTGCTGGAGATTTTGGCGTTGAGAATCTTCGCGTAGTAGGCGCATGTCGCTTCAAGGTTCTCGACCAGCACGTCGACGTGACTGAATTTCAGATCCATTGCTTGCCCTCTGGCGGATGTGGGTACACGCGACAGTAGCCGATTTACAACTGTTAACGTATTCAAAACAGCATTCGAGATAGGCTCTGGCGGGCACGTCTGGATCAGCCCTGTTTAATGAGCCCACTACCATGCACCTGCCCGCCACCGCCGCTGCGCTTCTTGCGTTTGCCACGCTGCAAGTGCCTTTCGTACATGCCGCCACGCCCATCACCCATGTCGCCATCTACCGTGGCCCGGCAGGCTGCGATGACTGTTCCGAGAGCGTGAAAAGAGCATTGCAGCGGCTCAGCCCGACTTATCAGATCGACTTTGTGGGCGCCGATGAATCCGTCGACATCACGCCACACAACCTCGCGCGCTATGACCTCTATGTGCAACCGGGCGGCGGCCAGGATATCCCCGCCGCCCTCGACAGCCTGGGTAAGGCGCGCGCTGAAGCCATTCGCGACTACGTCGCCAAGGGCGGGCGCTATTTGGGGCTGTGCATGGGCGCGTACCTGGCGGATAACAGCAACCTTGGCCTGATACCCCAGGACCTTGATTCCGAAGCGGGCAGGCCCGGGTTTGAAGTGGCGGGCATTGCGGATGCGGCGGTGCGGGTTGTGTGGGAGGGGAAGGCCGACAGTGTGTTTTATCAGGATGGGCCGTACTTTCCCAAAGCGGATGGGGCGTCGCCTTACACAACCATTGCGACCTATCACAACGGTGACGTGGCGGCGGCGCGGTATACGTATGAGAAGGGCGTGGTGGTGCTGAGCGGGCCGCATCCGGAGGCGGGTGAACAGTGGTTTGAGGATGCGGGGGTAGCGGTGAGTGAGATGCCGCGGGGGGAGTTGTTTGGGTCGCTGATGCGTGGAGTGGGGGAGTAGTGGCGTTTTTGGAGAGGCTGCGATTTGTTGTCGTGGTCTGAGCTCTAATTCCCGTCCGTTCTAACCGTGCATTAAGTTCTCAGTAGGGAGCGCCTGCCTGGGTCTGCCAATTTGGGTCTCCTACGAACGATCAAATTTGGCTGAAATCGGTTAGTCGTAGCTGGCAGCTATCGGCCGCAGCAGACACTCAGAAAGCGTCCTGAACGATAAGGTTCTCATGTCATGAAATCATCCAGCTGTCGTACCATCGATACATCGACAGAACGGAGGTTGATATGGGAAATGGTCAGGGCAAACGAGTCGTTGTCATTGGTGCAGGCATCGTTGGCGCGTCATTGGCGTATCACTTGGCAGTTAAAAGCGCGAATGTCACTTTGGTAGAAGCTGAAGATATAGCGTCGGGAGTGACAGGCAGCTCATTCGCTTGGCTCAATGCCTCACACCCCGAACCTGACCCAATTGCGCAACTGCGCGGTTCTGCCATCAAGGAGTACCGGCGACTCGAAACGCAGCTGCCAGGTCTGGAGATACGATGGACAGGTGCCTTGTCTTACAGCGTGATGGCGATTGGAGCGCTACCGATCTCAGGTCACCAGGCTTCGGCAAACCTAGTGTCTCGATCGCAAATTCTCGACCTTGAACCAAATCTCAAGAACCCTCCCCAGTCTGCTATGTATGCGGCTGAAGAAGGAGCGCTGGACGCAGTGGCAGCTACGCATGCGTTGATCGCAGGTGCCCAGGCGCATGGGGCGAAGATTCTCACTCAGACGCGCGTGCTCGGTTTTGTAACCCAGCGTGCAACGGTTACCGGAGTGGAAACAACAATAGGCATCATCAATGCCGATATTGTCGTACTGGCAGCCGGGACAGGCATCACGAAGCTGGCAGACATGCTTGGAGCGTCCCTGCCAATAGAGGCATCTCCTGCCATTTTCATCCGTTACAAGTCACAACCCAACCTCGTGCACACCATCATCTCCAGCCCTGAAATGGAAGTGAGGCAAAGTTCGGATGGTACGTTGCTGGCAGCAGAGGATTACCTGGACGACGCCGTGGAAAATCAGCCGGCAGCGATAGCGCTTCGAACTGCCAAGATAATCCAGAACGAACTCCATGGTGTTGTTTCCATAGATACGGGACGGGTTTGTGTCGGACTCAGGCCCATGCCTGCCGATGGCATCCCCATCATCGGTTATCTACCCAAAGTGGGTGGCGTCTACGTTTGTGCAATGCACCCTGGAATTACTTTGGCGGCGACAGTGGGACGTCTGGCCAGCGAGGAGATCATCGATGACAAGGCGTCCAGTGCCCTTTGCCCGTGCCGGCCAGATCGATTTTTGCAAGCGTAGGGGCATCCTCTTGTGAGGCAGAAATCGGCCAAAGGCAGACGCTCAAAAATGGCAGGTACTGCAAAATTGGGGTCAGACCAAAAATCTTTCCCCTTTTTTCTTGGGGCAGACCACGAATATCTCCCCCTCTTTAAAAGCATGAACCAAGCTGGGCAGACTTTCTCAAGTCCGATGATATGCTCGGCGCGAAAGTGGGTTTATTGGGTATTGAAAATAATCCGGGACAGACCACGGTTAATCTCTCCTGTTAGTCGTCTGTCACCTAATGCCTACGGCCTGCTAGCAGTAGGGGCTGTTGCCGTTTCACTCGCAGCAACGCGGCTCGCGATGAAACGGCAACAGACCCTAAAGCTGAAAGCGCGAGATGTTCTCTCGCAATGTCACGCTGGTGCGTGCCAGTCCTTCGCTTTCCTGCTGAGCGCTGCGGAAGGCTGCAGCGGATTGCTCGGCGCTTTCGCTGACGGTGACGATGCCCCGGCTGATCTGCTCGGCAACGGTACTCTGCTGCTCGGCGGCAGCGGCGATTTGGTGGTTCATGCCGTTGATTCGCTCGATCATGGTTACGATTGTGCTTACCGCGTCACCGGCCTCGGAAACGCCGGACACCGACTGCGCACTGGAGCGTTTGCAGCGTTGCATATGCTGCGAGGTCTCGTCGGCAATTTTCTGCAGACTGGCGATCAGTCCCTCAATCTCTGAGGTGGCCTTCTGGGTACGCTTTGCCAGGCTGCGCACCTCGTCGGCTACCACTGCGAAGCCGCGTCCGGCCTCGCCAGCACGGGCAGCTTCGATGGCTGCATTGAGGGCCAGCAGGTTGGTCTGGTCGGCCACCGACTTGATCACTTCAAGTACGCCGCCGATATTGCCGGTTTCATCCTTCAGCCGGACCATGGCCATGTTGGACTGTTCTATTGTCTCGGCCAGCTCGCCGATCATGTTGACGGCATCTTTGGCCTTCTGCTGGCTGTACAGGGCCGCGCTATCGGCCTCGCTGGCGGCACTGGCGGCGGATTCCGCATTGCGCGCGACATCCTGCACGGTGGCGGCCATTTGGTGAACGGCGGTGACGATCTGCTCGACCTCGCCCTGTGCCATGGCCACGCTTTCGGCGTTTCTCAGGCTCGATTGGCTAAGCTCCTGGCTGGAATCGGCCACGGTCTGTGAGGACAGGTTTATGCCCTTGGTCATGTCCCGCAGGTTCTCCTGCATGCTCAGCAGGGCGGCCATGATGCTGGCTTGTGGTGGCTCAATCGTGCGCTCGCTAGCGCGCAGATCGCCCTGGGCAACCCGTTGAGCGAGCTGGTTGAGTTCACTCGGTTCGGCACCCAGCGCGCGCAGCAGGTTGCGGCTGATGACGTAGCCCAGTACCGCTGCTAGTAAGATGGCCAGCGCAGTAATGACGAGCAGCAGGTTGCGTTGAGAAAGATAGTGTGCGTCATTTTCGCTGACCTGCAGGTCTGCCTTCTGGTTGGTGTAGCGCAGGTATTGGCCAATTGCCTGGGTCAGCTCGGCCAGTAATGGTGTGCACTGCTCGCTGACCATGCGCAGGGCCTCGTCGTTTTCACCCTTGAACAGGTGCTCGGCAATGGTGTGCGCTACCGGTTCGTAGCGGCTCTCGACCTGCTCGATGGTTGAGAACAGTTCACGTGCTTTGGGCGACACATCATCATGGTTATCAATTGCCTGGCGTAGCGCGGCGAGGCTGCTGGCCACCATTTGTTCGTTGGCGGCAATCGCGCCCCGCTGCTGTCCTCTCGCGGTGACATTGCTGTTCAAGGCGATGTTACGCAGGGCAATCGCGCGCTGGGCGGCGGCGTCGTTTAGTGTGTTGGCCAGGCGGGTGCGTGCATCAATGCCATTAACGTAGAGAAAAAAGTCCTTATTGCTGTTTGCAAGGGCGTACAGCGAGATAGCGGCGATCAGCAACATAAACGCGAGCAGGCTGGCATAGCCGGCATAGAGACTGGTCCGTGTAGAGAGCCGGGGAGTGTGCGATGGCATGGCGTACCTGCGTAATGGGAGGAGCAATTTAGGGACACCTGCAAGGGTATGTATTCGCCCTTTGTCCGCATCCTGCGCAGGTATTCTTTTGTTCGACGGCAACGAGTAGCGGCGTTATTTCCTGTCTGGGTAAAACTTGTACAGGTTCTGATACTTGTACAAGTCTTGTACAACTATATTGGGGTGATGTCGTCATGACATCATCTAATCCAGATGAACGGTCAGTGACCTCCTGTTTCTGGCAGGCGCGAGAAATAGAGGCCTGGCTATCGGGCTGACTGGTGTTTGGCGGCGATACAGCCCAAGGCCATCCTTGGGCCGATAGAATCCTGCGAGCGCTGTAAAAATGCGTAGCGCTATTTCTGTACAAGTATTTTGTAGGGGGGGGAGCTAGGGCGCGCTAATTGTGAGCCTGCGCTGCGCTAAGGGCTGTTGCCGTTTCATCGCGAGCCGCGTTGCTGCGAGAAATGGCTCCCGGTTATGGGGGGGCGAGTTCATTCTCGGATCTGCATGCGAGATGGCGGGGCAGGTTTGCCCAACGTGCGGCGAGGGGGTTAGGCAAATGGCGAGCCATGGCGTTGACTGACCACTTGCGGGACATTCATGCCGGCTGGTGAGCATGAGAGGGACTAGCGGATTGATCGACATGAACGTCTGATTGGTCGATTTTGCCAGCTTATCAGCCGCCAGTTATCTCCGACGTTAATGTCTACTTTTGGCCGATAGCTGCCTGTCACAAAAAACCATCACCTGAACGGACACTCGCCAACACCAGCCAAGCTCAAAAAGCAGCTCGCCCCCTTACTGCAACGGAACATATACATCCGTTTGCCATTGGTCCTGCGGTGTTTGCGGATACACGCTCAGGTAGTGGAAGAACAGTGGCTGATCACGCAGTTCTTCGCCACTGGCTGGCAGCCAATCGCGGTAGATCGGATAGATCGATTCGCCGATGTGGTCCGGCGACCCCACGTGCCGCACGACGACGTAGCGTCCGCCGGCAATGACCCGTTCGTGCACGCCGAACGCATTCGGTTTCACCGCCTCGTGAATCTCGCCGCAAATGGCGAAGCGGAATGCGTCTGCTGGCGTGGTGTCGGGGTTGCCGTAGGGGATGCCAAAGCTGCGACTCGATGCCACCGGCGATTGCCCGCTCTGCATGCGCCACTCGATGAACCTGCTCACGCTCTCATTGACGAGCCTGGGGGCGCCGCAATGTTCAAGCGCTGCGACCCGGACTTCGGGGAATTCGACGATTCGTACTTGCATGATGATAGTCCTGGAAAAGTGAGGGATGGCGAACACCGCATGCCAGACCTGCCAGTTCGGCGCCTTCCTGAACGCACTCGGCGTCATACCGACCGCTCGCTTGAACGCCCTGCAAAATGCCTCGGGACTGTCGAAACCGGCACCGAGTGCCGCCTCCAGTACCGAGTGATCCGCAGCGGCGGCCAAGCGATGGGCGGCCCGTCGTAGCCGCATAAGTTGCACATAACGTGAAACCGGCACGCCGACGAACGCGGTGAATTGGCGATGGAAGTGAAACGTCGAAAAATTCGCCACATGGCTCAGCGTCTTCAGCGACAGATCACCTTCGAGATTCTCATCGATGTAGGCGAGTACGGCGTTGAAGCGCTTCGTGTAAGCGACGTTGATCGGCGTGTCGGACACTGGGACAAGCTCCTGGAAGTAGGGTCGGCAATAGAGTCGACTATAGCGACGGGAGCCTGCCTAGCCGGGTTTGCTCAACGCGGGTGTTGGGTTGGAAATTCCATAGATAAGTGACCGTCCCATTCACCCCAGCGACGTCTCCCATTGAGCGCGCGTCAGTCCGTAACACTTCGCCAAGGCCGGCGCAGCGGATATTTTCAGTTCGGCGTCATACAAATGCACCGCGCCCAACTTCAGCGTGGCCGTTTGCGAACGAATGTTCGTAGGCGCTATGTGGAAATAGACGATGTCGTAAGCCCTGAATGCGTGCTCCAGCATCAACTGCTTAAGCTCGCGGTTGGCATTGCCACCCCACTTCGCACGCACCAGAAAGGTAAAACCGATGGCAATGCTTTTCGGTAGATCCGGCGGCGTGTAGTAGCTTGATGTGCCAACGATATCCCCTGAGGCAATATCAATGACCGCGAGCGCTTTCTTCGTGGCGAGTAGAGAGGCGAAGTACGCCTCGAACACATCGCGTTTATAGCGATCCCTGGCGGGATGGCCGCCCCAGATGTGTGGATCAGTCGCCGCGTGAAACATACCTTCAAGATCACTGTCTGCCAGAGGTTTGAGCCTCAGGGTGCTGCCGCGCAGATCGGGTTGGCAGTCGAAGTCGGGGCGGACATGGGGTTCTTTCCGATGGGCCAAGGGGTTGGAGCCAGTCTAGAGCGGCAGTTTGATAAAGAAAGATCCAATGTGACGGGTAATGAGGGGGCCATCACTGTAGAAAAAGGGACGGATTTGTTTTCCGGTTGGAAAGCGCCCTCCGTTGGAGGCGACGCATTGAAGATCACAAACACCGAGTCGTTCCCAAGGCCAACACAGCCGCTCTAATCCGATGCCGAGCACCGCGCCTTCTCGATAGACACCGCCGCTGCCAACTTGTTTTTGTGTAAAAACGGTGTAAAAACGGGGTCAGACCACGTTTAATAATAGTGGTCTGACCCTATTTTCGCTGCTATTTCCGCTGATAGTGCAGTGGAATCATGGCCGTCACAGCCTTAAAGCGATGATGCGGCGTAGAGCTTCCCAAATTAGCTGTCCGGGCGAGTTCTTCGATGCGTAATGGTTGGGTGTAATGGTTGTTCTATTTGCTACCATATATTTAATGGATTATAACTCAAGTGAAAATAGCTCCCCGTAAAGTCCGCTACATCAAGCTAGGTTTTGGTGGTGAATGGGAGTCGTCTTGTATAGAGCAGAACACAATTAGGCTGGGGTATCGAAGCCCCCTGCACCAGGATTCGCTTGACGGCAATTGGGATGCTATACATTCGTATTGGGTTGATGAGCGTAAAGGTGATCGAGGAACGGCGACTCGAGATATCAATCAGATCCGAGACTTCTACGAGCTTGATGAAAGTGATCTCTGGATTACCTTCCACAAAAAAAAACTTTACTGGTGTTGTGCTTCCAAGGAAGTGATTGAGCAAGACGATAAGAGTCGCATCAGGAAAGTCGTCGGACATTGGTCGTCCTGCGATATTTACGGCAAGCCACTCCGTGTGGAAAATATGGATGGGCGCCTTACGAAGGTTCAGGGTTTTCGTGGCACCATTTGCGGTATAGGGATGCAAGACTACCTGATTGACAAGATCAACGGCCATAATCCGCCCGAGGTCGAACAGGCGAAATCTTCCTTAGAGAGGCTAAAGGAGGATGTCCAAGAAGTTATCAAGGGTTTGTGGTGGCACGACTTTGAACTGCTGATCGACTTGATATTTTCAAAATCGGGCTGGCAGCGATTTTCTGTTCTAGGGAAAACAGAAAAAGATATTGATCTAGATGTATACTCTCCTTCAACGCAGCGCCGCGCTTTTGTTCAAATAAAGTCATCCACAACTCGGGCAGAACTGCAGTCCTATATCGAAATCTTTCGAGAATACGATCAGTTTCACGAAATGTACTTTGTCTACCATACATCTCGTGAACAATTGATGGATATTGGGCTTGCAAATGATCGAGTCCATCTCTGGGATTTGAAGGCAGTTGCCTCGTTGGTTGTGAGTGCCGGTTTGGTCGAGTGGCTTTTAAACAAGCGATCTTGATTACTCTCCGTCATGATGGCTGGATTAATTTTAATCAGTGGAGGATGGCATTAATGCAGCAGAGATTATTCTTTGACTCATCGAAGACGATTTACTCTGAGGTGACCGCTATTTTTGATTTTATTTGGCCTACAGCTGCCGCGATGTGGAATCTACGTTGGCAGGTAAAGGGTTTGGTTGGGGAGAGCCCAGATATTAGTCAAGAAGTTCTTCTCGGGAGATTTGTGGTTGGAAGTGATATTCGAGGGGCCAACTTAAGGCGTTCATGTATTGATAATACGTGGGGACAGCAAAAAGAACAGTTCGCAAAAATCATGTTGGCGGAATTTTGCGCGCTGTATGAGGCGTGGTACTCAGCACTAAACGAAGAACTATTGGGGTTGTTCAAAAGTAAGAAGAAGAAGATTTATGAGTATCCCGAGATTTTGAAAGAACTTGCGTCTATGCCGAATAGCACGCCGCTTGAGGCAGTGATTTATTTGGCGCTCACGGGCAATAAAAAGTGCGATCTTAAAGCGCTTCCTCATATGATTTCATGTTATAGATTTTTTAAAGAGTTGAGGAATGGTTATATACATAATGGAGGAGTCGCGGGTCAGCGTCAGCTAGATGCCTATTTGTTGTACAACTCGCTGTCGGCAACGGATTTGGGTGTCTCTGAGGTGCCTGAACATCCAAATATTAAACTTGGGCATAAGTATCAGTTGACGCTGAGGGGGGTGGTGGGGTTTGGTGATGTTCTGTTGCGACTCATTGTTACGCTTGATGCTGAGTTTGCGAGAAAAAGTTTGGCGGAACATGTATTTGTCAAAAAATGGAAGGTTAATGTTTCCCAACGATACATTTTGCCGGCAAATGAGCAAGATGCTGACCGAATGATCCGAAAGCTTATTTTGAAAATGCATTTGAAAGCACCCAAGACGGCGCTGGCCTTGAAGGGACTTTTAAAGGAGCATGATTTGGTCGGTGCGTTTTAGATGAGCACTGATTGCTAGTGGGTAAAAAGCGGGGGGCAGCCCCCGTTTAATAACAGTGGTCTGACCCCTTTCCCCACTTTCCCTAGGACCGTTCAATGCACCACGATAAAGACGACTCTAAAGGTTACTACTCAGTCTTGGGTCTAACATCGATCGTCAGCGCTGCGCAGATCAAAAAGGCATACCGCAGACGCGCCATGGAACTGCACCCTGACCGCAACCCGGACAACAACACGACTCAGCAATTCCAGTTTTTGAATGAGGCGTATGCAGTGCTTTCGGACCCTGTGTCTAGAGCCGAATACGATACTCAGAGCATCGCTGCAGAACTCGCGACACCTAAAGTACCAGACCCCATCGTATGCTCCGTTTGCGCCAAGGTATCAGCCCAGCCAAGAGTAGTGGTGTTCCGTTCCGTAAAGAGCTTTCTCTTTCTCACAATTCGTAAACCCATCGCCGGTGTGTACTGCAGTTCCTGCGCACAAAAGCAGTCTCTCAAGGCGTCGGCGACCAGTTGGCTGCTTGGATGGTGGGGATTTCCATGGGGACCGCTGTATACGGTCCAGGCATTGGTCATCAATATGTTCGGTGGATCACATCCACCACTGGAAAACGCCAAAATGCTGGGTTACCAGGCATATTATTTCTACACAATCGGTCGTCCAGACCTAGCGCGTTCAATAGCCCAAAACGCGATGAGGTACTGCAAGAAGATCCCTAAGACTCTTGGCCGCAATGCCGAAGGGATCAACGAAAGAGATAGCCTGACCACCAACCTCGAAGCCTTCATAGATGAGTTGGGCGGTGACAAAGACAATCGCTTGAAGAGTAGTTGGGGACTCATTCATGGCCGATTCTTCATCCATTTCGGCGTGGTGGCTGCAATGACTGTGGCGATCATCATTACGGTAATTAATACCTCCGCAATGCATTACTCCCTTGCACGGAGTCCTATGCCGTATTCCGCTCAAGCCGTTCCACCGGCAGCGGCCGCTAATAGCTCAGGCACCCACCCCGCTCAACGCCCTTTAAGCGCCACCAATCAACGCGAGCTAGCAGCGAAGATTCCGACTTATGTTCGGCCGAAAACCGCGCCCAATGGCAAGCCATGGCCTCGTACTGCCAGTTACCTGATAGGTGAGCCACAGACGCACAAAACCGGCCATTCAGAAGTAACCATCGACAATGGGCAGAACAACTCAGACGTGTTTCTAAAACTCGTCGCTCTGCAAGGTATGGTGGCCAAGCCGGCAAGGCAGATTTTAATTCCCGCACGAAGCCGCTTCACCATCAAGAATCTCACCCCAGGCGATTACGACGTTCGGTATCGGGACCTTACGTCTGGGGGGCTTTCACGCTCTGAAGTAATGACACTCACTGAAACCCCCACGAGCAGAGGCACCCAATATAGCGTTGTCACGCTCACCCTATACAAAGTTGCTAACGGCAACACTGCGACTTACGGGCTTTCAGAGGACGAGTTCTAGACAGACGTGGAACAGGTGCAGGACCTTCGATAGCTCATACCTAATCGATTGACCGAGTTGGGAGAGCTGTGAATAGGTTGCTACTTGAATGAATCATTCCTAGTTTTGTGGTTGCTGGGTGATCGCTGTTGGCCAAAAGCACCCCCCTTTCTTCGCCAACCGGTCTACCATGCCACCCCCGGCAGTGATTCCACGCGCTACCGACCACTCTTCTTAAAGGTATCGCAATGTCCATCGACCAAATCTCCCTTCCAAAAGGCGTAGGCCCTCACGCCGCCAAGCTGCTTGACGCTATCACCGGCGCCTCCACCCATGAAGAACTCAACCGCGCTGGCGGTAAGGCTGAGGGTTTTGTGTTGGGTCTGGAATCCGCCAAAGCCATCAAAAGCCAAATCGCCGAGTCGCTGTATGTGGCTTATGACGATGCGGCGAGTAATCGGGCGGGTGAGTTGAAGGGCTGATCATTCGCCAGGCAGCGCGTTTCTCTCTGCGATTTTTTGCGCGAGGGTCGTTAGAATGGCGCCTTTGATTTCTCAGGATGAGGCTGTCATGTTTAAAGTTGCTCTGGCGTCAGTGTTGCTGACCTGTACCTTCTGCGCTTCGGCGGGTACGAGTGTTGATGTGTCGAAGATTTACGGCAATATCCAGTTCGTCGATAGCTACCCTGACTACAAGGTTCAGGTTGTCGATCACTACCCCGATCTCAAGGTTCAGAAGGTCGATCATTACCCTGACTCAGCCGGCAAATGGAAAACCGTCGATCACTACCCGGACTACAAGATCCAGATTGTCGATCACTACCCCGACTTCACCATTCAGTACGTAGATCACTACCCTGGCGCTAATTGAAGGCAGCGCCATCGGCGGCGCTGCCGCTCACACGGCCATCACTCGCCAATTCGGCGGGTGAGGTGAAGGGCTAACCATCAGCCAGGGCAGGGTGCTTCGCGGTCGAGCAATTTGGCCGTGAGCAGCACGCCCAGTTCGCTCAGTTGGTGGATGGCCAGCGCGATGTCACGGTGTTTGCCGCACAGGTCTTCGGACAGGTCGAGCAATAGCGTGCTGACGCAGGCGAAGGTTTCGTAGCTGTTGGTGATGAGGGTTTCGGTGCTGGCGTCGGGAACGACGGTGAAGAGAGCAGTTGAATCCGGTTTGACGTTAACCATTGTTAAGTTCCTTGCTTGGGCCACAACCTCATCGCTACTAAACGAAAAGGCGGTAGCTGTACGCAGGTTAGTAGACCGGTGGAACCTAACAAAACCGGCGCACCCAAGGGTGCCCTACGCACAGCCACCATCAAGCACAGACAGGAACGTCTGATAGATGAAGCTTATGCACTTGTTAGGTTAAACCTTGGGCTACTAAAGCCGATCACTGAACAATTCAGCGACCGAGCAACCTTAGAGACGGCCACCCCAGCGCACAAGCCGGCGGATTCTGACGTAAGCGTAGGCAATGGAGCAAGGCGGCGACGTTTCGTTGCGCACACCAGAGCCTTTGCCTACGCTGCGATTCATCAATCAGACTCCGCGCTGTTGTAAAGTCGGCCTCTGCAACCGGCCAGCTTCTTAAGGATTCAACATGACATTGACCGTCAAAACCCTGCTCGAAATCGCCATGGCCAACCCGATCAACGCCGAAATTACCGCGCGCCTGCCTGACCTCGGTGTGGATCAGTGCATGCTGACCGCGGGCTGCCTGTTCCAGGCGGTGTGGAACCATCAATCCAACCGTCCGGTCGCTCAAGACGTGAAGGACTACGACGTTTTTTACTTCGATACGGACCTGTCCTACGAAGCAGAGGACAGGGTCATACGCGCGGCCGAGCGGCTGTTTCAGGACTTGGGTGTCAACGTCGAGGTCAAGAACCAGGCGCGGGTTCACCTCTGGTATGGCGAGCGCTTTGGCCGGCCGTATCCGCAATTGCACACGGCCAGACAAGGCGTGGATCGCTACTTGGTGGCGGGCACGTGCATCGGGCTGGAGATTGCGACGGGCGAGGTGTACGCGCCCTATGGGGTGGCGGATGTGGAGCAGGGCATACTGCGGATTAATCCGCAGCACCCCGAGCCCGAGTTGTTTGCGCAAAAGGCGTTCAGTTATCAGGCGCGCTGGCCGTGGCTCAAAATCGTCGCGCCTGGCCCTATCCCAGCGTAACGCTCAATAGCCAACCCAGCCCGCCACTGCCGATCACCACCAGCCACGGCGGCAACTTCCACACCATCAACGCCACCAGTGCGACCAGTGCCAGGCCGAAATCCCGCGCGTTGAAGATCGCGCTGGTCCACACCGGTTGGTACAACGCGGCCAGCAACAGGCCGACCACCGCCGCGTTCACGCCCGCCAACGCGGCCTGGGTACGGGGGCTGCGGCGCAGGGTTTCCCAGAAGGGCAGTGCGCCCATCACCAGTAAAAACGATGGCGCGAAGATCGCCAGCAGGCAGAGCAGGCCGCCGAGCCAGCCCGTCGGCGCCTGCTGCATGGACGCGCCGAGGAACGCCGCGAAGGTGAACAACGGGCCGGGCATGGCTTGGGCGGCGCCGTAGCCGGCGAGGAATACATCGTTGCTCACCCAGTGAGTCGGCACGACCTCGGCTTGCAACAGGGGCAGCACCACGTGGCCGCCGCCAAACACCAACGAACCGGTGCGGTAGAACGCGTCGATCAGCGCCAGGCCTTGGCTGGGCGCCAGCTCGGCCAGTAGCGGCAAGCCCGCCAGCAACAGCAGGAACAACGCCAACCACATCGCCCCCACGCGGCGGCTTAGCGTGATAGGCAGGGCGTCATGGGCGGTGGACGGCGGAGTATTGAGCCACAACAGGCCCGCCACCGCTGCGGCGCCGATCAAGCCGACCTGGCCCCAGGCCGAGGTTTGCAGCAGGGCCACGCAGGCGGCGATCAGCATCAGGGTGATGCGCGGAGCATCGGTGCACAGGTTGCGCGCCATGCCCCACACGGCCTGGGCGACCACGGCGACGGCCACCACTTTTAGGCCGTGCAGCACGCCGGGCGGGATGGCGCTGCTGTGTTGCGCAAGGCCCAGCGCGAACAGAATCAGCAGCAGGGCCGACGGCAAGGTAAACCCGAGCCACGCCGCCAGCGCGCCGCCGTAGCCCGCGCGCGATAGCCCGAGGGCAATGCCCACCTGGCTGCTGGCCGGGCCGGGCAGGAATTGGCACAGCGCCACCAGGTCGGCGTAGCTGCGCTCACTCAGCCAGCGCCGCCGGGTGACGAACTCGTCGCGAAAGTAACCCAGGTGCGCCACCGGGCCGCCGAAGGAGGTGAGCCCCAGGCGCAGGAAGATCAGGAATACCGACCAGGGGCTGGCGCGGTGATCAGCGGAGGAAGTGGCCAAGGCGCAGGGTCTCGATGAAGGCAAAACGGGCTAAAGTGTAGAGGCACCCTAGCGGATTTCGATGACGCGAAGAAGAGGCGGTTGTTGGCGAAAATTGCTCCGCTGGATTGAATTTATACGCACGCGTTTGAGTCATTTAAGGGGCATGGAAAAAGGCCCTCTCACCCCTCACAGCTGATTTCAGCTAAGGACAGACCATGATCTTCCTTATTTTCCTGATTGCCTGCGGCGCCGCCGCCAGCACAGGCATTATTTTCAAACCCGGTCAGTGGTACGAGTCCCTCGTCAAGCCCGGCTTCACACCGCCCAACTGGCTGTTTCCGGTGGCCTGGACGGTCATCTATTTGCTGCTCGCCTGGGCGGGCTATCGCCTCACCCTGATCCCCGGCAGCCAATTGACCTTGGGCCTGTGGGCGGCGCAGATCGCCTTGAACACGCTGTGGACGCCAGTGTTTTTTGGTGCGCATCAGCTTTTCGCCGGGATGGTGGTGATCGTGCTGTTGTGGCTGGTGGTGGCGGCGCTGGTGGTGATGGCGTTGCGTCTGGACTTGATCACCGGGTTGATCCTGTTTCCCTACCTGGCGTGGTTGAGTGTGGCGGCGGCATTGAATTTCTCGATTTTGCGTAATAACCGCTGATGGCTCATTCACTGTGGCCTGCCAGCGCGCCCGAACTGGCCGAGATGCGCCGTTTCAATAAAAAGCTCGCCTGGCTGCCGCGCTTCAAAATCCGCAACCGCATTACCCCGCGCCTGATCCAGGCGCTGCTGGTGGCCAGTCAACGGGTCAAAAAGGCACCTGCGGCTGAAACTCGGCGCGTGGCTGGCGTACCCGTGCGCATCCTGCGGCCCGAGGGCAAGGCCAAGGGCGTGGTGCTGGATATCCACGGCGGCGGCTGGGTGATCGGCAATGCACAGATGGATGACGACCTGAACCTGGACATGGTGCGGGCCTGTGATGTGGCGGTGGTGTCGGTGGACTATCGGCTGGCGGTCGACACGCCGGTTGAAGGGTTGATGGAGGACTGCCTGGCGGCCGCGCGCTGGCTGTTGGGCGACTGCCCGGAGTTTGCCGACTTGCCGGTGTTTGTGGTGGGTGAATCCGCCGGTGGGCACCTGGCAGTGGCGACGTTGCTGGCGCTCAAGCAATGGCCGGATCTGCTCAAGCGCGTGAGCGGGGCAGTGTTGTATTACGGGGTTTATGACTTGACCGGCACGCCGAGCGTGCGCGCAGCCGGGCCGGACACGTTGTTGCTGGACGGTCCGGGTATGGTCGAGGCGTTGCGCATGCTGACGCCGGGGCTGAGTGATGAAGAGCGCCGACAGCCACCGTTGTCACCGTTGTATGGCGATTTTAGCGGGTTGCCGCCGGCGTTGATGTTTGTCGGGGAATTGGACCCGCTCAAGGATGACACGCTGTTGATTGCCGAGCGGTGGGGCGCGCAGACGCAGGTTGAAGCGCACCTGTTAGCGGAATCTGCCCATGGGTTTATTCATTTCCCGGTGGCGATGGCGGGCCATGTGCTGATGCACACCAAGGCCTGGATAACCCAGCGATTGGCAGCAGTAGGAACTTAAAACCTGATCGCTTGGTCAGGATAAGCAGTCACTCCTCTCCCATCACAGGACCCTACCATGCGCGAATACACCCTGAACTACCTGTTCAACGACGAGCCCCGCACCCACGTGTTTGAACTGAAGCAGTCCGAGTTGCCCCTGCATGAAGCGGCAATGCACTTGCTGGCGTTGCATTTTGGCGATGCAGAAAACGGGTTGATCATGCCCACTGCGGACGCGGCCCCCGAGGAGATTCTGGAACAGGCACAGGTGGTAGGCATCCGCCAGATCAAGGTTATATGAACGAGAGTCCCATCCTTCAGTTCGTCACCGGCGCCGATGTTCCAGCAGTACTGGCCTTCGTCCTGGAGGCCCGCGCCGAGCTTTTCCCCACGCTCAGCGCAACCGGCATGCCGGACGATCTGGCGCGATTTGAAGCGGTCTACCTTCATGGCGACGGCCAGTTCCTGATCGCCCGCGCCGAAGGCCGAATCGTCGCCGCCGTCGGCTACTTGCCCTACGACGGCCGTTTCCCCCAACTGAATTACCAAGGCCTTAAAACGGTGGAAGTGGTGCGGCTGTTCGTACTGCCATCCTTTCGCCGTTCTGGTCTGGCAGGCGAGTTGTACCGCGTACTGGAGGCGAAGGCTCTGGCGGAAGGTGTGGAGGTGGTTTACCTGCATACCCATCCGTTTCTGCCGGGGGCGATTGATTTTTGGGTGCGCCAGGGGTTTGAGGTGGTGGATGTCGAGGCGGACTCGGTGTGGCGGACGACGCATATGCAGCGGCACCTCTAACGCCGCCGACCTGATGTGGGAGCAGGCAAGCCAGCTTCCCCCTTTTTAGCGGTGACTCGCCTGTCAGTTTGAGCGCAGCCGCAGAATCTGCGCACCATCAAACGGGTCCGTCAGGTAATGTGCCTGCACGCCAAACGTGTCCTGCAAGCGCTGCGGCGTGAGCACCTCCAGCGGCTTGCCCAGCGCGACCAACCGCCCGCGATCCAGCACCGCCAAACGATCACACGTCAGCGCCTGATTCAGATCGTGCAACGCAATCAGCGTGGTTACCGGCAGCGCCTGCACGCCCTTTAAAATCGCCAACTGATGCTGGATATCCAGGTGATTGGTCGGCTCGTCCAGCAACAGAATCTGTGGCCGTTGCGCCAGGGCGCGGGCGATGTGCACGCGTTGGCGTTCACCACCGGAGAGGCTGCGCCAGGCGCGCGTGCTCAGGTGGGTGGCGTCGACGTCATGCAAGGCCTGGTTGACGATGGCATGGTCTTCCGCGGACCACGGGCTCAATGCCGACAGCCACGGTGTGCGGCCCAGCGCCACGGCATCGAACACGCGGATCGCGTCGTCGGTGTCGGCTTGTTGCTCCACCACGGCCAACTGCTGTGCGATGGCGCGGCGGGACAGGCCGCTCAAGCGTTGGCCGCTCAAGCGCACTTCGCCGCTGGCGGGCACACGCAAACCGGCGAGCAGTTTGAGCAGGGTGGATTTGCCGGAGCCGTTCGGGCCGACGATGCCTAAGGTTTCGCCTAACCGAACCTCGAGGTGAATATCACGCAGCAACTCGGCCTCGCGCACCTTGAAGCCCAGGCCGGTGCAACTGAGCACGCTCATCGCGCATTCCTCCGGCCGATCAAAATCAGCGCAAACACCGGGGCGCCGACCAAAGCCGTCACCACGCCGACCGGAATCACCTGACCCTTGATCAGCGTGCGCGACAGCACATCTGCCGCAATCAAAAACAGCGCGCCGCCCAAGGCGCTGGCCGGCAGCAACCGCGAATGCCCGGTGCCGACCAGCAGGCGCACGGCGTGGGGAATCACCAGCCCGACAAAGCCGATAGAGCCGACAATCGACACCATCACCGCCGTGACCAGCGCGGCACAGCCCACCAGCACAAACTGCACGCGCCGCACCGGGATGCCCAGGGACGCTGCGGAGTCCGTGCCAAAGGTAAACGCATCCAGCGCGCGACGGTGCCACAGGCACACCGCCAGGCCTGCGACCGCCACCGGCACCACCAGCCACACCGATGGCCAGCGCACGCCGCTGAGGTTGCCCAGCAGCCAGAACAGAATGCCGCGCGCCTGCTCGGAACTGGCGGATTTGGTAATCAGGAACGCGGTGAGGGCATTGAACAGCTGCGAGCCGGCGATGCCTGCGAGGATGATCTGCCCTGTGCCGCTGGACGAGCCGCTGGCCCGCGCCAGCAGGATCACCAGTGCAAAGGCCGCCATGGCCCCGACAAATGCACCCGCCGACAGCGAAATCAGCCCGCCGCCCACGCCGATCAGGGTTACCAATACCGCGCCGGTGGACGCGCCGGCGCTGATGCCCAGCAGGTAAGGATCAGCCAACGGGTTTCGCAGCAACGACTGCAAAATCACCCCGCACGTAGCCAGCC
The DNA here is from genome assembly GCF_045447295.1 of Pseudomonas sp. O39. Lineage (NCBI taxonomy): Bacteria > Pseudomonadati > Pseudomonadota > Gammaproteobacteria > Pseudomonadales > Pseudomonadaceae > Pseudomonas > Pseudomonas sp. O39. Next base: position 343,194 of record NZ_JBJGXV010000002.1, read on the forward strand.
CGGCCCCGCACGCCGCGGCGACCAGGGCGCGGGTCAGGCGGTAGTTCCACACCACCCCTTCGTCGATCGGGTCCAGCACGTAACCCGCCGCCCACAGTTTGTTGGCGAGCACCTGGAGCACGACCTGCGGCGATATGGCGGTTTCGCCGATGGCCACACCGGCGAGCACGGCGAGCAGTAACAGGGCGAGGGCGAGCAGGGTGCGTATCATTTGGGCAGGTCGTAGCCGTCGATGGCGTGGGCCAGTTGTTCCAGGCCATCGAACGTGCGGATGCTGGCCTGCAAGGCCAGGGCGTCGAGGACGATGATGCGGTTGTGTTTCACCGCGTCCATGTTGCGGGTTACCGGGTCGCTGCGCAGGAAGGCGAGTTTCTTTTCATGGTCGTCGGCCGGGTAGCGGCGGCGGTCCATGCGGGCGATCACGAGGAAGGTCGGGTTGGCCTTGGCGAGGGTTTCCCAGCCGACGGCGGGCCACTCTTCATCGGACTGCACGACGTTGTGCAGGCCCAGGGTTTCCAGCATGAACTCGGGGACACCTTTGTGGCCGGCGACGTACGGGTCGCTGGCCATCTCGGCGCTGGAGAACCAGACCAGCGCACTGGCCTGCTTGAGGCCTTTGCTCTGCGCGGTGGCGACGGAGTTGGCCAGGCGCGCCTTGAGCTCGTCGTTCAGTTGCTGGCCGCGATCCTGTACATCGAAGATCTCGGCCAGTTGGCGGATGCTTTTGTAAATTGTGTCGATGCGGAACGGCTCCAGCCGCGTGCCGTCGGCACCCACCAGGTTGTCCTTGCCTTCGCAGTCGGAGGGCAGCAGGTAGGTGGGAATTTTCAGCTCGTGGAATTGCTCGCGGGTGCCAACCACGCCCTGCGGGCCGACCACCCATTCCAGCTCGGCGGCCACCAGTTGCGGGCGCTTGGCGATCACGGCTTCGAAGCTTGGCTCGTTATCGGCCAGGCGCTCGATGGTGTCGTTCTGCGCCTTGAACGTGGGCAATACGCTGTTGAACCACAGCGAGGTGCCGACCACCGTGTCGGCCACGCCCAGCGCGTAGAGCATTTCCGTGGCCGCCTGGCCGATGGTCACGCTGCGCGCAGGTGCATGCGCGAAGGTCAGCGTGCTACCGCAGTTCTGCACCGTCAGCGGGTAATGAGTGGGGGCCGCGTTGGCCAGGGCGCAGAAGCCCAAGCCGGTGAGCAGGGCGGTGACGCGTGGCAGCATGGGGCAATCTCCGTATGGACCGTACGTGGAACTGGAGCGGTACGGTTCGGAAACACCCCCTCGAAGGCTGCGGTTCAGGCAGGCGAGGACGTCCTTCCCGGACACCCCGCCGGTTAGTGAGTTACTGGGCCGGCAGGTCTCCTGACTGATGCGTCGTCGCCACGCTCCGGCCTTCCCGGGCAATGCCCAGTGGCGATGTGGAGCAGGCTCGGCACCTACAGTTGCGGGGGCAGTTTCGATTGGCGCGATGTGCCGCGCGTCGAATTCCCTATTAGTCCCATTTGGGAACCGGCGCGGTATGGTAGTCGATCGTGGCGGGCAGCGGGAGCCTGATCCGCGCGCAATTGGCCGGCCGCTGCCGATCGGGTCTCTATCTGCCGATATAGGGTGTAACATCAGTTTCTGTTCATCAGATATTAGTCAGACATGCCCACGCATAGCGAAGAGAGCCGCCGGATCGTAGCTTCTCTGGCGCACCGTGTTGGTCCGCACGCTGACACTGCAAGCATCGCCGAGGCGATTGTGTCGATTTTGCAGGATATGGGCGCAGCATTGACGCCCATTATTGGCCAGCAGGGCGTTGTTGCGCTGTACCGCCGCAGCTTCCACCTGTGCGTCTCGACCCACCCACGCCTGGCCGGCACCTATGACAGTGTGCCGGCTGCGATGGATCTGATTGCTCTCAAATCCGTACTCGTCGAGCAGAACGAAACCGACGCGTTGTTCTTCGGTGAGGTGTTGTTGACAACCCTCTACGAACTTCTGACTACGCTGATCGGGCCCTCACTCACTGCACGTCTGCTGGTTGACGTGTGGCAGCCTTCTTCGAGCGACACCTCTGCGCAGGAAATTTCGCCATGAGCACCAAAGTGACTATCAACCGTCTGGCCACGGGTGTGCCAGGACTGGACGAGGTCCTGGGCGGAGGCCTGCCGGAGTTTTCGTTCAACCTGATTGCAGGCCCGCCGGGCTGTGGCAAAACCACCCTGGCGCACCAGATGATGTTTGCCCTGGCCACGCCGGAGCGCCCGGCGCTGTTCTTTACCGTGCTCGGTGAGCCGCCGCTGAAGATGCTGCGCTATCAGCAGCAATTCGATTTTTTCGATAACGAAGCGATTAACCAGTCGATTCGCTATATCAATTTGGCCGACCACACCCTGGCCGGCGATCTGGACGAAGTGTTGCGGCGAATTGTCAGCGAGGTCGAGGCACATTCGCCGTCGCTGGTGTTTGTCGATTCATTCCGCTCCGTGGTGCTGGCCAGCCAGACCCAGCACAACCCGAATAACAACCTGCCGCAGTTCGTCCAGCAACTGGGCATGTTGATGACCACGTGGCAGGCGACGACTTTCCTGATCGGCGAATATTTCACCGAAACCGACTCCAACCCGATCTTTACCGTGGCCGACGGCCTGATCTGGCTGCGCCAAAGCGTCGAGCGCAACTCGATGGTGCGCAAGATGGAGATCATGAAGATGCGCGGCCAGCCGACGTTGCCGGGGCTGCACACCTTCCGTATCGCCACCTCGGGGATCAGGGTGTTCCCACCGGCCGCCATCAATCGTTCGGTTGACGCGCCGTCGACGTTCCCGATCACGCGTCTGAAAATGGGCGTGCCGGCCCTCGATGAGATGCTCGGTGGCGGCTTGCCTCGCGGCTATTCGCTGCTGGTGGCCGGGCCTTCGGGCTCGGGCAAAAGCATTTTGGCGGCGACCTTCCTGGCCGAAGGCGCACGCAACGGTGAAACCGGGGTGATTGCGGTGTTCGAGCAACGCCCCAACCATTCGCAAAACCCGAAGTTGGCCGAGTTAATCAGGAGCGGGCAGGTTGGCCTGGTGGACAGCCGCTCGCCGGACCTGTCCATCGATGAAATCGTGCAATTGCTGCTGGGCGAGATCGACCGTTTAAAAGCCACCCGCGTGGTGATTGACTCGCTGTCGGGCTTTGAGCTGGCGTTGGCGCCAACCTTTCGCGCGGACTTTCGCGAATCGTTGTCACGCATGGTCACCGCGCTGACGGCTGCCGGGGTCAGCGTCTTGATGACCTCCGAGTTGGAAGACCGCTACACCGACCTGCGTTTCAGCCCCTACGGCACGGCGTTCCTGACTGACGCGATCATCGTGCAGCGGTATATCGAAGTCGAGAGCCGTTTGTTGCGCATCATGGCGGTGGTCAAGGTGCGCGCCAGTGCGCACTCCGATCAGCTACGCCAGTACCACATCGACGATCACGGCCTGCAGATTCGCGACATGCTGCCTGAGCAGGAGGGGTTGCTGGGCGGCCGGCCGACCAAACAGATTTCAGCAGGAGACAAACATGTGTGAGCCCGACTCATGAGTGAAAGCGGCGGCAAGAATGAACGTGAGCTGACCAGTGCCGCTCACGAACTGTTCCTGCTCGGCCAAAAAACCGTTGAGGCGCGTGCCGTGCTCGCCGCTCTGCAGCAGCAACTGACTGACGCCAGCAGCCGTCTGGTGGATACCCAGCACGTCGAGCAGGTGATCGAGGCCAATCAGCAATTGGTACTGGCGATCCTCCTGGCGCAATCCGACTCTGCAAAGCCGCCGCCGCTGGAGGAGCAACGTTTGTACCAGGAGCTTCGCGAGGCGAACGCCCAGTTAGTGATCGCGGCGCTCAGCGCGCAAGACCTGCAGGCGACAGCCGAGCGTGCGCTGGGCCAGCAGAAAAGTATCCTGGCGATGGTCGCGCATGAGCTGCGCAACCCATTGACGCCGATCAGCATGATCGCCGAGCGCATGGTGCGCCTGCCGAGCGACCAGTTACCACGCATGCGTGAGCTGATCGAGGGGCAGGTGCAGCATATTTCACAGTTGGTTGACGACTTGCTGGACGTGTCCCGCGTGAGCACGGGCAAGCTGCGTATCGAGCGAAGTGATGTCGACATGCTGCAGATCCTCAGAAGCGCGATTGATGCGTGCGGCCCGGTGATGCGGGCAAAACAGCAGCAATTCGATGCGCATCTGCCTGACGGCAGCTTGATGTTCAGTGGCGACCCTGGGCGCCTTTCGCAAATCCTGCATAACCTGCTGGCCAACGCGGCCAAGTACACGCCGGTGGGCGGCCGGATCGTGCTGTCGGTCAGCGTGGCGGACGAGTTGAGGATCAGCATTTGTGACAATGGCATCGGCGTATCGGCCAAGGCGCTGCCGCTCATCTTTGACCCTTACGTGCAGGACGAGCACGCCATCGGCTTCAACGGTTCAGGGTTGGGGATCGGGTTGACGGTGGTTCGCGAGCTGGTTGAAGCGCATGGCGGCAAGGTCACCGCCAAAAGCGAAGGCAAGGGCCGTGGCAGCGAGTTTGTGGTGACGTTGCCCTTGTCTCACTGACCTGCCTGCTCGCCATAGTCGCTGTGGCGAGCAGGCCTGTTGTGGAGAGCAGGCTTACCCCAATGCCGTTTTGTTAAGCGCAGATCCCCTGTGGGAGCGGGCTTGCCCGCGAAAGCGGTGGGTCAGCCAACATCAATGTTTGCTGGGCCGACGTCTTCGCGGGCAAGTCGAATCGTCGCACCGCCGCTCCCACATTTGATCTTCGCTGTTTTTAGCATTGCGTTTGCTTAACTGAACGGCATTAGGGCAAGCCCGCTCGCCACAGGTCGTTTGCTTGCCCCCAATATAACGGCCTGCCTAAGAGGCTTATTTGCGATCCAGCCACACCGTCTGCGCGTTGCAGAATTCGCGCACGCCAAAGTGCGATAACTCCCGCCCAAACCCACTTTTCTTGATGCCGCCAAAGGCTACCCGAGGGTCCGAGACGCTGAAGGCGTTGACGAAGATCCCGCCGGTTTCCAGTTGGTTGGCGATGTCGCGTGCCTTGGTTGAGTCGGTGGTGAAGATGCTCGCCGTCAGGCCGAACTCGCTGTCGTTGGCCAGGGCCACGGCGTGGTCGGCATCGCGGGCGGTGATGATCGAGGCCACGGGGCCGAACAGTTCCTGTTTGAACGAGGTCATCTGGTCGGTGACGTTGGCCAGTACGGTGGGCGCATAGTAGTTGCCGTCGCCGGGTACTTTGTGGCCGCCCAGTAGCAGGGTCGCGCCTTCGTCCAAGGTGGCCTGGACCTGGCCGTGCAGCTCGTCGCGCAGATCGAAGCGCGCCATCGGGCCGACGTAGGTGCTGGTCAATGTGGGGTCGCCCATGACCAGTGCGCGGCTGGCTTCGAGGAATTTAGCGGTGAACGCTTCTACCACGCCGTCTTCGATGATCAGGCGCTTGGCGGCGGCGCAGACTTGGCCGCTATTCTGGAAGCGCCCGATCACGGCGGCCTGAACGGCGGCGTCGAGGTCGGCGTCGTTGAGCACGATAAACGGGTCGGAGCCGCCCAGTTCCAGCACGCATTTTTTCAGCGCGGCACCGGCCTGGGAGCCGATGGCCATGCCGGCGCGTACGCTGCCGGTGAGCGTGACGGCGGCGATGCGTGGGTCGGCGATGGCGGTGGAGACGCCGTCCTGGGTCACGTTGATCACTTCGAACAGGCCATCCGCGAAACCGGCTTTTTGGAACGCCGCTTTCATCAGGTAGGCGCTGCCCATCACGTTTGGCGCGTGTTTGAGCACGTAGGTGTTGCCGGCGAGCATCGTCGGCACGGCGCCGCGCAGCACTTGCCAGACCGGGAAGTTCCACGGCATCACCGCGAGGATCGGGCCCAGCGGGCGGTATTCAATCTGGGCACTGCCGTTGTCTACCAGCGTTGACTCCGGCGCGAGCATGGCCGGGCCGTGGGCGGCATACCATTCGCTGAGTTGTGCGCATTTTTCAATTTCGGCGCGGGCCTGGGCGATGGGTTTGCCCATTTCCAGGGTGATCATCTGCGCCATGTCTTCGGCTTGGTCACGCAGGGCACTGGCCAGCGCCAGCAGCCGTTCGGCGCGTTGGCTGACTGGCTGGCAGCGCCAGGTGCGGAAGGCGCCGGTGGCGCGGTTGAGAGCAGCGTCCAGCTGCGCCTCGGTTTCGTAAGGGTAGCTGCCGACCGTTTCGCCGTTGGCGGGGTTGATCGACAAGGCGTGAGTCTGCTGAGTAATCGCGTTCATGGCACCGTCCGGCTGAATGAGTGGAATGGGTTCAGCCTACGGGGATGCATGTTTTATGGAAACTGAATAATATTAAGCAATACGTTCACGATTGGAGAATGATTTGGATCTGGTGCAGCTGGAAATCTTCAAGGCCGTTGCCGAGCAAGGCAGCATCAGCGCCGCCGCGCAGTTGATCCATCGCGTGCCGTCGAACCTGACCACGCGTATCAAGCAACTGGAGCAGGACTTGGGCGTGGAGCTGTTTATCCGCGAGAAAAGCCGCCTGCGTCTGTCACCGGCCGGGTGGAATTTCCTCGGCTACACGCGGCGTATTCTCGACCTGGTGCAAGAAGCCCGCGCGACGGTGGCGGGCGAGGAGCCCCAGGGCGCGTTTGCCCTCGGCTCGCTGGAGAGCACGGCCGCCGTGCGTATCCCGGCGTTGCTCGCGGCGTATAACCAGAAGCACACCAAGGTCGAGCTGGACCTGAGCACCGGACCGTCGGGCACGATGATCGAGGGCGTGTTGTCGGGGCGCCTGGCGGCGGCGTTTGTCGACGGCCCGGTGCTGCATGCCACGCTGGAGGGCGTGGCGGTGTTTGAAGAAGAAATGGTGGTGATTGCGCCGCTGCATCACGCGCCGATCACCCGCGGGCAGGATGTGGCGGGGGAGAGCATCTACACCTTTCGCTCGAACTGCTCGTATCGCCATCACTTCGAACGTTGGTTCTCACAGGATGGCGCGGTGCCGGGCAAGATTTTCGAGATGGAGTCCTACCACGGCATGCTCGCCTGCGTCAGCGCTGGCGCCGGCCTGGCGCTGATGCCGCGCAGCATGTTGGAGAGCATGCCAGGGTTTACGGCGGTGAGTGTGTGGCCGTTGAGCGACGCGTTCCGCATTCTGCATACCTGGCTGATCTGGCGCCGGGGCACGGTGTCGCAGAGTTTGAACAGTTTTGTGAAGTTGTTGGAAGAGCGCGCTCTGCAAGCGAAGTAGATCCAGTGTGGGAGCTGGCTTGCCTGCGATAACGGGGTATCAGTGATAGAGGTATCGGCAGGCCTGACGCAATCGCAGGCTAGCCAGCTCCCCCAGGTGATCTTTGTTAGCCGCCGAACTGGAAGGTGCCCATCGCCAGTTTGGCCATGATCGCCGTCGCACCCAACTGCACCAGCCACAAGGCCAGCCCACCGAGGAACACGCCGAGGGCCACTTGCAGTACCAGGCTTTTCTGGCGCTTGGCTTGCGGGGCGCGGGGCGTGTAGTCATGCAATTCGTCGCGGTCGGCGCGCAGGTCCAGGTCGTCGTTTCTCATAAGGCTCTCACAGCAAAGGGGCAGTCGACGTTCAGTCTAGGGGAGCGGGGTGTTTTGCGACAGGCATTAAAAAAGGGAAGCCGCGGCTTCCCTTCGTTCAGCACCGTCAGGTTTATAGAACCTGAACAATCGCCTTGGTTACCGCACCAATGTTGGACTGGTTCAGCGCTGCTACGCAGATGCGGCCAGTGTCCAGCGCGTAGATACCAAACTCGGTGCGCAAACGGGTGACTTGCTCAACCGTCAGGCCGGAGTAGGAGAACATCCCGCGCTGGCGGCCGACGAAGCTGAAGTCGTGGCCTGGCGCTGCCTTGGCCAGTTCAGCGACCATCTGCTCACGCATGCCGCGGATGCGCAGGCGCATTTCGGCCAGTTCGGCTTCCCACTGGGCGCGCAGCTCAGGGTTGTTCAGCACTGCCGCAACGATCGCCGCGCCGTGGGTTGGCGGGTTGGAGTAGTTGGTGCGGATCACACGCTTGACCTGGGACAGGATGCGCGCGCTTTCTTCCTTGGATTCGCTGACGATCGACAGCGCGCCCACGCGCTCGCCGTACAGCGAGAACGACTTGGAGAACGAGCTGGACACAAAGAAGGTCAGGCCCGATTCAGCGAACAGGCGCACCGCAGCGGCGTCTTCGTGGATGCCGTCGCCGAAGCCCTGGTAGGCCATGTCGAGGAACGGCACCAGGTTCTTGGCCTTGACCACGTCCAGCACGTTTTGCCAGTCGGCCGGGCTCAGGTCGACGCCGGTCGGGTTGTGGCAGCAGGCGTGCAGCACCACGATGGACTGCGGCGGCAGGGCGTTGAGGTCTTCGAGCAGACCTGCACGGTTCACGTCGTGGGTGGCGGCGTCGTAGTAGCGATAGGTTTGCACCGGGAAGCCGGCTTTTTCGAACAGCGCCTGGTGGTTTTCCCAGCTCGGGTCGCTGATGGCGACGACGGCGTTGGGCAGCAGTTGCTTGAGGAAGTCGGCACCGATTTTCAGCGCGCCGGTGCCGCCGACCGCTTGTGCGGTGATGACACGGCCGGCGCTCAGCAGCGGCGATTCAGCGCCGAACAGCAGCTTTTGCACGGCCTGGTCGTACGCCACGATGCCGTCGATCGGCAAGTAGCCACGGGCGGCGTGTTGCGCCACGCGAACGGCTTCCGCTTCGGCAACGGCACGCAAGAGTGGAATCTTCCCCTCCTCGTTGCAATAAACGCCCACGCCAAGGTTGACCTTGGTGGTTCGGGTGTCGGCGTTGAATGCTTCGTTGAGGCCCAGGATTGGATCGCGTGGTGCCATTTCGACAGCGGAGAACAGGCTCATTTTTGCGGCAGCTCTATGGGGGAATGGAGGGACGTGTCGCGCTCCAGCCGAATGCACTAGAGCGGTGCACAAACGGGGAGCTAGTATAGAGGCCATCCCGGCTGAGGGCGACAACCGAAACGGCTTTTCGGCCATGTTTTTCGGTTTATTTGCCGACCGTTAGTCTTATTGCAACATTGGCCAGCGACGGCAGGTAGGACGATTGCCTTGAAACCCGTCACATTCGCCACCACTTCTACAGCTATCATGGTTTTTTCCTGCAACCTGCGATGACTATTCGCGGGTTGCTGAGCTATTTCGTCCCTGGCGGTATTGAGTCTGGGGTGACTTCACGAGGTACGTTATGTCGGATTTCCAGCTCGTCACCCGTTTTGAACCCGCCGGCGACCAACCCGAAGCCATTCGCCTGATGGTTGAAGGCATCGAAGCCGGCCTGGCGCACCAGACGCTGCTCGGGGTGACCGGTTCAGGCAAGACCTTCAGCATCGCCAACGTGATTGCGCAGACCAATCGGCCCACCTTGGTGCTGGCGCCGAACAAGACCCTGGCCGCGCAGCTCTACGGCGAGTTCAAGGCGTTTTTCCCGAATAACGCAGTGGAATACTTCGTTTCCTACTACGACTACTACCAGCCCGAAGCGTATGTGCCGTCCTCCGATACCTTTATCGAGAAGGATGCGTCGATCAACGACCACATCGAGCAGATGCGGCTTTCGGCGACCAAGGCGCTGCTGGAGCGCAAGGACGCGATCATCGTCACCACGGTGTCGTGCATCTACGGCCTGGGCAGCCCGGAAGCTTATTTGAAGATGGTGTTGCACGTTGATCGGGGCGACAAACTCGACCAGCGCGAGCTGCTGCGGCGCCTGACGAGCTTGCAATACACCCGCAACGACATGGACTTTGCCCGCGCCACCTTCCGCGTACGCGGTGATGTGATCGACATCTACCCGGCGGAGTCCGACCTGGAAGCGATCCGCATCGAGCTGTTCGACGATGAAGTCGAGAGCCTGTCGGCCTTCGACCCGTTGACTGGCGAGGTGATCCGCAAGCTGCCGCGCTTTACCTTCTACCCGAAAAGCCACTATGTGACCCCGCGCGAAACCCTGATGGGCGCCATCGAGGGTATCAAGGTCGAGTTGGCCGAGCGCCTGGAATACCTGCGTGCCAACAACAAGCTGGTGGAAGCCCAGCGCCTGGAGCAGCGCACTCGGTTTGACCTGGAGATGATCCTCGAGCTGGGTTACTGCAACGGCATCGAAAACTACTCGCGCTACCTCTCGGGGCGCGAATCCGGGCAGGCGCCGCCGACCCTGTTTGATTACCTGCCGGACGACGCCTTGCTGGTGATCGACGAGTCCCACGTCAGCGTGCCGCAGGTGGGGGCGATGTACAAAGGTGACCGTTCGCGTAAGGAAACCTTGGTGGAATACGGCTTCCGCCTGCCTTCGGCGCTGGATAACCGGCCGATGCGTTTTGACGAGTTTGAAAGCATCAGCCCGCAGACGATCTTTGTCTCGGCCACGCCGGGTAACTACGAAGCCGAGCATGCGGGACGCGTGATTGAGCAACTGGTGCGCCCGACCGGCCTGGTGGACCCGCAAATCGAGATCCGCCCGGCGCTGACCCAGGTCGATGACTTGCTCTCGGAGATCACCAAACGCGTGGCCCTGGAAGAGCGGGTGCTGGTCACCACGCTGACCAAGCGCATGTCCGAAGACTTGACTGACTACCTGGCCGACCACGGCGTACGCGTGCGCTATTTGCACTCGGACATCGACACCGTGGAGCGCGTCGAGATTATCCGCGACCTGCGCTTGGGCACCTTTGACGTGCTGGTGGGGATCAACCTGCTGCGCGAAGGCCTGGACATGCCGGAAGTGTCACTGGTGGCGATCCTCGATGCCGACAAGGAAGGCTTCCTGCGTTCCGAGCGCTCGTTGATCCAGACCATCGGCCGTGCGGCGCGCAACCTCAATGGCCGGGCGATTCTTTACGCGGATCGCATCACCGGCTCCATGGAGCGGGCAATTGGCGAGACCGAGCGCCGCCGTGACAAGCAGATTGCCTTCAACCTGGAGAATGGCATCATCCCGAGAGGCGTGTTCAAGGACGTCGCCGACATCATGGAAGGCGCCACCGTGCCCGGTTCGCGCAGCAAGAAGCGCAAGGGTATGGCCAAGGCTGCCGAAGAAAGCGCCAAGTACGAAAACGAACTGCGCTCGCCGAGTGAGATCACCAAGCGGATTCGGCAGTTGGAAGAGAAGATGTACCAGCTGGCACGGGATCTTGAGTTCGAAGCGGCCGCGCAGACGCGGGATGAGATCGGCAAATTGCGGGAGCGGTTGTTGGCTGTTTGATTTGCAGCGGCTGTGATGGCCTCATCGCAGGCAAGCCAGCTCCCACAGTTGACCGATTTCCAGCATGAGAATGCGGTCGAATGTGGTAGCGGGCTTGCTCGCGAATGGCGGCACCGCAGTCCACCAGAATCACCCACGCTGGAGCCCAACCACCCCAGGCTGTTACCATTCCCCCCTTGTTTCAATTTTCAGTTTTATCGCCCATTCGAGACCTGCCATGACCACCGTCCGCACGCGCATTGCGCCATCGCCTACTGGGGATCCCCACGTCGGTACTGCTTACATCGCCCTGTTCAACTACTGCTTTGCCAAGCAGCACGGTGGTGAATTCATCTTGCGGATCGAAGACACCGATCAAGTGCGTTCGACCCGTGAGTCGGAACAGCAGATTTTCGATGCCCTGCGCTGGTTGGGCATTACCTGGGCGGAAGGCCCGGACGTCGGTGGCCCGCACGGCCCGTATCGCCAAAGCGAGCGCAGCGAGATCTACAAGCAGTACACCCAGCAATTGGTCGACATGGGCCATGCGTTCCCGTGCTTCTGCACCGCCGAAGAGCTGGACCAGATGCGCGCCGAGCAACAGGCCCGTGGCGAAACCCCGCGCTACGACGGCCGCGCGCTGCTGCTCTCGAAAGAAGAAGTGGCCCAGCGCCTGGCTGCCGGCGAGCCTCACGTTATCCGCATGAAAGTACCGAGCGAAGGTGTGTGCGTGGTGCCGGACATGCTGCGCGGGGACGTCGAGATCCCGTGGGACCGCATGGACATGCAGGTGCTGATGAAGACCGACGGCCTGCCGACGTACTTCCTGGCCAACGTGGTCGACGACCACCTGATGGGCATCACCCACGTGCTGCGCGGCGAAGAATGGCTGCCGTCGGCGCCTAAACTGATTCTGCTGTACGAGTACTTCGGCTGGGAACAACCGCAGTTGTGCTACATGCCGCTGCTGCGTAACCCGGACAAGAGCAAGCTGTCCAAGCGCAAGAACCCGACGTCGGTGACGTTCTACGAGCGCATGGGCTTCATGCCTGAGGCGATGCTCAACTACCTGGGCCGTATGGGCTGGTCGATGCCGGACGAGCGCGAGAAGTTCTCGCTGCAGGAAATGGTCGATAACTTCGATCTGTCCCGCGTCTCTCTGGGCGGGCCGATCTTCGATATCGAGAAGCTGTCGTGGCTCAATGGCCAGTGGCTGCGTGACCTGCCGGTGGAAGAGTTCGCCAGTCGCGTGCAGCAGTGGGCATTGAATCCCGAGTACATGATGAAGATCGCACCGCTGGTGCAGGGCAGGGTGGAGACGTTCAGCCAGGTCGCACCGTTGGCCAGTTTCTTCTTTGCCGGTGGCGTGAACCCGGATGCCAAGCTGTTTGAATCCAAAAAGCTCTCGGGTGACCAGGTTCGCCAGTTGATGCAGTTGATCCTGTGGAAGCTCGAAAGCCTGCGTCAGTGGGAAAAAGAGGCGATCACCGCGACGATCCAGGCGGTGGTCGAGTCCCTTGAGCTGAAGTTGCGCGATGCCATGCCGCTGATGTTTGCCGCCATTACCGGGCAGGCCAGTTCGGTATCGGTACTCGATGCGATGGAAATTCTCGGCCCGGACCTCACGCGTTTCCGTCTGCGCCAAGCCCTTGATTTGCTTGGGGGTGTGTCGAAGAAAGAAAACAAAGAGTGGGAAAAGTTGCTGGGCGCTATCGGCTAAGCAACGGGTTGTGACGGTCAAACCCCGGTTTTCCGGGGTTTGGGCGGTAAGTGATTGTTATCCCGGCAAAAAATTTTGGAAATTGTTGAAAATAAATTTGACACACTTCCAAACCGCCATTAAGATTCGCCCCGTCCTCACCGATGAGGGGCTATAGCTCAGCTGGGAGAGCGCTTGCATGGCATGCAAGAGGTCAACGGTTCGATCCCGTTTAGCTCCACCAATTTACAGGTTCAAGGTCTGGCCACACCGTCCTTGAATTGATCAGGCCTAGCTTGATCAGGTTGTACAGAAGGTTTTGTCCCCTTCGTCTAGTGGCCTAGGACACCGCCCTTTCACGGCGGTAACAGGGGTTCGAGTCCCCTAGGGGACGCCAGTTTCAACAAGCAGCTCGCAAGGTCTGCTGCGCCGCGAGGCGAAAAATCCGGGGCTATAGCTCAGCTGGGAGAGCGCTTGCATGGCATGCAAGAGGTCAACGGTTCGATCCCGTTTAGCTCCACCAATTTACACGTTCAAGGTTCCGGCCACACCGTCCTTGAACTGATCAGACTCAGCCTGATCACGTTGTATAGAAGGTTTGTGTCCCCTTCGTCTAGTGGCCTAGGACACCGCCCTTTCACGGCGGTAACAGGGGTTCGAGTCCCCTAGGGGACGCCACGATTACCCGCTCTGCGGGATTTTTAAGGGTCATTCAATTATTGAATGGCCCTTTTGTTTGTCTGGCGTTTGGGTTTTTACGTCTCCCCCTCCAATACCCGCATCGAATACCCAGTCATTGGCGCGCAAGGCTTCCAGCGATCTGGCCTCGGCTCGCTGCATCGCGAACGGCTGCGGCAGGTGCTTTATTCCATTTGTTTTCATCTGTGCTGCTCGGACCAGCGGTCATGTGGGTGGCTTGCGAAATATTATTATGGTAATAATATTTAACCCATGAGCGACGGAGGCAACGATGAGCGATAAAAAAGCGCAAACCCGCGAACGCATTTTGCAGGCTGCCAGCGCGGCGTTGATCCAGCGCGGCCCGGCCGAGCCGAGTGTCGGTGAAGTCATGGGGGCGGCTGGGCTCACGGTCGGGGGGTTCTACGCGCACTTTGAAAGCAAGGATGCGCTGATGCTGGAAGCTTTCACGCAGTTGCTGGCCCGGCGTCGTGCCTCCATTGACGATATGGACGCACGACTGACCGGCGAGGAGCGTAGAGGCCTGGTGGCAGCATTCTATCTGTCGCGCAAACACCGCGACTCGACGGAGCAGGCCTGCCCGATCCCGGCAACGGTGGGCGAGATGAGCCGCCTGCCGGATGAGTTTCGCCTGGCGCTCAACGAGCATACGGAGTTGATGGCCGCCCAGTTGGCTGCCAGCCCGGAAGACACCGACAAAGCCCTGGCGGATATGGCCCTGATGATCGGCGGCCTGGCGTTGGCGCGAGCCCTTGGCCCGGGCGAATTGTCGGACCGCGTCTTACGCGCTGCCAAGTCGGCGGTACGTTAAAAAGAGGAATCGCACGGTGGGTGCATTAACTTGGATTCGTGGTTTCAATGGCACTGTCGGTCGCTTGGCGCCGCGCACGGTGGCGAGCAAGTTGCGCCGCGCTTTCATGACGCCTCGCAACCTGTCGCCGCGTGATTGGGAGTTGCCGCTGCTGGCGCAATCGGAGCGCATGACCTTGCGTTTCGGTCTGTCGGCGCTGCGCTGGGGGCAAGGGCCCGCCGTGTTGCTGATGCACGGTTGGGAAGGGCGCCCCACGCAGTTCGCCAGCCTGATCACCGCGCTGGTGGATAACGGTTATTCGGTGATTGCCCTGGATGGGCCGGCCCATGGCCGTTCGCCTGGGCGTGAAGCGCATGTGCTGCTGTTTGCTCGCGCCATGCTCGAAGCCGCCGCTGAGTTGCCGCCGCTGCATGCGGTGGTGGGGCATTCCATGGGCGGCGCCAGTGCGATGCTGGCGGTTCAGTTGGGGTTGCGTACCGAGGCGTTGGTCAGCATTGCGGCGCCGTCGCGTTTCCTCGATGTGCTACGTGGTTTTGCCGGTAGGGTGGGGTTGCCGGCGCGTGCGCGCGCAGCATTCATCCGCGAAGTCGAATTGACCTTCGGCATGCCGCTCAAGCACTTGGATGTCGCTCACTACCAGATGAACCTTCCGGGGCTGATCGTGCACGCCGAAGACGACACTTTTGTTCCGGTCAAAGCCTCTCAAGCCATTCATGACGCCTGGTTCGACAGCCGTCTGCTACGCCTGGAGCAAGGCGGCCACCAGAAAGTGCTGGCCGACCCGCGGGTGATCGACGGCGTACTGACGCTCCTGGCCGGCCGCCGTTTACAGGCGCGGCAAACCGCCTGATACACTGCTCCCGCCGACATTAATCGACTGGAGCAAGGCATGGGCTGGGATTTGGCAACGCCGTTTATCATTGATCTGCAGGTCGCCGCTGAAGACATCGACGGCCTGGGGCACGCCAATAACGCGGTGTACGTGTCCTGGCTGGAGCGCTGCGCCTGGCGCCACTCACAGCGCTTGGGGCTGGACCTCACCGAGTACCGCCGCCTGGACCGCGCCATGGCCGTGGTGCGCCATGAGATCGACTACCTGGCGGCAGGCTATGAGGGCGACGAATTGCAACTGGCTACCTGGATTGTTGACTGGGACCAACGCCTGAAAATGACCCGTCGCTTTCAACTGGTTCGCCCCCGTGACGGCGCGACCTTGCTGCGGGCGCGAACCACCTTTGTCTGCATCGAGCTGTCCAGCGGCAAGCCCAAGCGCATGCCGGCTGAGTTTCTCGACGGCTATGGTCCCGCCCTGACAGGGGGTTAACGGTTACGCTGGGAAACCCAGTAAACTGCGCCACGATTTTTGTTGAGTGTTTTCCATGCAAATTGCTTTGGCGCCCATGGAGGGGTTGGTCGACAACATCCTGCGGGACGTGTTGACCCGCGTGGGCGGTATTGACTGGTGCGTGACCGAATTTATTCGCGTCAACGACCGCCTGCTCACTCCGGCCTATTTCCACAAGCTCGCTCCGGAACTGCTGCACGGTGCCCACACCGCAGCGGGTGTGCCGTTGCGCGTGCAGTTACTGGGTTCCGACCCGGTCTGCCTGGCGGAAAACGCCGCGTTGGCCTGTGAGCTGGGTTCGCAGGTAATCGACCTGAACTTCGGTTGCCCGGCCAAGACCGTCAACAAATCCCGTGGCGGTGCGGTCTTGCTCAAGGAGCCGGAGCTGCTTAACCAGATTGTCGAGCATGTACGCCGCGCAGTGCCCGCGCATATTCCGGTCACCGCCAAGATGCGCCTTGGTTTCGACAGCCCGGACGGTGCGCTGGTGTGCGCCACGGCCCTGGCTGAAGGCGGTGCGGCACATATTGTGGTGCATGCGCGGACTAAGGCCGATGGTTACAAGCCGCCCGCTCACTGGGAGTGGATCCCGCGCGTGCAGGACGTGGTCAAGGTGCCGGTGTTCGCCAACGGCGATATCTGGAGCGTCGAAGACTGGAAGCGTTGCCGCGAAATCAGCGGGGCCGACGACATCATGCTCGGCCGTGGCCTGGTGGCGCGCCCTGACCTGGCGCGGCAGATTGTGGCGGCGAAGGCGGGTGAAGAGGTGGTGGAAATGACCTGGGCAGAAATGCAGCCGATGCTCCACGAGTTCTGGCGCCAATCGGTGGCGCAGTTGACCGAAAAGCAGGCGCCGGGTCGTTTAAAGCAGTGGCTGGCCATGCTGACACGCAATTATCCCGAGGCCGTGGAGCTGTTCACCGCGATGCGTCGGGAAACCGACTTGCAACAGGTCGGTCGTTTGTTGGGAATGCCCCCTCCGGTTGCCGCTGGATAGTTTGACGACCCCGTATTAACCGATACGGGCCTTGAGGCGGATGTGCCTCACATCAACAAACGCCTGAACCCCTCGATCGGCAACGGCCGGCTGTGCAAATACCCTTGATACAAATGGCAGCCCAGCTTTTGCAGGAACGCCAGTTGTTCCGGGGTTTCCACGCCCTCGGCGATCACGTCCAGGTTCAGGCTACGGGCCATGGCCACAATGGCGCGGATGATTTCTGCATCGTTGGGGTCATGGGTGGCGTCGCGCACAAAGGACTGGTCGATCTTCAGTGCATCCACCGGCAGGCGCTTGAGGTAGGTCAGCGACGAATAGCCGGTGCCGAAGTCATCCATCGCAAAGCTCACGCCGAGCTTTTTCAGGCGGCGCATCTTGGCCACGGTATCGTCCAGGTTCTGGATCACGATGCCTTCAGTGATTTCCAGTTTGAGCAGGCTGTGGGGCAGATGGTACTGCTTGAGGCTGTGCTCCACCCGCTCCACAAAGTCGTTCTGGCGAAACTGCCGGGGGCTGATATTCACGCACAGGCTGAAATTCAGTGGGTCCACCAGTCCGTCGGCAATCAGTTGCGCAAATGCGCCGCAGGCTTGATCGAGAATCCAGGTGCCGACTTCCAGGATCAAGCCGCTGTCTTCCAGGACTTTGATGAATTCGGACGGTGACTGCGCACCCAGTTGCGGATGTTGCCAGCGCACCAGCGCCTCGGCGCCGACGATTTTGTTACCGCGCGCATCCACTTGGGGCTGGTAATGCACGCTGAACTCTCCGCGTGACAGGGCCAGGCGCAGGTCGGTCTCCATGCGCAGGCGCTCGCTGGCGGTTTTCTGCATGCTGTTGTGGAACATTTGTATGGTGTTGCGTCCCGAGTCCTTGGCGCGATAGAGGGCGATATCGGCGCGTTTAAGCAGGTCGGCCGGCGTGGAGCCATGGTCGGGAATCAGCGCCACGCCAATACTGGGCGTGACCTGCAAGCGGTGCCCATCGAGGAACATCGGCTCCGAGAGCAGTTCGCGCAGGGTGTCGGCCAGCTCCTGCACTTGGGCGCTGACTTGCGCCCGCGTACCCTCCAGGCCACTGAGCAGTACCACAAATTCATCCCCGCCCAGGCGCGCTACCGTGTCCTCCATGCGCACGCTGGCTTCCAGGCGCGCGGTGACGATTTTCAGCACGGTGTCGCCCACCGGGTGGCCGAGGGAATCGTTGATGTGCTTGAAGTGGTCGAGGTCGAGGAACAGCAACGCGCCGCGTAAGTTGTGGCGCTTGAGCAGGGCGATCTGCTGGCTCAGGCGATCCATCAGTAATGCGCGATTGGGCAGGTTGGTCAGCGGGTCGTGATAGGCCAGGTGACGAATCTGCGCCTGGGCGTTTTTCAGCAGGCTCACGTCCCGCGCGGTCAGCAGCAGGCACGGCATTTCATTCAGGGTGATCGGTTCTACCGAAACCTCGACGGCCAGCACCTCGCCACGTTTGTTGTGCCAAAGCATTTCCAGATGATGGATACGACCTTTGATCTGCAGTTCGGCCAAGAGCGCAGCACGCTGGTTTTCATCGGCCCAGATGCCAATCTGGTAAAGCGTGAGGCCAATAGCTTCTTCGGCGCGATAGCCGGTGAGGCGGCAAAAGCCGTCGTTGACTTCGACATAGCGGCCAGTGTCACGTTCGGTAATGGAAATGGCGTCGGGACTGGAATGGAAAGCCTTGGCGAATTTTTCTTCACTGGCCTTTAGCGCGGCCTCCGAGCGTTGTTGCTGGGTGATATCGCGCAGGGTGGTGACGATACAGGATTGGGCTCCGACCGTGATCAGCCGGCTGGAGATCATGCAGGTCAAGCTTTGGCCATTCTTGTGGTGCACCACGATGGCCACATTGCTCAGCGCCTGCTCGCGGATCACCCGTTCGATACGCTGCAAGCGCTTGCTCGATTCATCCCACAGGCCAATCTGCTCAGCGCTTTTGTCGATGACCTCGGCAACTGTCCAGCCAAAGGTCTGGGTGAAGGCGGGGTTGATTTCGATAAAGGCGCCACTGTCCAGGCACGTGACGCAGATCGGGTCGGGGCTGGCCTGGAACAGGCTGGCGAATTTTTCTTCGGACGCGGTGATGCGTTGTTCGCGCTCCACCTGGTCGGTGATATCGAGCAAGGTGCCGGCCATGCGCAGCGGTTTGCCGGATTCGTCGCGATAGAGGCGTGCCCGGCTTTCCAGGTAGCGAGGGCTGCCGTCCTCCGTCAGCACGCGGTAGGTCAACTGATAGTTGCCGTCCTGGCCTTCACGCAAGCTGCGATAGGCATTGCGCATGCCTTCGCGGTCGTCATCCGACATGCCATCAAAAAACGCATCGAACGACTCGTGGAAGGGTTCGGGCGGCAGCCCGTGCAATTGGGCGGCGCGGGCCGAGCCGTAGAGCATGCCGGTGGGGATGTGCCAGTCCCAGGTGCCCAGTTGCGCCGAATCCAGGGCGAGGTCGAGGCGCTCCTGGCTGTCCTTGAGGGCTTGCTCGGCGTTTTTGCGCTCGGTGGTGTCGAGAAAGGTGCTGATCAGGTAAGCCTCGCCCTCCAGCTCGACTTTCTGCGCGCTGAGGGTGCCATCGTGGATCTGGCCGTTGCTGGCGCAGAACTGCACCTCCATGGTGATGGGTTCGCCCTTGCGCTGCGTGGCCTTGACCAACAGCGCACGTTGTTCAGGCTGTCGCCACAGGCCAAGGTCCAGCGTGGTGCGGCCGATCGCGTGGGCCACGGGCCAACCGAAGTGTATCTCGAAATACTGGTTGGCTTCGCTGATCAGGCCGTCGGATTGACGGGTCAGCAGGACCATGTTGGGGCACAGGTGAAACAGCGTGGCGAAGCGTTTTTCCGACTGCATGAGGGCGCGCTCGCGCTCGCGCTGGCGGGTGGTCTCGCGGATCACGCCGATCATGCGGCGCCGACCGGCCTTGTCCGGCATCAGGCTGCCATTGATTTCCAGCCAGTGATCGCTGCCATCCGGCCACTGTATATGGTGGTGCATGGCCTGCTCGAACGGCTCTCCCGCCAGCACCGCATGAAAGGCGCGCACGACCCGCTCACGATCCTGTGGGGCGAGAAGGTCGAGGTATTCCAGGTCCTTGGGCAAAGGTTGCCGAGGATCGTAGCCGAACAGCGCCTGAGTGCCCCTTGACCAACTGATTCTGCCGGTGTCGATTTCCCAGCTCCACGCGCCCAGCCGGGCAGCATTGAGGGCTGCCAGCAATTGCGGGGCATTGTCCCAGCTTTGTTCCGCCTCTTGAGGGTCCAGGGCGTAAATGCGGGGCAGGGGCGGCACGGAGTCGACGGGGTTGCGCATTATCAAAGGGCCTTGGCTCAATGGGCGGTCGGCGCGGCGTGTTTCAGACCTTGGGGTCGCACAGCTTCATGCCGGTATCCCTGGCAGATCGACCTGTGCATCCAATAGGCTCATGAAAGCCCGCGCAGCGTTCGACAGCGTCCTTTCGGTGTGCACGATATAGCCTAGCTGGCGACTGAGCTGTATGCCCGGTAAAGCGATGCTTGCCACCTGATCGTCGAGCATGGTGCGCGGCAAAACGCTCCAGGCCAGGCCGATAGACACCATCATCTTGATCGTTTCCAGGTAGTTAGTGCTCATCGCGATGTTCGGCGTCAGGCCTTGAGCCTCGAATAGACGGCTGACGATGTGGTGGGTAAAGGTGTTGCCGCCCGGAAACACCGCCGGGTGCCTGGCAATATCGGCCAGATTGACAGTGCCGTTGCCGGTCAAGCTGTGCTCCGGTGCCACCACGAAATCCAGGGGGTCATCCCACACCGGGGTGGCGCGGACTAAATTGTGCGGATCAGGCGCCAGGGTAATGACCGCCACTTCGGCGCGGCCATGCAGAATCTCTTCGTAGGCCACTTCCGAATCGAGGAACTGAATATCCAGCGCCACGTTGGGGTACTGGCGGGTAAAGGTGCGCAGGATCGGTGGCAGGCGGTGCAGGCCGATATGGTGGCTGGTGGCCAGGGTCAGCCGACCGCTGACTTCGCCGGTCAGGTTGGTGAGGGCACGGCGCGTATCGTCCAGCACGTTGAGAATCTGATAGGCGCGCGGCAGCAAAGCCCGCCCGGCCTCGGTCAGGCCGACTTCACGGCCCAGGCGATCGAACAGGCGCACTTTTAATTGTTGCTCCAGGCCGGCAATGCGCTTGCTGATGGCCGGCTGGGTCAGGTGCAGTCGTTCACCGGCGCCGGAGAAGCTGCCGGTCTCGGCGATAGCAATAAAAGCGTTGAGGTTGGCCAAGTCCATTGTGGTATTCCAGTTGGTAATCCAAAGCATAAAAAATATGAATTTGAGTTATTTAATGTAGCGCCATACCATCAGCCTCACAAGCCAAAGGGTTATTGAATGTCTCAAGGCCCGGGGCATAGAAAGACCGATGATGAGGACCGACTGATGGCCGGCAAAACGCTTTACGACAAGCTTTGGGATTCCCATGAAGTGAAACGGCGCGACGATGGCTCGTCGCTGATCTATATCGACCGTCACATCATCCATGAAGTGACCTCGCCCCAAGCGTTCGAAGGCCTGCGGCTGGCCGGGCGCAAGCCTTGGCGCGTCGACTCGATCATCGCCACCCCGGACCACAACGTACCGACGACCCCTGAGCGCAAGGGCGGCATCGACGCGATCGTCGACACCGTGTCGCGCCTTCAGGTGCAGACCCTCGACGATTACTGCGACGAATATGGCATCACCGAATTCAAGATGAATGACGTGCGCCAAGGCATCGTTCACGTGATCGGCCCGGAGCAGGGCGCGACGTTGCCCGGCATGACTGTGGTTTGCGGCGACTCCCACACCTCTACTCACGGTGCGTTCGGCGCGTTGGCCCATGGCATCGGCACATCCGAGGTGGAACATGTGTTCGCCACCCAGTGCCTGGTCGCCAAAAAAATGAAGAACATGTTGGTCCTGGTCGAAGGCACATTGCCCTTTGGCGTGACTGCCAAGGACATCGTGCTCGCCGTGATCGGCAAGATCGGCACCGCCGGTGGTAACGGCCATGCCATCGAGTTCGCCGGCAGCGCGATTCGCGACCTCTCCATTGAAGGCCGCATGACCATCTGCAACATGTCCATCGAAGCCGGTGCCCGCGTGGGCATGGTGGCGGCGGACGAAAAGACCGTTGAATACGTCAAGGGCCGTCCGTTCGCACCGAAAGGCGCCGATTGGGATGCCGCCGTCGAAGCCTGGAAAGACCTGGTCTCCGACGCCGATGCGGTGTTCGACACCGTGGTCGAGCTCGACGCTGCGCAGATCAAGCCGCAAGTCAGCTGGGGCACCTCGCCGGAAATGGTCCTGGCCGTCGACCAGCACGTGCCGGACCCGGCTAAAGAAGCCGACCTGGTCAAGCGCGGTTCCATCGAGCGCGCCTTGAAATACATGGGCTTGAAAGCCAACCAGGCGATCACCGACATCCAGCTGGACCGCGTGTTTATCGGTTCCTGCACCAACTCGCGGATCGAAGACCTGCGCGCCGCGGCGGTGATCGCCAAAGGCCGTAAAGTCGCCTCGACCATCAAGCAAGCCATCGTGGTGCCAGGCTCGGGCCTGGTCAAAGCGCAAGCCGAAGCCGAAGGCCTGGACAAGATCTTCCTCGAGGCCGGTTTTGAATGGCGTGAGCCGGGCTGCTCGATGTGCCTGGCGATGAACCCGGACCGTTTGGAATCGGGCGAGCATTGCGCGTCCACCTCCAACCGTAACTTCGAAGGGCGTCAGGGCGCCGGTGGCCGTACCCACCTGGTCAGCCCGGCCATGGCCGCTGCAGCTGCCGTCAACGGTCGTTTCATCGACGTTCGCGAATTGATCTGAGGAAAACCCGATGAGAGCTTTTACCCAACACACAGGTCTCGTAGCGCCGTTGGACCGTGCCAACGTCGACACCGACCAGATCATCCCCAAGCAGTTCTTGAAGTCGATCAAGCGCACCGGTTTTGGCCCCAACCTGTTCGATGAGTGGCGCTACCTGGACGTGGGCTACGCCTACCAGGACAACTCCAAGCGCCCGCTGAACAAGGACTTTGTGCTCAACGCCGAGCGTTACCAAGGCGCCAGCGTGTTGCTGGCCCGCGAGAACTTCGGTTGCGGCTCCAGCCGTGAACACGCGCCGTGGGCCCTGGAAGAATATGGCTTTCGCAGCATCATCGCGCCGAGCTACGCCGATATCTTCTTCAACAACAGCTTCAAGAACGGCTTGCTGCCGATCATCTTGAGCGACGCCGAAGTGGATGAGCTGTTCAAGCAAGTGGAAGCCGATGTGGGCTACCAACTGACCGTCGACCTGGCTGCGCAGACCGTTACGCGCCCGGACGGCAAGGTGTATCACTTCGAAGTCGATGCGTTCCGTAAGCACTGCCTGCTCAATGGCCTGGATGACATCGGCCTGACCTTGCAGGACGGCGATGCGATTGCCGCGTTTGAAACCAAGCACCGGGCCAGCCAGCCCTGGTTGTTTCGCGACGCGTGATTCTATGTAGACCGGACTGGCCCCTTCGCGAGCAAGCCCGCTCCCACATTTGATCGCATTTCAACTGAAGGAACTCGGTTGAATGTGGGAGCGGGCTTGCTCGCGAAGACGGCAGTACAAACAACACAAGTCTCAAGGACGCTCACCATGACCAGCAACGCCCACACCCAAGTCGTGCAAAAACAATTCGGCGAGCAAGCCTCGGCCTACCTGAGCAGTGCCGTGCACGCCCAAGGCACCGAATTCGCCGTGCTCCAGGCCGAACTGGCCGGGCAGGGCGCTGCACGACTGCTGGATTTAGGCTGCGGTGCCGGGCATGTGAGTTTCCAAGTGGCGTCGTTGGTAAAAGAAGTGGTGGCCTACGACCTGTCCCAACAAATGCTCGACGTGGTAGCTGCCGCCGCTGTAGATCGCGGCCTGAACAACATTCGCACCGTATGCGGCGCCGCTGAACACCTGCCATTCGCCGATGGCGAGTTCGACTTCGTGTTCAGCCGTTACTCGGCCCACCACTGGAGCGACCTCGGCCTGGCTTTGCGTGAGGTGCGCCGCGTACTCAAGCCAGGTGGCGTGGCGGCCTTTGTCGACGTCTTGTCACCGGGCAGCCCGCTGTTGGACACTTACCTGCAAACCGTCGAAGTGCTGCGCGACACCAGCCACGTGCGCGATTACTCCGCCGCCGAGTGGATGCGTCAACTTAGCGAGGCCGGGCTGCATGTGCGCACCAGCAGTCGCCAACGCCTGCGCCTGGAATACACCTCCTGGGTCGAGCGCATGCGCACACCACAGGCCTTGTGCACCGCGATCCTAGAGCTGCAGCAGGCGATGGGCCAGGAAGTGCGTGATTACTACGAGATTCAGGCCGACGGCACCTTCAGCACCGACGTGCTGGTGGTTTTTGCCGAACGTTGATTAATTTTCCCGGCCTGCCCACGGGCAGGTCGCTTGATGAAATGAGGAACGCATGAGCAAGCAGATTCTGATTCTTCCTGGCGACGGTATTGGTCCGGAAATCATGGCCGAAGCGGTCAAAGTCCTGGAATTGGCCAACACCAAGTACAGCCTGGGCTTCGAACTGAGCCACGACGTGATCGGCGGCGCCGCGATCGACAAGCATGGCGTGCCCTTGGCCGACGAGACGCTGGACCGTGCCCGTGCTGCTGACGCTGTGCTGCTCGGCGCCGTGGGCGGTCCGAAATGGGACAAGATCGAACGTGATATCCGCCCTGAGCGCGGCCTGCTGAAAATTCGCGCGCAACTGGGCCTGTTCGGCAACCTGCGTCCGGCCATCCTCTACCCGCAACTGGCCGACGCGTCGAGCCTCAAGCCGGAAGTGGTGGCGGGCCTGGATATCCTGATCGTGCGCGAGCTGACCGGTGGTATCTATTTCGGCTCGCCGCGTGGCGTGCGCGAGTTGGAGAATGGTGAGCGTCAGGCCTACGACACCCTGCCGTACAGCGAGAGCGAAATCCGCCGTATCGCCCGTGTCGGTTTCGACATGGCCCGCGTGCGCGGCAAAAAGGTCTGCTCCGTCGACAAAGCCAACGTACTGGCCTCCAGCCAACTGTGGCGCGAAATCGTCGAAGAAGTGGCCAAGGACTACCCGGACGTCGAACTTAGCCACATGTACGTCGACAACGCCGCGATGCAGCTGGTGCGTGCGCCGAAGCAGTTCGACGTGATCGTCACCGACAACCTGTTCGGCGACATCCTGTCCGACCAGGCCTCGATGCTCACCGGTTCCATCGGCATGCTGCCGTCGGCGTCCCTGGATACCAACAACAAGGGCATGTACGAGCCCTGCCACGGTTCGGCGCCGGACATCGCAGGGCAGGGCATTGCCAACCCGTTGGCGACCATTTTGTCGGTGTCGATGATGCTGCGTTACAGCTTCAACCTGAGCGACGCGGCCGATGCCATCGAGAAGGCCGTCAGCCTGGTGTTGGACCAAGGTTTGCGCACCGGTGACATTTGGTCACAGGGTTGCACCAAAGTCGGCACGCAAGAAATGGGCGACGCAGTAGTCGCCGCGCTGCGGAATCTGTAATCTCTCGGGCCCGCTTGCAGTTGTTGCTGCAAGGCGGCCCACTTTTTAACAAGGTGTAGTTGCGATGAAACGTGTAGGTCTGATCGGTTGGCGCGGTATGGTCGGTTCCGTGCTCATGCAGCGGATGCTGGAAGAGCAGGATTTCGATCTTATTGAGCCGGTGTTTTTCACCACTTCGAACGTAGGTGGCCAAGGGCCGTCCGTGGGCAAGGATATCGCCCCGCTCAAGGACGCCTACAGCATTGAAGAGCTGAAAACCCTCGATGTGATTCTGACCTGCCAGGGTGGCGACTACACCAGCGAAGTCTTCCCCAAGCTGCGCGAAGCCGGCTGGCAGGGTTACTGGATCGACGCCGCCTCCAGCCTGCGCATGCAGGACGACGCCGTGATCATCCTCGACCCGGTCAACCGCAAGGTCATCGACCAGCAACTGGATGCGGGCACCAAGAACTACGTCGGCGGCAACTGCACCGTCAGCTTGATGCTGATGGGCCTGGGCGGCTTGTTCGAAGCGGGCCTGGTCGAGTGGATGAGCGCCATGACCTATCAGGCGGCGTCCGGTGCGGGTGCGCAGAACATGCGCGAACTGATCAAGCAAATGGGCGCGACCCACGCGGCGGTTGCCGATCAACTGGCCGACCCTGCCAGCGCGATCCTTGACATCGACCGCCGTGTGGCCGAAGCCATGCGCAGCGAGGCCTACCCGACCGAGAACTTCGGTGTGCCATTGGCCGGTAGCCTGATCCCGTGGATCGACAAGGAACTGCCGAACGGCCAGAGCCGCGAAGAGTGGAAAGCCCAGGCCGAAACCAACAAGATTCTGGGCCGCTTCAAGAGCCCGATCCCGGTGGACGGTATTTGCGTGCGTATCGGCGCCATGCGCTGCCACAGCCAGGCGCTGACCATCAAACTGAACAAAGACGTGCCGATCGCCGATATCGAAGGGCTGATCAGCCAGCACAACCCATGGGTCAAGCTGGTGCCGAACAACCGCGAAATCAGCATGCAGGAGCTGAGCCCGACGAAGGTTACCGGCACCCTGAATGTGCCGGTTGGCCGTCTGCGCAAGCTGAACATGGGCACCCAGTACCTGGGCGCGTTCACCGTTGGCGACCAACTGCTGTGGGGCGCGGCCGAGCCACTGCGCCGCATGCTGCGGATTTTGCTGGAGCGGTAATCGCTGCTGGTAAGTAAGAAACCCGCGTTCTGGTGACAGGCGCGGGTTTTTGTTGTTCTTTAGGGCCCTCATCGCCGGCAAGCCAGCTCCCACACTTGACCGAGTTCCAGCGTTGAAATGCGGTCGAATGTGGGGGCGGGCTTGCTCGCGATGGGGCCAGCAGCCACAGCACAAACCCCCCAGGTTAATTGCCTCACCCCCAGCCACCCGGTAAAGTGCCGCTCCCCCCGCAATGCCCGAGGCAGCCCCCATGACCCAGACTTTTGAAATTGCAGTGATCGGCGCCACCGGCACCGTGGGCGAAACCCTGGTGCAGATTCTCGAAGAGCTGGATTTCCCGGTGGGCACCTTGTACCTGCTGGCGGGCAGCAACTCGGCCGGTGCGTCAGTACCGTTTCGCGGCAAAAACGTGCGGGTAAAGGAAGTCGATGAATTCGATTTCAGCAAGGCGCAATTGGCGTTCTTCGCAGCCGGTCCGGCGGTAACCCTGAGTTTCGCCCCGCGCGCCACGGCCGCCGGCTGCTCGGTGATCGATCTCTCCGGCGCGTTGCCGGCCGAGCAGGCACCTCAAGTGGTGCCGGAAGCCAACGCCCATGTGCTGGACGATCTGAAAAAGCCCTTCCAGCTGGGCAGCCCAAGCCCGTCCGCTACCAACCTGGCGGTAGTCCTCGCGCCGCTGCGCCGTTTGCTGGACATTCAGCGCGTTAGCGTCACCGCCAACCTGGCCGTCTCTGCCCAGGGCCGTGAGGCTGTCAGCGAGTTGGCTCGACAAACCGCAGAGCTGCTGAACGTACGCCCGCTGGAGCCCAAGTTCTTCGATCGGCAGATGGCCTTCAACTTGCTGGCACAAGTCGGCACGCCCGACGCCCAAGGTCATACAGCCCTGGAACGACGCCTGGTCCACGAACTGCGTGCGGTACTGGAAACTCCTTTACTGAAGATTTCCGCAACCTGCGTTCAAGCACCGGTGTTTTTTGGCGATAGCCTGACTGTGTCATTGCAATTGGGCGCGGCAGTCGATCTGGCGGTGGTCAACCGTGCACTCGAGGCTGCACCGGGCATTGAGCTGGTCGAAGAGGGCGATTACCCCACGGCCGTGGGCGATGCGGTCGGCCAGGACGTGGTCTACGTGGGCCGAGTACGTGCGGGCGTGGATGACCCGGCGGAACTAAATCTATGGCTGACGTCAGATAACGTACGCAAAGGCGCCGCATTGAATGCCGTGCAACTGGCGCAGTTGTTGATAAAAGGCCTTGCGTAAAAGATACTTGGCGGCAATTTGTAGATTGATTCTAGCCAAGCGCTATGCTTGGTCCCTAGCGGAACAGAAGCGCGTCGGTAACCTATCGGCTCGCCATGCCTTATGGCAGCGGTTACCAACCTTCTCGCAGGCCGGGGAGTGTTCAAACAAAGGATGAGGCTATGGTTCAAGTTCGCAAACTGGTGTTAGCAATAGCGGCCGCCTCAGCGCTGTCCTCCGGTATGGCGCAGGCGCTGCAGCTTGGGGAGATGACCCTCAAGTCGAAGTTGAACCAGCCGTTGTCGGTGGAAATCGAATTGCTTGATGTCGGTGGCCTCACCGCTTCCGAGATTACCCCGGGCCTGGCCTCCGACCAGGCGTTTGTAGACGCAGGCGTTGATCGCCAGGCGTTCCTCAATGACCTGACGTTTACCCCGGTGATCAACCCTAGCGGCCGCAGCGTGGTGCGCGTCACGTCCAGCAAGCCGCTGCCGGATTCCTATGTGCGTTTCCTGCTGCAGGTGCAATGGCCCAATGGCCGCCTGATGCGCGACTACAGTGTGCTGCTCGACCCGGCCAAGTTCGAGCAGTCGGCACCGACGCCGACGCCGACTGCCAGCGCACCCGCGCCGCGTTTGAGCGCGCCGACCGGCACTGCGCCGACTGTCAGCAAACCCGCTCAGCACACCACGACTTCTCACGACACCCTGTGGGAAATTGCAGCAAAGAACCGTAATGGTGCGTCGGTCCAGCAGACCATGCTGGCTATTCAGGCGCTCAACCCTGACGCCTTTGTCGACGGCAACATCAATCGCCTGAAAACTGGCCATGTCCTGCGCCTGCCGGACCGCCAGCAAGCCTCCGCCTTGGCGCAGCCCAAGGCGATTGCCGAAGTGACCGCGCAAAATGCGGCCTGGCGCCAGGGGCGTCGCACGGCCAACAATCAAGCGGCGGGCAAGCAGCAACTGGACGCGACCAAGCGCGCCCAGGCGGGCAATGCGCCGTCGAGCACCGACGCGAAGGATAACTTGAGCCTGGTCTCTGCCGAATCGGCCAAGAAAGGCGCGAAGGGCAAGGCGGGTGACGGTCGGGCACTGAACGACAAGCTTGCGATGACCCAGGAACAACTGGATACCACTCGCCGCGACAATGCCGAACTGAAAAGCCGCGCGGCGGACCTGCAAAGCCAGTTGGACAAGCTGCAAAAGCTGATTCAACTGAAAAACGATCAACTTGCCAGGTTGCAGGCAGCAAACGGCGCCCCGGCGGCGCCGGCGATTGCGGCGATGCCCGCTCAATTGGCCGGCGAGCCAGCCGCTGCGCCGGCTGCTGTTCCAGCAACGCCCGAAGTTGCGCCTGCTGCGGCTGCACCGACACCGGCACCGGCTGCACCCGAGCCGATCAAGCCGGATGCCGCGCCTGACACCACCGAAGGTAAATTCAACGATCTGCTGACTAATCCGATCGTCCTGGGTGTGATCGGCGGTGCGGCTGGCTTGCTGGTGTTGTTGCTCCTGTTGTTGTGGGCACGTCATCGCAATGCGCGCCTTGAAGAAGAAAAGCACCTGCGTATGGCGCGGGCTTTGGCCGAAGAACCGCAATTTTCCCCTAGCATTGATCACGACCTGCCACCAGACAGCTTCGAAGGCCTTGAAGTAACGCCACCGAACGTCAAGTTGGCTGCTGCGCCTGCGCCCGCTGCGGTGGTTGAGCCGGTCGTGGTTGCGCCGACGGTTGCCTCGGTACTCTCGCCGCTGGCGGTTGCCGTCGCTCCGGAAAATTCCAGTGATGCGTTGGCGCAAGCTCAATCTCATATCGACCGTGGTCACCTGAACCAGGCGGCCGATGTGCTGGAGCAGGCGATCAAGCGCGAGCCCAAGCGAAGCGATCTGCGTTTGAAGTTGATGGAAGTTTACGGCCTGCAGAGCGACAAGGACGGCTTCGTTACCCAGGAGCGTCAACTGGTGGCCAATGGTGAGAACCATGCCCAGGTCGAGCAGCTCAAAAGTCGCTTCCCGGCCATGGCTGTGTTGGCGGCGGGCGTCAGTGCTGCGGTGGCTGCAGCAGCCCTGGACGCCCAATACGTCAAGAACCTGATGGAAGACAAACCCGCTGCTCCGGCCCCGGAGCCAGAGGCGTTCGACACGGATTTCGACCTGAGCCTGGACGATCTGGAAGCCGCTTCACCGGCCGTGGTCAACCCGAAAGACGAGCTGAGCTTCGAGTCTGTGTTGCAACAGCAGACTGAAGCCAAGGCCAGCCCGGACGATTTGTCGGACTTTGATCTGGACCTGCAACTGGAGGCTCCGGCGTCCACGCAGTCGGATGACGACTTCCTTTCCGGTCTTGAAGACCAGATGAAGGACGTTCCGGCCGTTGAGCCGCCGACCCTGACGCCTGCCGCGCTGGACGACTTTGACCTGCCGGAAGATTTCGAC
Source organism: Pseudomonas sp. O39 (assembly GCF_045447295.1). Classification (NCBI taxonomy): domain Bacteria; kingdom Pseudomonadati; phylum Pseudomonadota; class Gammaproteobacteria; order Pseudomonadales; family Pseudomonadaceae; genus Pseudomonas; species Pseudomonas sp. O39. The sequence continues at coordinate 373,356 of NZ_JBJGXV010000002.1, forward strand.
CTGTCCCTGGCGGATGAGCCGCAAGCGCCTGCCGCCGGCAAGCCCGAGGTATTCGCCTCGGAGCTCGATGACGTCAACGCTGAGCTGGATCGCCTGTCCCAGAGCCTGGAGCATCCGCCGATCGAGCCTTCCTTCACTGCTGAAGAGGCGGCGTTGGGCGGTGATGAGCCGGAATTCGACTTCCTTTCCGGTACCGATGAGGTCGCCACCAAGCTGGACCTGGCCCAGGCCTACATCGACATGGGCGATGCCGACGGCGCGCGGGACATCCTTTCCGAGGTGCTGACCGAGGGCAATGAAATCCAGCGCGGTGAAGCCAAGGAAATGCTTGGCAAAATCTGAAGGAAGATGCAAATCCAGAGTGGGAGCGGGCTTGCTCGCGAAAGCGGAGTGTCAGTCAATGCATTAGTTGGCTGGCCCACCGCTTTCGCGAGCAAGCCCGCTCCCACATCAGGACTGCGTACGCTCATGCAACAAAAGCGCCCCTCATACGCCTGCCGCCTTTATAATGGGCGCCTTTGCGCAACTCATCGGGCTCTCAGTTCTTGGCAAATATAGATAACGCGGCCGCCGAAATGGCGGCCGCAGGCTTTTACCGCATCGCCCTGGGCGTGGAATACAAAGGTTCGCGCTATCGCGGCTGGCAGCGCCAGGCCTCCGGCGTATTGACGGTGCAGGAAACCCTGGAAAACGCTTTATCGAAAGTCGCTGACTCGCCGGTGTCGCTGATGTGCGCCGGGCGTACCGACGCGGGTGTGCACGCCTGTGGCCAGGTGGTGCACTTCGATACCCAGGCCGAGCGCACGATGAAAGCGTGGGTGATGGGCGCCAATATTAATTTGCCCCACGACGTCAGCGTCACCTGGGCCAAGGTCATGCCTGCGGATTTTCATGCGCGATTCAAGGCGATTGCCCGGCGCTACCGCTATGTGATCTATAACGATCAGATCCGCCCGGCGCACCTTAATCAGGAAATTACCTGGAACCACCGTCCCCTGGATGCCGAGCGCATGGCCGAGGCTGCACAGCATTTGGTGGGTGTGCATGACTTCAGCGCCTTCCGTGCCGGCCAGTGCCAGGCCAAATCGCCGATCAAGGAAGTCCATCACCTGCGGGTGACCCGCCACGGCAAAATGATCGTGCTGGACATCCGTGCCGGCGCCTTCCTTCACCATATGGTGCGCAACATTGCGGGCGTGCTGATGACCATCGGCACCGGCGAGCGTCCGGTGGAGTGGGCCAGGGAAGTGCTGGAAAGCCGCATCCGCCGCACTGGCGGGGTGACGGCGCATCCGTTCGGCCTGTACCTGGTGGATGTGGAATACCGCGATGAGTTCGAGTTGCCGGATCGCTTCATCGGGCCACACTTCCTCACAGGTTTCAGCGAACTTGGCGGCTGACGCCCGGAAAAGCTTTTGTTACCATCCGGGACTTTCTCGGTCCAACCCTGAGGTTTCTACGACATGTCAGCCGTTCGCAGCAAGATTTGCGGGATTACCCGCATAGAAGACGCGCTGGCGGCAGTCGAGGCGGGCGCGGATGCCATTGGTTTCGTGTTTTATGCCAAAAGCCCGCGGGCGGTGAATGTGTTGCAGGCTCGGGCAATCATTGCCGCGCTGCCGCCGTTCGTGACCACCGTGGGGCTGTTCGTCAACGCCAGTCGCTGCGAACTCAACGAAACCCTGGATGCCGTGCAGCTGGACATGCTGCAATTCCATGGCGATGAAAGCCCCGACGAGTGTGAAAGCTACCAGCGCCCCTATATCAAGGCGCTGCGGGTCAAGGCGGGGGATGACATTGCCGCCGCCTGTGCGGCCTATACTGGTGCTCGCGGGATTCTGTTGGACACCTATGTCGAAGGTGTGCCCGGCGGAACGGGTGAGGCCTTCGACTGGACGCTGATTCCCGAAGGCTTGAAGACGCCGATCATCCTCGCGGGTGGCCTCAACCCGGCCAATGTCGGGGCGGCCATCGAGCAGGTCAGGCCGTACGCGGTGGACGTGAGTGGTGGGGTGGAGCAGGGCAAGGGCATCAAGGATCACCAGAAGATTCGCGCATTCATGCAGGCCGTGCGCAACAGCAGTGGCGCGATGTGACGGCTGACAGTCTGCCGCCGTCCATAACTACCACTGTGTAGAACAGCACCGGCGCCGCCTGCGGGAGGCCCGGAAATGAAGTGGCAACCCTGCGCTGGCAGGTTGTCTGGAAGGCTGAGGAGGCATGCGGGAAATGGCCGGTCGAACGTCTGACCCCGTCCAGCATGTGTCATCGCCACATATGAATTTAGCTCAAGGGCATACGCGGGGCTGTGTTCAAGCCACCGGTACTGGAGAAAGAAAGCATGAGCAACTGGTTAGTAGACAAACTGATCCCTTCGATCATGCGTTCCGAGGTGAAGAAAAGCTCGGTTCCTGAAGGTCTGTGGCACAAGTGCCCATCCTGCGACGCGGTGCTGTACCGCCCCGAGCTGGAAAAGACCCTGGACGTTTGCCCCAAGTGCAACCACCACATGCGTATCGGCGCCCGCGCCCGCATCGACATTTTCCTCGACGCCGATGGCCGTAACGAGCTGGGCGCCGACCTGGAGCCGGTTGACCGACTCAAGTTCCGCGACGGCAAGAAGTACAAGGACCGCCTGACCGCTGCGCAGAAGCAGACCGGTGAGAAGGACGCGCTGATTTCGGTCAGCGGCAAGCTGCTGGGCATGCCGGTTGTCGTGTCCGCGTTTGAGTTCTCCTTCATGGGCGGTTCCATGGGCGCCATCGTGGGTGAGCGTTTCGTACGTGCCGCCAACTACGCCCTGGAAAACCGTTGCCCGATGATCTGCTTCGCCGCCTCAGGTGGCGCGCGTATGCAGGAAGCGCTGATCTCCCTGATGCAAATGGCCAAGACCTCCGCGGTGCTGGCGCGTCTGCGCGAAGAAGGCATTCCGTTCATCTCCGTGCTGACCGACCCGGTCTACGGCGGCGTTTCCGCCAGCCTGGCGATGCTGGGTGATGTGATCGTCGGTGAGCCGAAGGCCCTGATCGGCTTTGCCGGCCCGCGCGTGATTGAACAAACCGTTCGCGAAAAGCTGCCGGAAGGTTTCCAGCGCAGCGAGTTCCTGCTTGAGCACGGCGCCATCGACATGATCATCGCCCGTGGCGAGCTGCGTCCACGCCTGGGTAACCTGCTGGCGCAAATGATGGGCCTGCCGACACCGGTGTACATCGCGCCTAAAGTCGAGCCAATCGTCGTGCCGCCGGTGCCTGCAAACCTATGACCCAGCGTACCCTGGGCGAATGGCTCGCCTACCTTGAGCAATTGCATCCGTCCGCCATCGACATGGGCCTGGAGCGCTCGCAACAGGTAGCGGCCCGCCTTGGGTTGGGCCGGCCGGCACCGCGCGTGGTCACGGTGACCGGTACCAACGGCAAAGGCTCTACCTGCGCCTTTGTCGCGGCGCTGCTGCAGGCTCAAGGGCTGAAGGTGGGCGTGTACAACTCCCCGCACCTGTTGCGTTACAACGAGCGGGTGCAGCTCAATGGCGTCGAAGCCACTGACGAGCAGCTCTGCGAAGCCTTCGCCGCGCTGGACGTCGGGCGTGGTGAGATATCCCTGACTTACTTCGAGATGGGCACCTTGGCGGCGTTCTGGCTGTTCGAGCGTGCGCAGTTGGATGTGGTTGTCCTGGAAGTTGGCCTGGGTGGGCGTCTGGACACGGTCAACGTGGTAGATGCCGACCTCGCGCTGGTCACCAGCATTGGCGTTGACCATGCCGACTACCTGGGTAATACCCGCGAGTCGGTAGCCTATGAAAAGGCTGGTATCTTCCGTCAGGGCAAGCCTGCGCTGTGTGGCGACCTGAACCCGCCGCATACCTTGCTCGATAAGGTGCGTGAACTGGATTGCCCGTTTTTCCTGCGGGGGCGCGAATTCAATCTCGAGATTGGCAACCAGCATTGGCAATGGCGCGGGCGTGATGGGCGTGGGCAAGTTGTAGAGTTGCGTGATTTGCCGCTGCTGAACCTGCCGATGGAAAACGCTGCGCTCGCGCTGCAAGCCTACTTGCTGATGGATTTGCCGTGGAATGCCGAGCAGATTGCTGCGACATTGCAGGCGACTCGTGTGGTTGGGCGTCTGGATCGCCGCACGTTCGAGTGGGCGGGCAAGCGTTTGAATCTGCTGCTGGATGTGGGGCACAACCCGCACGCTGCCGAATACCTGGCACAGCGCCTGTCGCGCACGCCACCGGCTGGTCGCCGTTTGGCGGTGTTCGGGCTGTTGGCCGATAAAGACCTGGACGGCGTGGTCGCGCCGTTGCTGAGCAATGTCCAGGCGTGGGCGGTAGCGCCGCTGGATACGCCGCGCACTCGTCCGGCCGCCGAGCTGGAAATCGCCTTGCAGAACCTTGGCGCATCGGTGGCGTCGTATGCAAGCGTCACCGCGGCACTTGAAGCGCAATGCGCGGTGGCCACGGCCGAGGACGAAATTCTGTTGTTCGGATCATTTTATTGTGTTGCCGAGGCGCTCGAGTGGTTGGCCCGGCGCTCCACGGAGGAAGCTGCACATGGCATTACTGGATAGCGCATACAAGCAGCGAATGGTTGGGGCCCTGGTGTTGGTGGCGTTGGCGGTGATTTTTCTGCCGATGCTGTTTTCCCGTCAGGACGAACAGCGCCAGGTAGTCGTCGAGGCGCCGGCCGCGCCCCAGGCGCCTGCGGTCCCTCAGGTTCAGGTTGAGCCGGTGGTGGTGCCCGAGCCGCAGGCGCTGCCGCAAGAGCCGGTGCCGACCGACGAGGAAATCGCTGCGCAGCAGGCGCCGACCCAGCCGATACAGCCGAGTGTTCCTGTGGTCAAGCCTGCTCCGGCCCCGGTCGTTGCCGCCAAGCCTGTTGCGCCCGCGCCTGCGCCCAAGCCAGTAGCGCCGCAACCGGCTGCGCCGGGTAAGCCTGATGTGGGGCAGAGCCGTATCGATCCGAATGGCTTGCCGATCAGTTGGTCGATCCAGCTCGCCAGCCTGGCCAACCGCGAGAGCGCCGAAGCCTTGCAGAAAAAGCTGCGTACCCAGGGCTACAACGCCTATATCCGTAGCGCCGACGGCAAGAACCGGGTGTTTATCGGGCCGCTGATCGAGCGTGCCGAGGCGGATCGCCTGCGGGACTTGTTGGGCCGGCAGCAGAATCTCAATGGTTTTGTGGTGCGTTTCCAGCCTGAGCGCGGCTGAATAGTTACGCGCTTTTAGGTGGGGCGCAGGCCAAGTGTGGGAGCTGGCTTGCCTGCGATAGCGGTGGGGCAGTCAACAGTGATGTTGAAAGTGCCAGCGTCATCGCAGGCAAGCCAGCTCCCACATTAGTTTTCAGTGGTCTTGAGATAGCGTTAACTCTGGGCAACCCATTGATTTGCAAAGCACCCGTAATCACAGCTTACCGATAGCCCGGCGCTCTGCTAAAATGCGCCGCCTTATCCGTACGTAGGCTGCACTGTGCCATTTACCTGGGTTGATTGGGCGATCGTTGCAATCGTCGCCATCTCCGCTTTGATCAGTCTAAGCCGCGGCTTCGTAAAAGAAGCACTGTCGTTGCTGACTTGGATCATCGCAGGAGTCGTAGCCTGGATGTTCGGTGGTTCACTGTCGGTTTACCTGGCCGGGTATATCGAAACACCTTCGGCTCGCGTTATCGCGGGCTGCGCCATCATGTTCATCGCCACGCTGCTGGTGGGGGCAATGGTCAATTATCTTATTGGCGAGTTGATACGTGTCACCGGCCTCTCCGGGACCGATCGATTTCTCGGCATGGCCTTCGGCGCCGCGCGTGGCGGCCTGCTGGTGGTTGTGGCGGTCGGGCTGTTGAGCCTGGGGCCGGTACAGCAGGATTCGTGGTGGCAGGAGTCGGTACTCGTGCCAAAATTTCTATTGGTTGCAGACTGGTCCAAGAACCTCATTCTGGGGTGGAGCAGTCAGTGGCTGGCCAGCGGAATCAGCGTACCCGCTGATCTTCCGTTCAAGGAACACCTTTTACCGGCCAAAACGCCTCAGTAAGCTGTGTTCAGTCAAGATTCATTAAGTAGGGGTTGCGTCGCATGTGTGGCATCGTCGGTATCGTCGGTAAGTCGAACGTCAATCAGGCGCTGTATGACGCGCTAACCGTCCTCCAGCACCGCGGCCAGGACGCTGCCGGTATTGTGACCAGCCACGACGGCCGGTTATTCCTGCGCAAGGACAATGGCCTGGTGCGTGACGTGTTCCATCAGCGTCACATGCAACGCCTCGTCGGGCACATGGGCATTGGCCATGTGCGTTACCCGACTGCCGGTAGCTCGACTTCGGCCGAAGCTCAACCGTTTTACGTCAACTCGCCTTATGGCATCACCCTGGCGCACAACGGTAACCTGACCAACGTTGAACAGCTGGCCAAGGAGATTTACGAATCTGACCTGCGCCACGTCAACACCAACTCCGACTCGGAAGTGCTGCTTAACGTGTTCGCTCACGAGCTGGCCCAGCGTGGCAAGTTGCAGCCGACCGAAGAAGATGTGTTCGCTGCCGTCACTGATGTGCACAACCGTTGCGTCGGCGGCTACGCGGTGGTGGCCATGATCACCGGTTATGGCATCGTCGGTTTCCGCGACCCCCACGGCATCCGCCCGATCGTGTTCGGCCAGCGTCACACCGACGAGGGCGTCGAGTACATGATCGCTTCCGAAAGTGTGTCCCTGGACGTGCTGGGCTTCACCCTGATCCGTGACCTGGCCCCGGGCGAAGCGGTGTACATCACCGAAGATGGCAAGCTGCATACCCGTCAGTGTGCTGTGGCGCCGAAACTCACCCCGTGCATCTTCGAACACGTCTACCTGGCGCGTCCGGATTCGATCATTGATGGCGTTTCGGTCTACAAGGCGCGTCTGCGCATGGGCGAGAAGCTGGCCGAGAAGATCCTGCGCGAACGTCCAGAGCACGATATCGACGTGGTGATCCCGATTCCGGACACCAGCCGTACCGCTGCGCTGGAGCTGGCCAACCATCTGGGCGTCAAGTTCCGCGAAGGTTTCGTCAAGAACCGCTACATCGGCCGTACCTTCATCATGCCGGGCCAGGCAGCGCGCAAGAAGTCGGTCCGCCAGAAGCTCAACGCCATCGAGCTGGAATTTCGTGGCAAGAACGTGATGCTGGTGGACGACTCCATCGTGCGCGGCACCACGTGCAAGCAGATTATCCAGATGGCCCGCGAAGCCGGTGCGAAGAACGTGTACTTCTGTTCCGCCGCGCCTGCCGTGCGTTACCCGAACGTGTACGGTATCGACATGCCGAGCGCCCACGAACTGATCGCCCACAACCGTTCGACCCAGGACGTGGCCGACCTGATCGGCGCCGACTGGCTGATCTATCAGGACCTGCCGGACCTGATCGAAGCGGTCGGCGGTGGCAAGATCAAGATCGAGCAGTTCGACTGCGCCGTGTTCGACGGCAAGTATGTGACCGGTGATGTCGATGAGGCTTACCTGAACAAGATCGAGCAGGCGCGTAACGACTCGTCGAAGATCAAGACCCAGGCGGTCAGCGCGATCATCGATCTGTACAACAACTGAGTAAACACCGGCCCTGAGGGGCCGGTTTTGTATCTTAAATAAAGAATTGAGTGAGGAGTCGCAGCATGAGTCAGGAATGGGATGCCGGTCGGTTGGACAGCGACCTCGATGGCGTAGCTTTCGATACCCTGGCTGTGCGCGCCGGCCAGCACCGCACCCCGGAAGGTGAGCACGGTGACCCGATGTTCTTCACCTCAAGCTATGTGTTCCGCACTGCTGCCGACGCCGCTGCGCGTTTTGCCGGTGAAGTGCCGGGCAACGTTTATTCGCGCTACACCAACCCGACCGTGCGAGCGTTTGAAGAGCGTATCGCGGCGCTGGAAGGTGCTGAGCAGGCAGTCGCCACGGCAACCGGCATGGCGTCCATTCTGGCCGTGGTGATGAGCCTGTGCAGCGCGGGTGACCACGTGCTGGTGTCGCGCAGCGTATTCGGTTCGACCATCAGCTTGTTCGAGAAGTACTTCAAGCGCTTCGGTGTTGAAGTGGACTACGTGCCTTTGGCCGAACTTTCCGGCTGGGAGGCGGCAATCAAGGCCAACACCAAGCTGTTGTTCGTCGAGTCGCCCTCCAACCCACTGGCCGAGTTGGTGGATATAGCCGCCTTGTCCGAAATAGCTCATGCTAAAGGCGCGATGCTGGTGGTCGATAACTGCTTCTGCACGCCTGCCTTGCAGCAGCCGTTGAAGCTGGGCGCAGACATCGTTGTGCACTCGGCCACCAAGTTCATCGATGGCCAGGGCCGTTGCATGGGCGGCGTGGTTGCTGGCCGCAGCGAACAGATGAAGGAAGTGGTGGGCTTCTTGCGTACCGCTGGCCCGAGCCTGAGCCCGTTCAACGCCTGGATCTTCCTCAAGAGTCTGGAGACCCTCAGCCTGCGCATGAAAGCCCATTGCGCCAATGCGCAGGCTTTGGCCGAGTGGCTGGAGCAGCAGGACGGTATCGAGAAGGTCCATTACGCCGGCCTCAAGAGCCACCCGCAGCACGCGTTGGCTCAGCGTCAGCAGCGTGGTTTCGGCGGTGTGGTGAGCTTTGAAGTGAAGGGTGGCAAAGAAGGCGCCTGGCGCTTTATCGACGCGACGCGCTTGATCTCCATCACCGCCAACCTGGGTGACAGCAAAACCACTATTACTCACCCAGGTACCACTTCCCACGGTCGTCTGACCCCGCAAGAGCGTGAAGCGGCGGGCATCCGTGACAGCCTGATTCGCATCGCCGTGGGCCTGGAAGATGTGGCTGACTTGCAGGCTGACCTGGCCCGCGGGCTGGCTGCCTTGTGATCGAGTGGTCCATGGACGCTGCAGCGACCGGTAACGGTCGCGTTGCACTGGTGACGGGCGCGGCGCGCGGCATTGGCCTCGGTATCGCCGCGTGGCTGATTAGTGAAGGCTGGCAAGTGGTGTTGACCGACCTTGACCGCGAGCGCGGTTCCAAGGTGTCCAAGGTGCTGGGTGACAATGCCTGGTTTATTACCATGGACGTGGCGGATGAGAAACAAGTCGCCCAGGGCGTTGCCGAAGTGCTGGGCCAGTTCGGGCGCCTGGATGCGTTGGTGTGCAACGCGGCAGTGGCCGACCCGCGCAATATCACCCTGGAGAGCCTTGACCTGGCTTACTGGAACCGGGTGCTGGCGGTGAACCTCAGTGGGCCGATGCTGTTGGCCAAGCACTGTGCGCCGTATCTGCGTGCCCACGGCGGTGCCATCGTCAACCTGGCGTCGACCCGGGCCCGCCAGTCGGAGCCCGACACCGAAGCCTACGCGGCGAGCAAGGGCGGTCTGCTGGCCCTGACTCACGCCTTGGCCATGAGTCTGGGGCCAGAGGTGCGGGTTAACGCCGTGAGCCCTGGTTGGATCGATGCGCGTGATCCTGCTGCTCGGCGTGCCGAGCCATTGACCGATGCCGATCACGCCCAGCATCCGGCGGGCAGGGTGGGTACGGTTGAAGACGTGGCGGCGATGGTGGCGTGGTTGCTGTCGCGTCAGGCGGGGTTTGTCACCGGGCAGGAGTTTGTGGTGGACGGTGGCATGAGCAAGAAGATGATTTACAGCGAGTAGGGCCGGTAGCCGTCTTGAAGCAATTTTGTCTTTTTCAGAAAAACTTCAAGCAGGCTATTGACTTAGGTCCGCTACCTGCGTAAATTTCGCGGCCTCAACGAAGCAAAGGGTGATTAGCTCAGCTGGGAGAGCATCTGCCTTACAAGCAGAGGGTCGGCGGTTCGATCCCGTCATCACCCACCACTTCTTGAGAGTTTTGCTTCAGGGCAAGACGCAACGTTAAAGGTTGCACCGACGCGCAGCGGTAGTTCAGTCGGTTAGAATACCGGCCTGTCACGCCGGGGGTCGCGGGTTCGAGTCCCGTCCGCTGCGCCATATTTCCAGGTTCGACTTGTCGGGCTTGAGATCGAACAGCCAAGGCTGAACGATCAGATGTTTAAAGACGGTTGAGCGTTCACGCGCAGCCGGTCAAGCGATACGCAGCGGTAGTTCAGTCGGTTAGAATACCGGCCTGTCACGCCGGGGGTCGCGGGTTCGAGTCCCGTCCGCTGCGCCATATCTGCCTCAAGGCCCACTGAACGCCTTGAAGCACAAAGCAAGCGTTAAGCTTCTTTGATCCGATAGCAAAGACCCTGGTCGAAAGACCGGGGTTTTTTGTGTCTGCAATTTGGCTCCGGCTGTTCCTCGGTCAGAAATGTGGGAGCGGGCTTGCTCGCGAATACGGTTTGTCAGCTACATATTCAGTGGCTGACACACCGCCTTCGCGAGCAAGCCCGCTCCCACAATCAGGTAGGCTCAGAACCCCAACTTATCCCGCAGCCCGTAGTACCACGCGCCCAGCGCCGCAAACGGCGTGCGCAACAGTTGCCCACCCGGGAACGGGTAGTGCGGCAGGTCGGCAAACGCATCAAAACGCTCTGCCTGGCCTCTCAACGCTTCTGCCAGCACCTTGCCAGCCAGGTGCGTGTACGTCACGCCGTGGCCACTGCAGCCTTGGGAGTAATAGATGTTGTCGCCCAGGCGACCAACCTGCGGCAGGCGCGACAGGGTCAGCAGGAAATTACCGGTCCAGGCGTAGTCGATTTTCACATCCTTGAGCTGCGGGAAGGCTTTGAGCATCTTCGGGCGGATGATTGCTTCAATGTTTGCCGGGTCACGCGCGCCATACACCACGCCGCCGCCGAAGATCAGGCGCTTGTCGCTGGTAAGTCGGTAGTAGTCGAGCAGGTAGTTGCAGTCCTCGACGCAGTAATCCTGCGGCAGCAACGTCCTGGCCAGCTCATCGCCCAGCGGTGCGGTGGTGATGACCTGTGTGCCGCATGGCATCGATTTGGCCGCCAGCTCCGGCACCAGGTTCCCGAGGTAGGCGTTGCCCGCGACGATGACGAACTTGGCCCTGACCTTGCCCTCGGCAGTGTGCACCACTGGGTTGGCGCCGCGCTCGATGCGCACTGCCGCCGATTGCTCGTAGATTGTGCCGCCCAGCGACTCCACAGCCGCCGCCTCGCCCAGCGCGAGGTTGAGCGGATGAATGTGTCCGCCACTCATGTCCAGCAGGCCGCCGACATAGTTGTCACAGGCCACCACTTCGCGGATACGGCGCTCGTCCAGCAACTCCAGCTGCGTATGGCCGTAGCGCTCCCACAGTCGTTGCTGCGACTCCAGATGACCCATGTGCTTGCTGTTGAGTGCAGCGAACACGCCGCCGTCCTTCAAGTCGCACTGGATTTGGTACTTTGCCACGCGTTCACGGATGATCCTGCCGCCTTCAAACGCCATCTGCCCGAGCAGTTGCGCCTGCTTGGGGCCGACGCTGCGTTCGATCACGTCGATGTCGCGGCTATAGCTGTTGACGATCTGCCCGCCATTACGGCCCGAGGCGCCAAACCCCACTTTGGCGGCTTCCAGCACGGTGACGCGAAAACCGCTCTCCAGCAGAAACAGCGCGCTTGAAAGGCCGGTGTAGCCAGCGCCAATCACGCACACATCGGTTTCGACTTCACCTTGCAGTACCGGGCGCGGCGGAACCGCATTCGCGGATGCGGCGTAATATGACTGGGGGTAGGGGGTGTTCGCCATCCTGGAACCTCTGTTTTATATTTTTTACGAGTGCGCCGATCCTACCTGAGTTGAAAATTGCCTGCCAGCCACCCGAAAACCTAGGGTGTGCCCGGCGCGAATAAATAATTCGCATATTCATAGGGTTAGCTGCAAAAAAGATGTTGACACCCCTCCGGAATTCCGTAGAATGCCGCCTCACAGCAGGCACGTAGCTCAGTTGGTTAGAGCACCACCTTGACATGGTGGGGGTCGTTGGTTCGAGTCCAATCGCGCCTACCAAACAAAATCCGCTCTGCTGGGCGGTCTAGAAGGGCTCACCGAAAGGTGGGCCCTTTTTTGTTGTCCTCGATTTGACTAGGCATCCAATTTGAGCGCCTTCGTGCAGTGCTGAATAGCTTTGGATTCAAGCCGGCATGAGGGCAATCAGCGCAGGTGTTATGAGGGATCGACAAAATAGCCTATACCCGTACGGGCGCTTTTCACGCTACTGTTATAACGAATGTTTTGGTGAAGTCAGCCTAAGGAAAAGGCTGCGAGATAAAATAAAACTCGAATGTCGCGTGATAGGGGCTCGAAGGGAACAATGAGAAAAGACCTTAGTGTTGGATTGGATTTCACACGAATCATCGCTTGCTTAATGGTCGTTGTTCTTCATGTGTTCGCAACGGGCGTTGCCGAATTTAGTCATGACTGGGTTTATTTTAATGCGTATGACTCACTTGTTCGGGCGTGTGTTCCACTCTTCTTGATGTTGTCGGGTGCACTGTTGCTGGGCAGGGAAGAAGGGGTGACGCAGTTTTACACCAAGCGATTTTTACGCATCTTCCCGCCACTTATATTTTGGTCGGTGTTCTACGTGCTGTGGAAGGCCAGGTTGAGTGGTGATTACAGTGGGTTAAGTGCCTCATTGTTTTCCGTGCTCAAGGGGCCTGCTTATTTTCACCTGTGGTACCTGTATGCCTTGGTGGGGATTTATCTGTTTATTCCATTCATGTCGAAGATTTATCGACATTCCACAGACGCGGAGAAGATCACCTACCTCTCTATTTGGTTCGTCGTTGCCTGCGTGATTCCCTTAGTCGCTTACTTTTATCCGGGGATGGGTGACGTAGCCTCTGTGTACGGTCTTTCATCGTTTGTCGGGTTAAGTGGGTTTGTGTTTCTTGGCGCTTATGTGTTTGATCGGATCAAAACGCAGGTGAAGCAATCGCTTCTGGCGGATGCCGCAGGTTTTATCACGAGCGCCGTGTGCACCGCGTTGGCGACCTATTGGTTATCTCTGCGAGACGGCACGCCCAATCAACTGTTTTTTTCTTACCTTTCGCCTTTTGTCGTGGCGGGGGCTGTTTTCGGGTTTCGGCTATTGATGGGGCTAGGGACGCGACTGTCCAGATACGCTAAAACATTAAATGTGCTGGCAGGCTCTACCCTGGGTGTGTACTGCTTACATATCTTTGTGATGAACAGGCTGAGTATCGTCTATGGCCCCTTCATTGAAGGCCATTCGATGCTCTGGGTTATTCCCGCGCTGGTTTTCGCTATCTTCATCATGACGCTGGCACCTATATTTATTGCGCGCCAGTTCAAGCCCTTCAGGCATATTATTTAAGTGTCGGGCGCGAAGATGTCCGCCGCATGGGCTCCAGCGGCAGATGTGGAAGGCGGCTGTTACTGACTGATCAGCAGAACAGGGTAGCGACCGATAACAGGCAGATGATTTGAACAACCAACTGGCACCGTATTTCACCATTCGTTGTCGCCATACCTATTTGTCCGGCGTACATAGTGACTCCCTCTTCGTTGGCAAAGTACCGTGAGCGGTGCGCGCAACGCGTGACCGCGTTATTGAGTATAGGTCTGGAACAGGATTTCGCTGTCGAACCGATCTGCGTGGATCAATACCGCGCTTTCAAATGGGCGCCGCAGCGCTGGAGGCATTGCCGGTGGGGCCGCAGCATTAAGAGGCCTGTAGTCAATCTGCACCGATTGTGAGGTGCTGCGCAAGCCGCAGTGACCCTGCATACTGACGGATGATTGAATTCAGCCCTGGGAGCAAACGATGGAATTGGCAATGGAAGTGTCGTTCGACGTGACGGCGCAGGAGCGTGAGGCCATCCTCAAACCGCTGAGGGCGTATAACCTCAGCCATACCGGTGCAATGGCATTTGAAACCGTCGGCATTTTGCTACGTGATCCCACTTCTCAAGAGGTGGTGGGCGGTCTATATGGGAAGATTTCCTACGGATGGTTGTTCGTTGAACTCTTGAGCATTCCGGACCAGATGCGTACTCAAGGAACCGGCACGCGTTTGATGGGCGCCGCTGAAGATCTGGCGCGTGAACGCGGATGTGCCGGGATCTGGCTGGACACCTTCAGCTTCCAGGCGCCGGACTTTTATCGCAAGCTGGGCTTCAGTGAGTTTGGTCATATCGCTGATTATCCGCCGGGTCATCAACGGCACTTTTTTCAAAAACGCCTGGGCTAAATCCCTGCACGGCGCCGGATCATCTGGCGCCAATTACCCACAAAATTTATTGGTTTGCAGCAACAATTTTTCTTGTTGGACACCCCCCGCCCCCAAGCAGCACAGTTGCCGCCACTGACGCTCGACCTTCCAGGTCAACAATAAAAACCGCGCCGGGCTGCACGCTACTTTCATGCTGTGAACCCTTTGTTCACATCCTGCTGTAATGGCGCCGCAGCGCGCATTCAAGGACCTCATCGTCATGCAAACTGTTGTGAACCTATGGCCGTTGATCGGCGTACTTGTCATCGTGGTTGGCTTCGTCTTGAGCTTCAATCCACTGTTGGTAGTCACCGCCGCCTCCATCGCCACAGGGCTTGCCGCCCACTTTCCGTTGGACAGAATCCTCGCCAGCATGGGCGAAGGTTTTCTTCAAACGCGCGCCCTGCAACTGATCTTGTTATTGCCCCTGGCAGTCATTGGCCTGTTGGAGCGCCATGGTTTGCGCCTGCACGCGCAGAACTGGATCGCTCGCTTTGAACGCGCCACCGTCGGACGTTTGTTGATCATCTATCTGTTTGTGCGCGAGTCCACGGCGGCGATGGGGCTCACCAGCCTGGGTGGGCATCCCCAAATGGTGCGGCCGCTGTTGGCGCCGATGGCCGAGGGCGCCGCCGAAAAGCGCTATGGCAAGCTGCCGGACACGCTGCGTCACAAGGTACTGGCCATGTGTGCGGCAACCGATAACGTCGGGCTGTTTTTCGGTGAAGACATCTTTGTCGCCTTCGGTGCAATTGCGCTGATGCATACCTTCCTGCTGGGTTCGGGCATAGATGTGGAGCCGTTGCACATTGCGGTGTGGGGCATCCCGACAGCGATTTGTGCCTTTATCATCCACGCGATTCGCCTGCATCGGTTTGACCGAAGACTCACCCGCGAGATGACGCCCGCCGTCACGCCTGTGGAGGCCGCGCAATGATCATCTCGATTGAATACCTGTACTGGCTTGCCGGCATTTTGTTGCTGATTACCGCAGGCATGATCCTGATGGATCGAACCCACCCCAAGCGCTGGTCCAGCGCCGCATTTTGGCTGCTGTTCGCTATACCGTTCCTGGTCGGGGAGCGCTTGCCGCCGATACTCATTGGCATTGGCGTCGTAGTGATGGCGTTGATCGCAGGTTTTGGCGGCGTCGGTCGAGGCGCACATGCCCAGTTGCATGACAAGTCTGCCCGTGCCAGTGCTGGTCGACTGGGCCACAAGCTGTTTATCCCGGCGTTGGCCATTCCCCTGACTACCGTGATTGGTTCGGTGTTGCTCAAGCACACCGAAATCGGTGGCGTGCCACTGCTGGACCCGAAAAACACCACCTTTGTATCGCTCGGTGTCGGTTGCCTGATCGCCCTCGGCCTGGCCTGCTGGTTGACCCGCGATACGCCTGTGCAAGCCTTGCGCGAATCCCGGCGCCTGACCGAAGCCTTGGGCTGGGCCATGGTGCTCCCGCAGATGCTGGCGATGCTCGGGCTTTTATTCAATGAGGCCGGGGTCGGCACGGCGGTTGCGCATGTGACTACCACCTACATCAACCTGGATTTCAAACTGGTTGCGGTGATGGTGTATGTACTGGGCATGGCCCTGTTCACCGTGATCATGGGCAATGGCTTTGCGGCTTTCCCGGTCATGACAGGCGGTGTTGGCGTGCCGGTACTGGTGGGTATCTATGGCGGTAACCCGGCGGTGATGGCGGCGATCGGTATGTTCTCCGGCTATTGCGGTACGCTGATGACGCCTATGGCGGCCAACTTCAATATCGTGCCGGCGGCGTTGCTGGAGTTGCCGGACAAGAACGCAGTGATCAAGGCGCAACTGCCGACCGCCTTAATGATGCTGGTCGTCAATATTGTCCTGCTCTACCTGTTGATGTGAGGCCAAGATGCAAACTTTACTGCTGACGGGCTTCGAGCCCTTTGATCAAGACCCGGTCAACCCGTCCTGGGAGGCGGTGCGCCAGTTGGATGGCGTGCAACTGGGCGAGGGTGTGCAGATTGTTGCGCGTCTGCTGCCTTGTGCGTTTGCCATGGTGGGGCAGTGCCTGGCTGGGCTAATCGCCGAATTGCGCTCGGCGATGGTGATTGCCACGGGTCTCGGGCCTGGGCGTAGTGATATCTCCGTGGAGCGAGTCGCGATCAACGTTAACGACGCGCGCATCCCCGACAACCTGGGTGAGCAACCTATCGATACGGCGGTCGTGGTCGACGGGCCGGCCGCCTACTTCAGCACGCTGCCGATCAAGGCTATGGTCAAGGCGATGCGCGAGGCCGGGATTGCGGCGTCGGTTTCGCAGACGGCGGGCACATTTGTGTGTAATCAGGTGTTTTACCTGCTGCAGCACGCGCTGGTCGGTACGGACGTTCGCAGCGGGTTTATTCATGTACCGAACCTGCCGGAGCAAGTCGCAGGCAGTGGGCAGGCTTCGATGCCGTTAGTGACGACAGTCGAGGGGCTGCGCGTAGCCGTACGTGCGGCATGGAACACTCAGGTTGATTGGGTGCAAACCGGTGGGCAGATCAGTTGATCTGCCTTAGCCGTTCAACAGTCGGGTCAGGCCGACGGTAATGGCGCACGCGAGCCCGGTCATTGCGAACGCGGTAGCGACGTACCATTTGATGAGATTCAGCTCTGTGGTCGCCAGGTCCGCCTTGGTGGCGAAGTGCTTTTCCATGGAGTCTGCCCTGCTCGAAACGGCGAATAGCTTCTCTTTCATTTCAGCCAGCCCTTTTTCCAGTAAACCCAAGCGTTTTTCCATGCCCGAACCTCCGTCATTGCCTCCACCGGCTCTACCTTGAGCCGGGATGTTCAGTGTGTTCGCCCAACCTAGCCGATATTGTTTTTTCTCCAAAGCGTGACACCTTTTTTGGTTGAAGTGAGAGAGCGCTTGGGAACGAAGATTAGTACCAGTTCGGGCCGACCGTGAGCGACAAACCTTTGCAAAATACCACCAAGGTTCTCGCCTGGGAGGTCAGGCTTCCCGCCGTGGAAAGAACAACTCAAAACACGTCACCCCTGCCTCACTGGTAACGCTGTAGCGACCGTTATGCAGCAGCATGATCGTTGCGACAATCGATAGCCCCAACCCGTTGGACTGGGCCGAGCGTTCCCGCGACTCATCCACTCGGTAAAACCGTTCGAACAGGCGCGGCAAATGCTCGGCGGGTATGGTTTCACCCCGATTGCTGACCCGCAGGTTGATGCCATCGGCATCTGGAACCGCCTGAATCAAAAGTTCTGAACGGGGGGCGCCGTACTTGATAGCGTTTGCACACAGATTGGCCAGTGCACGACGCAATAACATCGGTTCAGCCCAGATCACACCGTCACCCTCGGCGAGAATGCTGATATCCACGTCGCTCGCCAACCCTTCGAAGTAGTCAGCCATACGCTCCACTTCCTCCGCCGCACTCAGCTCCTGGCGCTGGCGCAGGGCGCTGGCCGGGTCGGTGCGGGCGAGGAACAGCATGTTGTCGAGCATCCGCGCCAGGCGTTCGAGCTCTTCGACGTTGGAGGCCAGCAGTTGCTGGTAGCTTTCGATGCTGCGGCTCTGTTGCAGGGCGACTTGCGTTTCGCCCAGCAGATTGTTGATCGGCGTACGCAGTTCGTGGGCCATGTCGGTGGACACCTGGCCCAGCTGCACGAAGCCTTTGGCCAGTCGCTCGAGCATGGTGTTGAAGGCGTTGATCATCGGCAGCAGTTCTTTCGGCGCACCGTGGCTGTCGAGTCGTTCAGCCAGGTTGCCCACGCCGATGCCTTGGGCGTGTTTGGCCAGGCGCCGCAACGGCAAAAGCCCGCGGTGCACCAGCAGGTACCCCACCAATGCGAGGATGATTGCCGCAACGGTTGCCAGGATAAACACACTCAGGCGATAGCTGGCGAGCATGGCGGTGCGTTCAGTCATCAGGCGCCCGGTGGTGACTTGCAGGCTGCCCAGGTCACCGGAGTCGATGGATGCGGCCACGGTGGCGAAAGGCACGCCATTTACACCGGGCAAATGGTGCACGTCGGAAAAGCCCAGCTCGTGGTCTTTTGGTACGGGGGGCACGGACGGCATTTCAATGTTGCCCGGGTTGACCAACAGCAACGGCTTTTGCCCCGGCGCCGCGATGCTCAGCACCGACTCGCTGTTGCCCAGCATGTTCTTGAACAGCTCTGGCTTGGTCTTGATCAGGTCCAGGGTATTGCTGTCGTTGAGCAGGTTGCGTAACTGGTCGGCGCGATAGATCAGGGCAGCATCGTCACGTTTGATCAGTTCACGCTCAAGTTCGCGATACAGCGCAACGCCCAGGGTGGCCAGCAGGGCGAAGGCGAGCAGAGCGAAGATCAGCGCCAGGCGCAGAGTCAGCGAGTAGTGCCGGCGGCGGTTCATGGCTGTATATCGAAGCGGTAGCCGATGCCCCGCACGCTGTGAATTAACTTGAGCTGGAATGGGTCATCGATTTTCAGACGCAGGCGTCGTACCGCGACGTCGACCACATTGGTGTCGCTGTCGAAATTCATGTCCCAGACCCGCGAGGCAATCATCGAGCGTGACAACACCTGATCCTGGTGGGTGGCGAACAGGTGCAGCAGGGCGAATTCCTTGTTGGTCAGGGTAATGCGTGTACCCGCACGGGTGACCCGGCGTTTCAGTACATCGATTTGCAGGTCGGCAATGTGCAGTTGCTCTTCTTCGCGACTCGGGCCGCGGCGGGTCAGGGTGCGTAAGCGCGCGACCAACTCGGCGAAGGAGAAGGGTTTGATCAGGTAGTCATCAGCACCCAGTTCCAGGCCCTTGATACGGTCGGCAATGTCATCGCGGGCAGTCAGGAACAGTACCGGAGTGTCAGCCTCCTTGCGCAGGCGCCGCAGCACTTCCCAGCCGTCCATTTTTGGCATCATCACGTCCAGCACGATCACGTCGAATGGCGTTTCCAGCGCCAGGTGCAACCCGTCCACGCCGTCACGGGCGAGGCTCACCGAGTAACCCAGTTCCTGCAGGCCATTGAGCAGGTAATTGCCGGCCTTGGGTTCGTCTTCGACTACGAGGATGTTCATGGGAAGTGCCCTGGTTCTAAGCGTTGCGCAAGTGTAGCCCGATCAATTGTCACTGGCGCAGCCAATGCCCTGAACCTGATAGTCCAGCACATGCTCGCGACCCTGATGGTCCAGGTAATCGAGGCGGGCGGGGACGATACCGCACTGGCCGTAGGTGTCGGTGCTCGACAGGACTTTGTCGACATCCAGGTGCACGAAGAAGCCGGTCTTGTCGTGGATCACATTGGTGGCGGGGGTTGTGTCGGCTGCGAACGCTGAGCCGGTGGCAAGTAAGGCGCTGAAGCCGAGGATAAACAGTTTCATGGTGGTCTCTCTCTTTAAAGGGTTGGCTGCCAGCTCCTGGCAGTGAGTTCACAGTAACCAGGCAGCTCAAACAGCCAGCCAACAGGATCATGACAAGTTCGTAATGAACGGTTTAAGGCTGACGGCCGGACGCTTCGAGGATCAGGTCAGTGATTTCCTTGGCGTGGGACACCAGCGACAAGTGGCTCGACGGCAGCTCGATGGTGGTGGCGTTCATGCGCTTGGCGAGGAATCGCTCAAGGTCCGGGTTGATGGTCTGGTCATTGCTCGACACGGCGTACCAGGACGGCTTGGTGTGCCAGGCCGCATTGACGGTGCGGCCGCTGAAAAGGGTCTTGGCAATCGGTTGTTGTACCGCGTACAGCTGCAGCGCCTTGGCGTGCGGTACATCGGCGGCGAAGTACTTCAGGAAGGCGTCCTGGTTCAGGGTGAGGTAGCCGTCGTGCTCAACAACACCGGCTCGCACGGGCATGCTCGGGTACTTGGCAGCAATGGCGACGAAGTCTTCGTTGGCGTCCGGTGCACGGGCTGCCACATACACCAGGGCGCTGACTTTCGGGTTCGCCCCGGCGTCGCTGACCACGGTACCGGCGTAGGAATGGCCGACCAGCACGGTAGGGCCGTCCTGTTGGTTCAGTACGCGATTGGTCGCGGCGACGTCATCGGCAACCGATGTCAGCGGGTTCTGTACGGCGGTCACGTGCAGGCCGGCGGCCTGGAGGCGGGTGATGACTTCTGACCAGCTTGAGCCGTCAGCCCAGGAACCGTGCACCAGCACCACGTTGTCGGCTTTGACCGGTGCGACGGTGCCGGCCATGGCGGTGCCGGTACCCAGCATCAACAGGCTGGCGGCAATCAGGCAGAGTTTGCTTGCAGGTTTCATCGTGCGGCCCTTCATCTTCAGTGGGAAGTTGTGCCACCCGATGTGGGTGACTGACGACGCCACTGTAGGAAGTGAGGGTGCTGACAAGACTTACAGGTTGATGACAAACCTGTAATGCAATCGCTTGGTTAGCAGCGCGGCGCTGGCGTTTACAAGCGAGGAGGTGACCCGTAGATTGCGTCGGGTCGATTATTTGTTAATGCCCAAGAGGAATCCACGCCGTGTCCGTCCGAGGTTCAGCCGTATTTGCCCAACGTTACCGCGCCTTTCTGTTCGATATGGATGGGACCCTGCTCAACTCTATTGCGGCCGCCGAGCGTGTTTGGAGCACTTGGGCTGAGCGCCACGGGCTGGATGTGGCGGCCTTCCTGACCACCATCCATGGCGCACGCGCTATTGACACCATCACCCGTCAAGCATTGCCAGGCGTGGACCCTGAAGTTGAAGCGCAGTGGATCACCGAAGCGGAAATCAATGATGTCGAGGGGGTCGTGGCGATTTGCGGCGCTGTCGAGTTTCTGAACGGCCTCCCTGGCGATCAATGGGCGCTGGTCACCTCTGCACCCAGGGAACTGGCGTTGCGCCGCCTGACTGCTGCGGGCATTGCACCGCCGGCAGTGTTGGTGACGGCTGAAGATGTTGTCAGCGGTAAGCCTGACCCCGCCTGTTATGTGCTGGGGGCGCAGCGTTTGGGGGTGCCGGTGCGGGAGTGCCTGGTGTTCGAGGATGCGAGCGTGGGTATTCGAGCCGGGGAGGCGGCCGGTGCGGATGTAATGGTGGTGACCTCTACTCACCTGACGCCCATGGCCACCGCGCATGCCACCATCCACGACTATGAGCAGTTGCAGGTCCGGCGCGACGGTGAGGGCCTGCTGAGTTTGCAGGGTCTGGCGGGCTGAAATGAAAAAGCCGAGCCGTTACCGGTCTCGGCCTTATTCGCGAGGGATGTGATCAGGCGGCGCCTGTAGCCGGCTGCTTCTCATTCCCTGGCGGGACATCACCATTTCTCTGAGGATTTCATTGGCAAGCCGGGCAATCGCTTCGGCACCGCGATAATTCGCCCGCACGATTCCGGTAATCGCGAAATGGTCGGTTTCCGGGCCACTGAGGATGGCAGAAAGGGTGCCGTCAGCGTGCAACGTACACGTGATCTTGTAGCTGGGCAGGCGCGCTGCCAGTGCCGATTCGATTTGGCATTTGCTGAGGCTGTCCATCTGCTTTAACGCCTTTGACTGACCGTGCAAGCCAAGCATAGATCCTGCTGCAAGGCTGTAAATACCGGCGATCCGATAGCGGATTACCGGCCCTCATCGTGCGGCTTTCTGCGGGGGACGTTGCGCGGCGCGTTGGCACAATTTGCGCAAAATGGCCTTTTGGAGGGGCTGAAGGCAGAACGCAAACAGGTAGCCAGACAAGAAGAGCGCCAGGTCCAGCCACGAACGTTTGCCGGGGTCGCTGATGCCTTCAATTTCGAACCTCACGCCATATCCCAACGCCACGAAGACCAGCCCTATCAGCAGGGCGATCCCCCAGGACTTGGAAACAAGTGGCTGCTTTGCGGTTGGCCTCATCGACGTGCTCCTGAACGCACTCGGATGGCAGGATAATAGTCAGGAGATTCGGCTGCGAATTAAGCAACAAGTTCCAGGCGCCAAGACAGTTTCATCTTGCAGCGACGCTGAACGTGTCAAGCGCGCGGATCGCGCAAGAAAGCGCGAACAGTCTGAAGGGATTTCGCCAGCCGTTACAGTGAACGAAAAGGCTGGCTACTGAGTGGGGCGTCAAGGAGTCTGGTTTTTGTCCGGAGCCGTGAGGCCGGCCTGGATGCGCTGGTAAATCTCCTCGCGATGCACGGCAACGTCCTTGGGGGCGTTGATGCCGATTCGTACTTGCTGGCCGCTGACGCCCAGGATGGTGATCGTAATGTCATCACCGATGTTTATGCTTTCACCAACTTTTCGGGTGAGTATCAGCATGGACTTCTCCTTGATTACTTTTAAGGGCACATGTTTCAGACAGGGCACGTGTCGGATGTGTGTAGCTTACTGCTAAGCGCTTCCCTGTGACTGCCTCTTTTAGGACGCATAGAGGCGACATTAATTCCCATGGCGGCATCATACAGGTCTGCGGTACATCATTCGCATTGTTTAAGCCAACGTTTATGACGGCCAGAATAGACAGTGAATGATAAAGTTGCCTCTTTATCCTTAAAGGAGCAGGGCAGTGCGTAAAGTAGCGATGGCAATTGCGGTGTTGGCATTGGCCGGTTGCGGTGAAGGTAAACCGGTCGACGCCCCCAAGGCCAAGCCTGCCGTGACCGAGAGCCAGCCTCAAACCGGAGTGATTGCCGCTCAGGAGTGGGACGTATGGGTAGGCCCGCCAGACCACAAACTGCAGGCGCTCACCGACTTGACCGCCTGGCTGCTGGAACATGGTTTCAATTTTTATATCGTGAAGACAGACGGTAAGGACGAGGTACTGCTGGGCCCGTTCGCCAGCAAGGCCGAAGCTGAAGCCAAGCAGGCCCTGTTGACCGAAAAACTGGCACGCGCCAAGAAAAATGATACCGAGTCGCAGGTCATCGAGCACAAGATTGCGCAGTAACCGGCAGGTTGGGCGGCAGTCCCGCCCATTTTCAGCCGCAGGCTTTCAGGTTCACCGGGCCGACAAATTCGTTACCGCGCCCCATTACACACGCCACGGTCTGGTTGCGCTGACGCTCCCAAGGTTGCACGGGGTAGGTCTTGTTCCAGGCTTCATACAGCTGGCGGTCCTGTTTTGACAGGCGCAAGCCGTATTGTTTGCTCATATAGAAATACGTTCGGGCGATCATCCCGCGAATGGACGGGCGGGGCATGACCTTCTTGGCCTTGAAATCCACTTGGGTCAGGCATGAACCGTATTGCCCGCGTTGCGCCGGCAGCCATCCAAAACTGAAGTTGTTACGGTCGCCATTGACCTCGCCGATGCTCGGCACCAGGTTGTGCAGGTCCGCCTCGGCGCGCTTGAACACGTCGTCGTAGCGCGTACAGTTTTTGCGCCCACCGGTTTGCCAACACTGGCGCTGATGCCCGATCTGCCAGGCTGGAACGATGTGTTCCCATTCGATGCGTGCAGCGCGGTTGGCATTTTTGCGTGGGATGTAACCGCAGGCTTTCAAATCCACACGGTTGCCGTTGTATTTGCAGCCGCAGTAGAACTCCGTGGATTGTGGTGCGTAGAGCTTCCAGGCGACTTTCTTGGCCTCGCCGAATGTTCGAGGCGCCTGAGCATGAGCAGTAGCGGCAAAAAACAAGCAAAAAACAGCAATAAAACGGGCACTCATTGAATCAATCTTCCTTCGGCACAACCCAGAAAATCTGCACGCCGCCATCATCCCGATAGGCGAGGGTGACGTTGTCGTTCTCCGCGATTTCTTCCAGCAAGCGCTCCCATTCTTCCTCCGGCTCGTCCGGCAAACGGAAGATCAGGGCGGCCTTGGCTTTTTGGGCGTTGGTCGAATTGATGATTTTTTGCACACGAACGGCGAGGCGTGCATAGGCGTCAGGCGGGGTTGGCGCTGCAGAAGTAGACGTTGCCACGGAGTATTCCTTAGTGTGCTGTACGTGCATACAGTGTTTAACTGTTACGAATTTCGCAACTGCTTAATATTCAGGAAGTTCGTTTGACGGTCATTCAGGCAGAGGGCTGTAGCGAGGAGAATGTGTACCGGAGGGGCGAGCGGGGAGGTAGAGGCAGGCGAGCCCGCCTCTACAGGTGTCGCTAGCAATCAATATTCCCAGAACATCCGTTGCAACTCTTTGCTGTCCTGAGTCTTGGTCAGGGCAACCATTGCCAGAATTCGGGCTTTCTGTGGGTTGAGGTCATGTGCGGCAACCCAGTCGTACTTGTCGTCAGGCTGTTCGGCGTTACGCAGAACGAACCCGCCGGCATTCACGTGGGAAGAACGAATGATTTGCACGCCTTGCTTGCGCAGTTCCTGCAGGGCAGGGACTACTTTGGAAGACACCGAACCGTTACCGGTACCGGCATAGATGATGGCTTTGGCACCGGCCTGGGCCAGGGCCTTGACGGCGGTGTCGCTCACGTTGCCGTAGCCGTAGGCGATTTCCACGTCCGGCAGGCTTTTGATGGTCTTGATGTCGAACTCGGAATCCATGGTGTGGCGCTTGGCAGGCAGGCGGAACCAATAGGATTTGCCTTCAACGACCATGCCCAACGGGCCCCACGGGCTTTTGAACGCTTCGGTCTTGATGTTGATCATTTTGCTGACGTCGCGACCCGACTGGATTTCGTCGTTCATGGTGACCAGTACGCCCTTGCCGCGAGCGTCTTTGCTGCCGGCGACAGCCACGGCGTTGTACAGGTTGAGCATGCCGTCAGCCGACATGGCGGTACCTGGACGCATTGAGCCGACGACTACGATTGGCTTGTCGGTCTTTTCCACCAGGTTCAGGAAGTAAGCGGTTTCTTCGAGGGTGTCGGTACCGTGGGTGATTACGATGCCGTCCACGTCCTTGCTGTCAGCCAGTTCGGCAACGCGGCGACCCAACTGCAGCAGGTTTTCGTTGTTGATGCTTTCGGACGCAATTTGCATCACTTGCTCGCCGCGTACATTGGCGATCTGGCTAAGCTCAGGAACACCAGCGATCAATTGCTCGATACCGACTTTGGCCGCCTGGTAGGTGGCGCTGTTGGCGGCGCTGGCGCCGGCACCTGCAATGGTGCCGCCAGTGGCGAGAATCACCACGTTGGACAGTTTGGTCTTGGTTTCAACTTCCTTTGCCTGGGCGGCAACGGGGAACAGCAGCAGTAGGGCTAGAGCGCCCGGAACGAAGGTTTTCAGTGCAGATTTCATTATTTTTCTCTCTGGTTTTTGATGAGTGCGGTAGCAGGTTCATCTAGAACACCCGGGCGATTCTGAATGCCGCGAGGTGCTGAGAAAGAGCAGGATTTGTACCAGGCTGATGGTGGCCGAACATATAAATTAACGTGTTGATTTAAAACAACTTAAATTGATTTTTTAGAGGGGGATGAGGAGCGGTTGTCCGGCTTTCCGAACAGTGAGGGGCTATTGCGTTCGGTTGTCCGAAAACCATGATGGAATATTCATGGAGGCGTGTATGACGGTGGCGTCACTGCCTGTCGTTTTGGAGAGCGGTCGGGCAAAGGCAATGTTTAATCACATCAGCGGTACGATGAAAGGCCCGGGCCAGATGAAAGGCAGATTTCCGTCGTTGACAAATCTCGGCAAGGTTCTCATAGTTTGACTAACGCAAACGTTTGCGAGATGTTTCACGCAGCGCTCCCTGAGTATCGTGAAAGCTCGTATCAGCCACCCGGGTGGGAGGGCTGCCGAAGCGTTCTTCGGTGCAAGCGTTGCTTACAATAATCATAAGATCGGAGTGAACCCATGAAGCTGCCATTTGCTGGACGTCTTCTTGCTGTCGCTGTGCTTGCTGCCGCATCCGCTGCTCTACCTCTCTCCTCTGCATTCGCTGATGACGCCGCCGCCAAACCCAAGGTCGGCCTGGTGATGAAATCCCTTGCCAACGAATTTTTCGTGACCATGCAGGACGGCGCCAAGGAATACCAGAAGGCGCATTCCGCTGATTTCGACATGATCACCAACGGGATCAAGAACGAAACCGATACCAGTGCGCAGATCGATATCGTCAACCAGATGATCCTCGCCAAAGTAAACGCCATCGTGATCGCCCCCGCCGACTCCAAGGCATTGGTCACTGTGCTGAAGAAAGCCTCTGATGCTGGCATCAAGGTCGTCAACATCGACAACCGCCTTGATCCGGACGTACTGAAAAGCAAAAACCTCACTATCCCGTTTGTGGGCCCGGACAACCGCAAAGGCTCCAAGCTGGTGGGTGACTACCTGGCCAAGCAACTGACCTCGGGTGACAAGGTCGGCATCATCGAAGGCGTGCCGACCACCACCAACGCCCAGCAGCGCACCGCAGGCTACAAGGATGCGATGGACGCCGCCGGCATGAAGATCGTTTCCACCCAATCGGGTAACTGGGAAATCGACCAGGGCCAGAAAGTGGCCTCCGCCATGTTGAGCGAATACCCGGACCTCAAGGCGCTGCTGGCCGGTAACGACAACATGGCACTGGGCGCAGTCTCCGCGGTACGTGCGGCAGGCAAGGCCGGCAAAGTGCTGGTGGTGGGCTACGACAACATCGAAGCCATTAAACCTATGCTGCAGGACGGCCGTGTCCTGGCGACTGCCGACCAAGCCGCTGCTCAGCAAGCTGTGTTCGGTATCCAGAACGCGCTCAAGCTGGTCAAGGGTGAGCAAGTCGATGCCAAAGACGGCGTGATCGAAACCCCGGTCGAACTCGTCCTCAAGAAGTAATCCTGGTAGCACCCAACAGCGCCCGCTCGTCCTGAGCGGGCGCCTGGAGATTTTTCTTATGTCATCTTCCGCCCCGAACGCTGTCCTCTCGGTCAGCGGTATCGGCAAGACCTATGCCCAACCGGTTCTGTCCGACATCACCCTGACGCTCAATCGCGGGGAAGTGCTGGCGCTGACTGGTGAGAACGGCGCTGGTAAAAGCACGTTGTCGAAAATTATCGGCGGGCTGGTCACGCCGACCACCGGGCACATGCAGTTCAATGGCCAGGATTACCGCCCCGGCAGTCGCACCCAGGCTGAAGAGCTGGGCGTGCGCATGGTTATGCAGGAACTCAACCTGCTGCCAACGCTGACCGTGGCCGAAAACCTGTTTCTGGATAACCTGCCCAGAAACTGTGGCTGGATCAACCGCACGCAACTGCGCAAGGCTGCGATCGAGGCGATGGCCCAAGTCGGCCTCGACGCGATCGACCCGGACACCCTCGTCGGGAGCCTGGGCATCGGCCATCAACAAATGGTCGAAATCGCTCGCAACCTGATCGGCGACTGCCATTTACTGATCCTCGACGAACCCACGGCCATGCTCACCGCCCGTGAAGTCGAGATGCTGTTTGAGCAAATCACCCGCCTGCAGGCCCGGGGCGTGGCGATCATTTATATTTCACACCGGCTCGAAGAACTGGCTCGTGTCGCGCAGCGTATTGCGGTTTTACGCGACGGCAAGCTGGTCTGCGTCGAGCCGATGGCCAATTACAACAGTGAGCAACTGGTCACCTTGATGGTCGGTCGTGAGCTGGGTGAACAGATCGACCTGGGGCCACGCACCATTGGCGGTCCGGCCCTGACGGTGAAAGGGCTGACCCGCTCGGACAAGGTCCGCGATGTGTCCTTTGAAGTGCGTGCCGGGGAGATCTATGGCATCTCCGGCCTGATCGGCGCGGGCCGTACCGAATTGTTACGCCTGATTTTCGGTGCCGACCTGGCCGACAGTGGCACGGTGGCCCTGGGGTCGCCAGCGCAGGTGGTGAGTATCCGTTCGCCGGTGGACGCGGTGGCTCATGGCATTGCTCTGATTACCGAAGACCGCAAGGGTGAAGGCCTGCTGCTGACCCAATCCATCAGCGCCAATATCGCTCTGGGCAACATGCCGGAAATTTCCGGCGGCGGCGTGGTGAACAGCCGGGACGAAACTGCCCTGGCCAAGCGCCAGATTGATGCCATGCGCATCCGCAGCTCAAGCCCCGCACAGTTGGTGTCCGAGCTGTCGGGCGGCAACCAGCAGAAGGTCGTGATCGGCCGTTGGCTGGAGCGCGATTGCGCGGTGATGCTCTTTGACGAGCCAACCCGCGGTATCGACGTCGGCGCCAAGTTCGACATTTATGCGTTGCTCGGCGAATTGACGCGCCAGGGCAAAGCGCTGGTAGTGGTGTCCAGCGACCTGCGGGAGCTGATGCTGATCTGCGACCGCATCGGCGTGCTGTCTGCCGGGCGCCTGATCGAGACCTTCGAGCGCGACAGCTGGACCCAGGACGAGTTGCTCGCCGCCGCCTTTGCCGGCTATCAAAAACGTGACGCGCTGCTGAACGACGCAGCGCTTAGGGATACCCCATGAAAACAATAAACTCCCCGGGTAAAACCGGCGGCAACTTCTACGGCCTGGGTACTTATCTGGGACTGGCCGGTGCCTTGCTCGCAATGATTGCGCTGTTCTCGGTACTCAGCGATCACTTCCTGTCCTATGACACCTTCAGCACCCTGGCCAACCAGATTCCGGACCTGATGGTGCTGGCGGTCGGCATGACGTTCATCCTGATCATCGGCGGTATCGACCTGTCGGTGGGCTCGGTGCTGGCATTGGCCGCATCGGCAGTCAGCGTGGCGATTCTCAGCTGGGGTTGGAGCGTATTGCCAGCGGCGGTGCTGGGCATGGGCTGCGCAGCATTGGCGGGTACCATCACCGGTTCGATTACCGTGGCCTGGCGCATTCCGTCATTTATCGTATCCCTCGGCGTGCTGGAAATGGCCCGTGGCGTGGCTTACCAGATGACCGGTTCGCGCACCGCCTATATCGGTGATTCGTTTGCCTGGTTGTCCAACCCGGTTGCCTTCGGTATTTCGCCATCGTTTATCATTGCTTTGCTGGTCATCGTTGCCGCTCAGTTGGTGTTGACCCGTACTGTATTCGGCCGTTACCTGATCGGTATCGGCACTAACGAAGAGGCGGTGCGCCTGGCCGGGATCAATCCCAAACCCTACAAGATCCTGGTGTTCAGCCTGATGGGGCTGTTGGCCGGCGTGGCGGCACTGTTCCAGATTTCGCGCCTGGAAGCGGCGGACCCGAATGCCGGCTCCGGCCTTGAGTTGCAGGTGATCGCGGCGGTGGTGATCGGCGGTACCAGCCTGATGGGTGGGCGCGGCTCGGTCATCAGTACGTTCTTCGGTGTGTTGATTATTTCGGTGCTGGCGGCCGGCCTTGCGCAGATCGGTGCTACAGAGCCTACCAAACGCATCATCACCGGTGCCGTGATCGTGATTGCCGTGGTCCTCGACACCTACCGCAGCCAGCGCGCCAGTCGGCGGGGCTGAACCATGGCAACGATCAAGGATGTGGCGGCGCTCGCAGGTATTTCCTACACCACCGTGTCCCATGTGGTTAACAAGACGCGGCCGGTCAGCGAGCCTGTGCGGATCAAGGTTGAAGCAGCGATCAAGCAGTTGGACTATGTGCCAAGTGCGGTTGCGCGCTCGCTCAAAGCCAAGACCACTGCCACCATTGGCCTGCTGGTGCCCAATAGCCTTAACCCGTATTTTGCCGAACTGGCCCGGGGCATCGAGGATTACTGTGAGCGTAATGGTTATTGCGTGATCCTCTGCAACTCCGACGATAACGCTGAGAAGCAGCGCAGCTACTTGCGCGTATTGCTCGAGAAGCGCATCGACGGCTTGATCGTGACCTCGGTGGGTGGTGACGACAGTGGCCTTGCTGCGGGTTTGAGTGCGGTGCGCACGCCCATGGTCATTGTCGACCGTGCGCTGGATGGCATTGATGTCGACCTGGTGCGTATCGACCACGAGGAGGGCGCTTACCTGGCGACCCGGCACTTGCTTGAACTGGGTCACCGGGACATCGCCTGCATTGGTGGCCCCGGTCACACCCGTGTGGCGCAAATGCGGCTTGCGGGCTATCACCGCGCGCTGCGTGAGGCGGGCGTGGATGTAGCGGCCAGTCGCACCCTGGAAAGTGACTTCACCAGCACCGGTGGTTATGCCGCTGCGGTACAGTTGCTGTCGGAAAACCCGCCAAGTGCGATTTTCGCCAGTAACGACATGATCGGTTTCGGTGTATTACGTGCGGCAGCCGAGCGCAATATTCGTGTGCCGGGTGAGCTGTCGGTGATCGGTTTTGACGACATTCAAATGGGCCGCTACGTTTACCCCGCGCTGACCACGGTCGGGCAGTCAATCGTGCAATTGGGCGAGACGGCCGCCGAACTCTTATTGCGACGAATTGCGACACCCCAACTGCCGATCGATCAGCGCATCGTGACGCCAAGCATTGTTTTACGTGAGTCGACGGCGCCGTTTGCGGGTGTGTTCGCCCAATACCGCTGAACCGAATTGATGAGTACTGATGTATGCCAGCAAAAGTAGTGGTAATAGGCAGCTTGAACATGGATTTGGTCACCCGCGCCAGTCGCTTGCCGCGCGCCGGTGAAACCCTGATTGGCCAAACGTTTTCCACCGTCCCGGGCGGCAAGGGCGCCAATCAGGCGGTCGCTTCGGCGCGCCTGGGTGCTGATGTGGCGATGATTGGATGCGTCGGCACGGACGCCTACGGCACTCAATTGCGCGACGCATTGCTGGTGGAGGGCATTGATTGCCAGGCCGTCAGCTCGGTCGACGGCTTAAGCGGCGTGGCATTGATTGTGGTGGATGACAGCAGCCAGAACGCGATTGTAATCGTTGCGGGAAGCAACGGTGAGCTGACGCCCGCTTCGTTGCAGCTGGCCGATTCGGTGTTGCAGGCGGCCGATGTGATCGTCTGCCAATTGGAAGTACCCATGGACACCGTGGGCCATGCTCTCAAGCGCGGTCGTGAACTGGGCAAGACGGTGATCCTGAATCCAGCACCGGCCAGTGGCCCGTTGCCCGCGCAGTGGTACGCCTCGATCGACTATCTGATTCCCAACGAAAGCGAAGCCGGTGCATTAAGTGGCGTGACGGTCGATTCCCTCGACAGCGCCAAGGTCGCTGCGACGCAGTTGATCAAGGCGGGCGCCGGCAAAGTGATCATCACTCTGGGGGCGCAGGGCGCGCTGTTTGCCGATGGCAACGGCTTTGAGCACCTGGTGGCGCCAAAGGTCAAGGCAGTGGACACCACGGCTGCCGGTGACACCTTCGTGGGTGGTTTTGCCGCCGCGCTCGCCAACGGTAAAAGCGAAGCCGAGGCTATTCGCTTTGGTCAGGTCGCCGCAGCGCTGTCGGTCACTCGCGCCGGCGCGCAACCCTCTATCCCTGTATTGCAGGACGTTCAAGGTTTTATACCCTCATGAAAAAGACACCTCTGCTCAATATCGCCCTGTCGCGCGTGATCGCGTCCCTCGGTCATGGTGACATCCTGGTGATTGGCGATGCCGGCCTGCCGGTGCCGCCGGGCGTCGAGTTGATCGACCTGGCGCTGACCCAGGGCATTCCTGATTTCATCAGTACCCTACGCATTGTGCTGAGCGAAATGCAGGTGGAAAGCCACGTGTTGGCGGAAGAAATCCTGCTCAAGCAGCCACCTGCGCTCACGGCACTCAACACCCTGACTGACCAGGCTGCCCTCGGCGAGCGCCGCCTGCTCAGCCACGAAGAATTCAAGCAGCTCAGCCGCAAGGCCCGCGCCGTAGTGCGCACTGGCGAGTGCCAGCCTTATTGCAATATCGCGCTGGTGTCCGGCGTAACCTTCTAGAGTTTTCCTACGACAAGGAGTGTTTCATGCAACGTGGTCTTCCAACCCTGAAAAACCTGTTTCGGAGTGTCCTGCTTTTGTCCGCGCTCACAGCAGCCAGCGCCCAAGCGGCGGAAAAAATCGACCTGATCATCGATACCGACCCAGGTGCCGATGACGTAGTGGCCTTGTTGTTTGCCATGGCCTCTCCGGAGGAACTGAGCATTCGTGCGCTGACCACCGTTGCCGGTAACGTGCGCCTGGACAAGACTTCCCGCAACGCACGCCTGGCTCGTGAGTGGGCAGGGCGTGAGGAAATTCCTGTGTACGCAGGCGCGCCAAAACCGATGCTGCGCACGCCGATTTACGCTGAGAATATTCACGGCAAAGAAGGTATTTCCGGTGTCACCGTACACGAGCCAAAAAACGGCCTGGCTGAAGGCAATGCTGTCGACTACCTGATCAAAACGCTCAGCACTGCCAAGCCACACAGCATTACCATCGCCATGCTCGGCCCACAAACCAACCTGGCGCTGGCGTTGACCCAGGCCCCGGAAATCACCCAAGGCATCAAGGAAGTGGTGGTGATGGGCGGTGCGCACTTCAATGGCGGCAATATCACACCGGTGGCCGAATTCAATTTGTTCGCCGACCCTATCGCCGCTGAAATCGTGCTCAAAAGTGGCGTCAAGCTGACCTACCTGCCACTGGACGTGACCCACAAGGTGCTGACCAGCGAAGCGCGCCTGAAGAAAATCGCGGCGATTAACAACAACGCGAGCAAAGTGGTTGGCGACATTCTCAATGAATACGTCAAAGGCGACATGGAGCACTACGGCATCCCGGGCGGTCCGGTACACGACGCTACCGTCATTGCCTATCTGCTCAAGCCGGCACTGTTCAGTGGGCGTGAGGTTAACGTGGTGGTAGACAGTCGCGAAGGCCCGACCTTCGGCCAGACCATCGTCGATTGGTATGACGGCTTGAAGCAGCCGAAGAACGCGTTCTGGGTTGAGAACGGCGACGCCCAAGGCTTCTTCGATCTGCTGACCGAGCGCTTGGCGCGCCTGAAGTAATGTGTTTGCCGGTCGGCGCTCGCCGGCCGGTTCTTATTCGCGCTCGGGCTTGTGTGCGCCCATGTGATCGGCCGGGTATTTCTCGAATATCTGGCCGATGAAGGCTTGCGCGGCCTGAGTACCGAGTTCCTTGACCAGCAGGTCGATTCCGATGATTGCCAACTCCTCCGGGCTTCCGGGGCTGTAGGAGCTCTGTCCTTGAGGCCACTTGGCTTTAATGTCGGCTTGGAGGGTTACAGTGGTCATGGGGGGCTCGCGGGGTTTGAAGTGCTGGGCAGTGCGCTGGCACGCGGTTTTAGTCGCGGCAGTTAACCATTTTTGCAGGGTATTTGGCACTGCTACTTAGGCATGAGGCGCTTCGGGTTGAGGCAGGCGCTGTGCGACACTGTTGCTCAATTCAATTGCCGGGGAACACCAGGTGCAGATCGATTTGAACAACCCCGATAACGTCACGCTGGAGGCTGTCCGTCAGTTGCTCGCCAGTGCCAGTGATGACGAGCATACCCAGTTACGGGTGACCAAGGCCGGTATCGCGTATATCTCCTCCGGGAAGGCCGTAGGCGGTGTCGAGATCGATGGCTTGCTGTTTCGCCTGGAAACCTGGGCGAAAGGTTCGGGTTATGTCGGTAAAGTCGCGGCCAGTGATGAAGTCTGGGTCATGCAGATTTTCAATGCGCTCACGCAGAATTGGCCAAACCCACCGTTTGACTACATCGACATCTACTGACTGCGTTCATATCTGGTGACGATTGACTTGGCGAATGCACGCCCTGAGTCAGGCAGACTTGCCGTCGGGCGATTTACGTCTTGAAACCAAACGGCCAGATCGCTGTCGCACGATCTCTGTCCATTTTTTATCATAGGAGGCTTCATGCCTTGGAAGCTCGCATCATTCGGCACTTTGTTGGCAGCACTCGCGTTGGCGGGTTGCAGCACCCCGGGTGCCTCTGAGCCAGGCAAAGACGTCGCCGTTGCTGACGCAGGCCATAGCCGTTGTGAGTCGAAGGCTGCCGAATTCGCCATCGGCCAGAAAGCTTCGCCTCAACTGCTGGATCAGGCGCGTACCCGTGCCGGCGCGCAGAACGCGCGGATCCTCAAGCCCAACGACATGATCACGCTGGAATACCGCTCCGACCGCTTGAACCTGAACACCGACGACAACCTGGTGATTACGCGGGTCAACTGCGGCTGACAGCGTCCCGGCTTTTGCAGCGCCCATAAAAAACCCCGTCACATGGACGGGGTTTTTTTTAGCTCAGCGGAGAATTACTCGCCGCGAACCTGTGCAGCTTGCATACCCTTTTGGCCTTTCTCAGCCACGAAGGAAACGGTTTGGCCTTCTTTCAGGCTTTTGAAACCGTCGCTTTCGATAGCTTTGAAGTGTACGAACAGGTCGTCACCGCCACCTTGAGGAGTGATGAAGCCGAAGCCTTTTTCATCGTTGAACCATTTAACGGTGCCGGTTTGGCGATTAGACATGGTGTATCTCCAAGAAACATATATTTTCAGTAGTGCTGTGCTGCTCAGGCCAACTGGGCACACTTGGCTATCATAGTCGAAATGTTCGACTTGGGAGCCCCCCCAAGGCATTGTTTGCTACTCAATGGCGTTGCGTTTAGTGCCTTGTTCGGCTGAAAGCCCCGATCTACGGGGCTTTGGCGCGAAATATCAGCTGTTAAAAAAAGCCGTAAAAGCTGCGTAATTTGTGAGAAATGGCAGTTTTCAGGCTTTTTTTTCCGCTAAAAGGCTGCCTGATCAGTGGTCGGTCTTACTTTTTCTTCACGACTTTGCAGGACGAAATAGCCGTAACCGCTTTGTTTTTAAGCTCCTGCTTGGCGTTCTGGTTGGTCATGAGCTCCTTGATTTCAGCGGTGCTCAATTCCGCGTTGATCTTGTCGGCGCCGCATTCGCAATGGTCTTTGGCGGTTTTGGCGTCAACGCTCTGCTGAGCGGCTGAGGTGCAGTCTTTGACAAAGTTGTCCCGGTCGCCGGCCGAAGGCCAGTTCGATGGGGCTGCAGCCTGTGCGCCGAAGGAGAGGAAGGCCAGCGATGCAGAAAGCGCGAAGGTCGAGGAAAAACGCATAGTTAAAGGCTCCTGAAGTCTTGAGGACGAACGGCGATTCTCGGTGCGTTTGAGGCCTGTCGTACAGCTCAAGTTCACTTTTGCCGCTATAAACGCTGGAATTTGTATTTCCTAAGGCCGTGTCGGCGCGACGACCGTTCATCTGTGCTAGCATCCGCAACCTGGCTGTTTACAGGCGTGCCAATTGCCGCCTTGCCATGTTCTTTTTTAGTTCACTCCAGTCACTCTGGTTCGATTATCGGTTGGCCGAAAGGCTCCTGCCGCTGTAAGGCAGGCGTTCATCACTGAACGGCCTGGTGTTGGATCTTGTACTGGCTCATCCCAACCCACGTGACCTTTGGTAGGGGTCACCACTAGGAGAGGAGGCGCCATGCCAACTATTACTCTTCCCGATGGCAGTCAACGTTCATTCGATCATTCGGTTTCCGTAGCCGAGGTCGCCGCATCCATTGGTGCCGGCCTGGCCAAGGCCACTGTGGCCGGCAAGGTCGACGGCAAGCTGGTTGACGCCAGCGACCTGATCACCGCCGATGCCAGCCTGCAAATCATCACGCCTAAGGATCAAGAGGGGCTGGAGATCATTCGCCACTCTTGTGCGCACCTGATTGGCCACGCGGTCAAGCAGCTGTACCCGACCGCGAAGATGGTCATCGGCCCGGTCATTGACGAAGGCTTCTATTACGATATCGCCTACGAGCGTCCATTCACTCCGGACGACCTGGCTGCTATCGAGGCGCGCATGCACGCGCTGATCGAAAAAGATTACGACGTCATCAAGAAAGTCACGCCGCGCGCCGAAGTGATCGACGTATTTACTGCTCGTGGTGAAGACTACAAGCTGCGTCTGGTGGAAGACATGCCGGACGAACAGGCCATGGGCCTGTATTACCACGAAGAATACGTCGACATGTGCCGTGGCCCGCACGTGCCGAACACGCGCTTCCTCAAGTCGTTCAAGCTGACCAAGCTGTCCGGTGCCTACTGGCGCGGTGATGCGAAGAACGAGCAGCTGCAGCGGATCTATGGCACTGCCTGGGCTGACAAGAAGCAGCTGGCAGCCTACATCCAGCGCATCGAAGAAGCCGAAAAACGCGACCACCGCAAGATCGGCAAGCGCCTGAACCTGTTCCACCTCCAGGAAGAAGCGCCGGGCATGGTGTTCTGGCACCCGAACGGCTGGACCCTGTATCAGGTGCTCGAGCAGTACATGCGCAAGGTTCAGCGCGATAACGGCTACCTGGAAATCAAGACTCCGCAGGTCGTTGATCGCGGCCTGTGGGAGAAATCCGGGCACTGGGCCAACTACGCTGACAACATGTTCACCACCCAGTCGGAAAACCGCGACTACGCCATCAAGCCGATGAACTGCCCGTGCCACGTGCAGGTATTCAACCAAGGCCTGAAGAGCTACCGCGAGTTGCCGATGCGTCTGGCCGAATTCGGTGCCTGCCACCGTAATGAGCCGTCGGGTGCGCTGCACGGCATCATGCGTGTGCGTGGCTTCACTCAGGATGATGCCCACATCTTCTGCACCGAAGAGCAGATGCAGTCTGAATCCGCGGCGTTCATCAAGCTGACCATGGACGTTTATCGCGATTTCGGCTTCACCGAAGTCGAAATGAAGCTGTCCACTCGTCCGGAAAAACGCGTCGGGTCCGACGAGCTGTGGGATCGCGCCGAAGCTGCACTGGCCGCCGCGCTAGACAATGCGGGCCTTGCGTACGATTTGCAGCCGGGTGAGGGCGCCTTCTACGGTCCGAAAATCGAGTTCTCGCTGAAAGATTGTCTTGGTCGTGTGTGGCAATGTGGTACTTTGCAGCTCGATTTTAACCTGCCGATCCGTTTGGGGGCTGAATACGTCTCCGAAGACAACAGCCGTAAGCACCCGGTTATGCTGCACCGGGCGATTCTCGGCTCGTTCGAACGGTTTGTCGGGATCCTGATCGAGCACTACGAGGGTGCGTTCCCCGCGTGGCTGGCTCCGACTCAGGCAGTGATCATGAATATCACTGATAAACAGGCCGATTTTGCCGCTGAAGTTGAAAAAACTCTCAACGAAAGCGGATTTCGTGCCAAGTCCGACTTGAGAAATGAAAAGATCGGCTTTAAAATCCGCGAGCATACTTTGCTCAAGGTTCCCTATCTTTTGGTTATCGGAGATCGGGAAGTCGAGATGCAGACTGTCGCTGTGCGTACTCGTGAAGGTGCTGACCTGGGCTCGATGCCCGTCGCCCAGTTCGCTGAGTTCCTCGCGCAAGCGGTTTCCCGGCGTGGTCGCCCAGATTCGGAGTAATTATTATTAAGCGTGAACCGAGACAAGATAAACGAGCTGCACCGAAAGCGCCGATCAATGAGAATATCTCGGCACGCGAGGTTCGGTTAATTGGCGCTGATGGCGAGCAGATTGGCATCGTCTCTATTGATGAAGCGCTTCGTATTGCTGAAGAGTCCAAATTGGACCTGGTGGAAATTTCCGCCGACGCAATCCCACCTGTTTGTCGGGTGATGGACTACGGCAAATCGATCTTCGAGAAGAAGAAGCAGGTTGCCGCAGCGAAGAAGAACCAGAAGCAGATTCAAGTAAAAGAAATCAAGTTTCGTCCAGGGACGGAGGAAGGGGATTACCAGGTAAAACTGCGCAACCTGGTACGTTTCCTGAGTGATGGGGACAGGGCCAAGGTATCCTTGCGATTCCGCGGCCGTGAGATGGCCCACCAGGAGCTGGGGATGGAACTCCTCAAGCGGGTTGAAGCTGACCTGTTGGAGTATGGTTCTGTCGAGCAGCATCCTAAGATGGAAGGACGCCAGCTGATTATGGTCATCGCCCCGAAAAAGAAGAAGTAATCAACAGGGCACGGCAGGCCTTCTGATTATGTTTATCAACTGAATGCGGAGTATCCGAACATGCCAAAAATGAAAACTAAAAGTGGTGCTGCTAAGCGGTTTCTGAAAACTGCTAACGGTATCAAGCACAAGCACGCTTTCAAGAGCCACATCCTGACTAAAATGTCGACCAAGCGTAAGCGTCAACTGCGCGGTAGCAGCTTGCTGGCACCGTGTGACGTGGCAAAAGTCGAGCGCATGCTGCGCCTTCGTTAATTTAGTCAAGAATAGAGGAAGTAACTCATGGCTCGTGTAAAGCGTGGCGTCATTGCCCGTAAGCGTCACAAAAAAATTCTGAAACTTGCTAAAGGCTACTACGGCGCGCGTTCACGCGTATTCCGTGTCGCCAAGCAAGCGGTAATCAAGGCAGGCCAATACGCCTACCGTGACCGTCGTCAGAAAAAACGTCAGTTCCGCGCTCTGTGGATCGCTCGTATCAATGCTGGTGCACGTGTTAACGGTCTGTCCTACAGCCGTTTCATCGCTGGCCTGAAAAAAGCGTCCATCGAAATCGACCGTAAGGTTCTGGCTGAACTGGCCGTGAACGATAAAGCGGTGTTTGCTGCGATTGTCGAGAAAGCTAAAGCCACTTTGGCTTAAGTACCCCCGACAGTCACCCTGGGTTGCTCCTGCATCCCAAGGTGGTAAACGTCATAAATAGGGGAAGAGCCTTCAAGCTCTTCCCCTATTTTGTATCTGGAGTCTGTACATGGAAAACCTGGACGCGCTCGTCGCTCAAGCTCTTGAGGCTGTGCAAAGCGCTGAAGATATCAATGCCCTGGAGCAAATCCGGGTTCACTACCTTGGCAAAAAGGGTGAATTGACTCAGGTGATGAAGACCCTGGGGAATTTGCCGGCTGAAGAGCGTCCGCAAGTTGGCGCGCTGATCAACGTCGCCAAGGAGCGTGTCACAGAAGTTCTCAATGCGCGCAAGGCGTCGCTCGAGGAGGCCGATCTTGCGGCCAAGCTCGCCGCCGAGTCCATTGACGTAACCTTGCCTGGCCGTGGCCAGGCCTCGGGCGGTCTGCATCCGATCACCCGGACTCTGGAACGTATCGAGCAGTTCTTCACCCATATCGGCTACGGCATTGCCGAAGGCCCTGAGGTCGAAGACGACTATCACAACTTCGAGGCGCTCAACATCCCAGGCCATCACCCGGCCCGGTCGATGCACGACACCTTCTATTTCAACGCGAACATGCTGTTGCGCACCCATACCTCGCCGGTACAGGTCCGCACCATGGAAGCGAACAAGCCGCCGATCCGCATCGTCTGCCCAGGCCGTGTGTACCGTAGCGACTCGGATATCACCCACTCGCCGATGTTCCATCAGGTCGAAGGCCTGCTGGTTGATCGCGACATCAATTTCGCCGACCTCAAAGGCACCATCGAAGAATTCCTGCGGGTGTTCTTCGAGAAGGAGCTGGCGGTGCGTTTCCGTCCTTCGTTCTTCCCGTTCACCGAGCCATCCGCCGAAGTTGATATGGAGTGCGTGATGTGCAGCGGTAAAGGCTGCCGCGTCTGCAAACAGACGGGCTGGCTGGAAGTGATGGGCTGCGGCATGGTGCACCCCAACGTGCTGCGCATGTCCGGGATCGACCCGGAAGAGTTCTCGGGCTTTGCCTTCGGCATGGGCGTTGAGCGTCTGGCCATGCTGCGTTACGGCGTGAACGACTTACGTCTGTTCTTCGACAACGACTTGCGGTTCCTCGCGCAATTTCGCTAGTCGTAACGAATCTTTAGGAGAGCAGGATGAAATTCAGTGAACAATGGCTGCGTGGCTGGGTAAGCCCGCAGGTAGATCGCGACGAGCTGGTTGCTCGTCTGTCGATGGCCGGCCTTGAGGTCGATAGCGTAACGCCGGCCGCCGGTGTTTTCAGCGGCGTGGTCGTGGGCGAGGTGCTGAGCACCGAGCAGCACCCTGATGCTGATAAATTGCGCGTGTGTCAGGTCAGCAATGGCTCCGAAACCTTCCAGGTCGTATGCGGAGCGCCAAACGTGCGCCCGGGCCTGAAGATTCCGTTTGCCATGATCGGCGCCGAACTGCCAGGCGACTTCAAGATCAAGAAAGCCAAGCTGCGTGGCGTTGAGTCCAACGGCATGCTCTGCTCCCAGGCTGAACTGCAAGTGGGCGAGGGCAACGACGGCCTGATGGAACTGCCGGCCGACGCGCCAACAGGCCAGGACATTCGTGTTTACCTGGAGCTGGAAGACGCCAGCATCGAGGTCGACCTGACCCCGAACCGCGGCGATTGCCTGTCCCTCGCTGGCCTGGCCCGCGAAGTAGGCGCGCTGTACAACGCGCCAGTCACTCGTCCCGTGGTTGCCGCAGTAGCTGCCGTGCACGAGGAAGTACGCCCGATCGAAGTGCTGGCGCCAAACGCTTGCCCACGCTACCTCGGCCGCGTGATCCGTAACGTCGACCTTTCCAGGCCAACCCCGCTGTGGATGGTTGAGCGCCTGCGTCGCGCCGATGTGCGCAGCATCGACGCTGCCGTCGACATCACCAACTACGTGATGCTGGAGCTGGGTCAACCGTTGCACGCTTTCGATCTCGCCGAAATCAATGGCGGCATCCGCGTACGCATGGCCGAAGAAGGCGAGAAGCTGGTATTGCTCGACGGCCAGGGAGTCAGCCTGCGCGCTGATACCCTGGTCATCGCCGACCATTCCCGCGCCCTGGCGATTGCCGGCGTGATGGGTGGCGAGCACAGCGGTGTGTCCGCGACCACTCGCGATATTTTCCTCGAAAGCGCGTTCTTTGATCAGATCGCCATCGCCGGCAAGGCCCGCTCCTACGGCCTGCACACCGATGCCTCGCATCGCTACGAGCGTGGCGTGGACTGGAAGCTGGCCCGTGAAGCCATGGAGCGCGCCACTGGCCTGCTGCTGGAAATCACGGGTGGCGAAGCTGGCCCGATCACCGAAACCGTCAACGAACAGTACCTGCCGTCCGTTGCACCTATTACGCTGCGCGCCAAAAGCGTCGAGCAAATGCTTGGCCTGGTGATCGAGCCTGCTCAGATCGAGCAATTGCTGTCGGCGCTTGGCCTTGGCATTTCCGCTGGCGAGGAAGGGCGGTGGCACGTTGACGTGCCAAGCCATCGCTTCGATATCAGCCTGGAAGTTGATCTGATCGAAGAGCTGGCCCGTCTGTATGGCTATAACCGTCTGCCGGTACGCTACCCGCAAGCGCGCCTGGCACCGCAACCCAAGGCCGAAGCGCGTGCGCACCTGCCAGAGTTGCGTCGTCTGCTGGTTGCCCGAGGCTATCAGGAAGCAGTGACGTACAGCTTCATTGATCCGAAGCAGTTCGAGCTATTCAACCCAGGCGTTGAGCCGTTGCTGTTGGCTAACCCGATCTCCAACGACATGGCCGCCATGCGCTCGTCGCTGTGGCCAGGTTTGGTCAAGGCGCTTTCCCACAACCTGAACCGTCAGCAAGATCGCGTACGCATGTTCGAAAGCGGCCTGCGTTTCGTCGGCCAACTCGACGGCCTGAAGCAAGAGCCGATGCTGGCCGGTGTGGTTTGCGGTAGCCGTCTGCCGGAAGGCTGGGCGCAGGGCCGTGACGCCGTGGACTTCTTCGACGTTAAAGCTGACGTGGAAGCGGTATTGGGCTTTGCCGGCGCACTGAACGACTTCACGTTTGTGCCAGGCAGCCATCCAGCGTTGCACCCGGGCCAGACTGCGCGTATCGAGCGCGAAGGGCGCTTGGTGGGCTTCGTCGGTGCCATACACCCCGAGCTGTCGAAAACCCTCGGTCTCGACCGTCCTGTGTTCGTTTTTGAGCTGGTGCTGGCCGAAGTGGCGTCGGGCAAAATGCCTAAATTCAGCGAGTTGTCGCGCTTCCCTGAAGTACGTCGTGACCTGGCCCTGATCGCCGACCGTGACGTGGCCGCCACTGCTGTTCTGGATGTAATCCGTGAAAATGCAGGGGAATGGCTGACAGACCTCAGGCTATTTGACGTCTATCAGGGTAAAGGCATTGATCCGCATAGAAAAAGCCTTGCAGTTGGCTTGACCTGGCAGCATCCATCGCGCACTCTTAATGACGATGAGGTGAATACCACGACACAAAATATCCTCACCTCGCTCGAACAAAGGTTGAACGCCACGTTAAGGAAGTGACGTATGGGGGCTTTGACGAAAGCTGAGATGGCGGAACGTCTGTACGAAGAGTTGGGTCTGAACAAGCGCGAGGCCAAGGAATTGGTCGAGCTGTTTTTTGAAGAAATCAGGCACGCTCTGGAAGACAACGAACAGGTCAAATTGTCCGGTTTCGGCAATTTTGACCTGCGGGACAAACGCCAGCGGCCTGGCCGCAATCCAAAAACGGGAGAAGAAATCCCGATCACGGCTCGCCGTGTGGTCACCTTTCGTCCAGGGCAGAAGTTGAAGGCCCGAGTTGAGGCTTATGCTGGAACCAAGTCATAACGACGAGCTACCCGTCATCCCAGGCAAACGCTACTTCACCATTGGTGAAGTCAGCGAGCTCTGTGCGGTCAAACCGCACGTGTTGCGCTATTGGGAGCAGGAGTTTCCTCAACTCAACCCCGTCAAACGCACCGGGAACCGTCGGTATTATCAGCGCCAGGATGTGCTGATGATCCGGCAGATCCGTGCGTTACTGTACGATCAGGGGTTCACCATCAGCGGCGCGCGCCAGCGTATGTCCGGTGATGAAGCCAAAGACGACACCACCCAATACAAGCAATTGATCCGCCAAATGATCTCCGAACTCGAAGATGTGCTGGTGGTTTTGAAGAAATAACTCAGGCTTTTAAAATACTTCCACATTTCAAAAGCTTGCGGTATATTCCTGATCGCTTCGTTGCGAAGCGAACCCAGTAACACGCCTAGTCGGGGCGTAGCGCAGTCCGGTAGCGCACTAGCATGGGGTGCTAGGGGTCGAGTGTTCGAATCACTCCGTCCCGACCATATTCTTCTTTGAAAAAGCCCAATCTGAAAAGGTTGGGCTTTTTTATGTGTCACACTTTCAGCGGGGTTCAGCCAGCCGTGCGTTCGCGCTGTTTGAGGTAGTCCACAAACGGGGTGATATCCGGGCTGCAGAGCAAATGCGCGATCGCGCACACTTCGGTTTCCGGCCAGTCCCACCAGGCGGATTGCTCAAGGATCAGGCGCGTGGGTTCGTCAAAGCGCCAGCGGATATGTTTGGCGGGGTTGCCGCCCACAATGGCGTAAGGCGCTACATCCTTGGTGACGATCGAGCCGGCGGCAACGACCGCGCCATTGCCGATGGTCACGCCTGACAGAATCTTCGCATGCGAGCTGATCCAGCAGTCATTGCCGATGGTGACGTCACCTTTGCTACCGCCGAAGTCAGTAATGTGGGCGAGGCTTTTAACCTTGGCCGGGAACGGGTAGCAGCTGAGCCAGTCAGTACGATGGTGGCCCCCCAAATACACTTCGACATTGCCGGCAATGGAGGTGTAGGCGCCTACACGCAGGGTCGTGCCCTCATGCCAGTCATGAACGTTCAAGTCTCCGTAGGTGCCGATGCCAAAACTGTAATCGGGGTAACGGTTGCGCAGTTTTTGCGTAGAGCGCTCCAGCGGGGAGAGCGCGCGTAATGCCTTGCGCGCTTGATGTTCGCGCCATTTACGCAATAGCTTCATGGGGTGAGCCTTCTTGCAGAGATTGAAATCAGGCGACATCGTGATGAATGGGTGCCGTCTATGCAAGACGAAGGTAGAGCGGTTTATTTATTGTCTGAAAATAGTCGTCGAAGCCTGTCCCTTTTTTTCACCTCGCCTGTCATTCCAGGCAAGTGAATAAAATCGAGAGCTTCCCCTAATGCCCGCAGTCTCACCCTTGCGCTTGCGCCCGTTGCTGAACCTGAGCCTGATGCTGAGCCTCAGTGCCAGCCCGCTATTCGTCCCGCTCAGCTATGCCGAAGACAGCACAGAGCGCCGCAGCTACGAAGTGCCGGCCGGCAGTTTGAGCGCCGCATTGACCCGCTTTGCCGGGCTCGCTGGCGTCAACCTGTCCGTGGACCCGGCGCTGGTCAGCGGTCACAACAGCAGTGGCTTGTCCGGCAAGTACGCGGTGGAGGAGGGGTTTGCTCGCTTGTTGCAGGGCTCCGGCCTGCAGCTGCAACCGATGGGCGAGCAGGCGTACAGGTTGGTGCCGGTGCCGGAGGGTGGCAGCCTGCAACTGGCGCCCACGTCTATCCTCGGCATCACCGGGCAGGCCGATGGGGATACTTATGCCGGTGGCCAAGTGGCGCGCCGTGGTTCTCAAGACCTGCTCGGCTCGCGCGACTTTATGGAAACGCCGTTCAGCATGACCACCAACCCGGCGGGTGGGCGCTATGAGCAATT
Source organism: Pseudomonas sp. O39 (assembly GCF_045447295.1). Classification (NCBI taxonomy): domain Bacteria; kingdom Pseudomonadati; phylum Pseudomonadota; class Gammaproteobacteria; order Pseudomonadales; family Pseudomonadaceae; genus Pseudomonas; species Pseudomonas sp. O39. Next base: position 417,409 of record NZ_JBJGXV010000002.1, read on the forward strand.
CACGATTCGCGGGTTCAGCCTGTTCAACAGTGATGTGGCCTACAACGGCCTCTATGGCGTGCTGCCGACCTACACCATCGACATGGAAATGGCCGAGCGGGTCGACATCCTTAAAGGCCCGAGCCAGTTGATCAACGGTATCTCGCCACGCGGTAGCGTCGGCGGCGGGATCAACGTGGTGCCCAAGCGCGCTACCGACAAGCACATCACCTCGTTGACCGGCACGTGGGCATCCGGCAGCCAGGCCGGTGGCGCGGTGGATGTGGGACGGCGCTTTGGTGAGGACAACAAATTTGGCATCCGTTTCAACGGCGTGAAGCAGTCCGGCGATACCGAATGGGATCACCAGAGTGTCGACCGTGAAATGGCCGTGTTGGGCCTGGATTTTCGCGGCGAGCGTTTGCGCCTTTCCACGGATATAGGCCACACCGAGCGCGACACCGACGCGCCGCAAGAACGTGTACAAGTCGGCGCCAATGCCAGGGTGCCGAGCGCCAACGATGTGCGTCACAACTACGCACAGCCCTGGAGCAAAGCCCGCACCGATGACACCATCGGCACTGTTAACGGCGAGTTCGACCTCAGTGACAACGTGATGCTCTATGGCGGTGTGGGCGCGCGTAAAAGCAACCACGACTTCTTGCGTCACGCGGTTTCCGTCACCAACAACGCCGGGGATTTCAGCGTATTGCCACGGGATTTCACCCGCGATGAAAACGTGCGCACCGCCACAGCCGGGGTGCGCAGTTGGTTGCATACCGGACCCGTTAGCCATGAGATCAACCTGGCGGCCAGCTACTTCTACATGGACTTTGAAAACGGCGGCGCCCGGTACGCGGCGGCGCCGAGCAACCTGTACAACCCGGAAGAAACCCCAACCCCTTCACGGCCAACTCGCCTGGATTCCAGGGTCTACACCGAGAACCGCTTCAGTGGCGTGGCGCTGTCCGACACCTTGGGCTTTTTCGAGGATCGTTTATTGCTCACTCTCGGCGCGCGCTGGCAGCGGGTGAAGGTCGATGACTGGACCGACAACGTCAAGGGCGACACGGCGTATGACGAGGAAAAAGTCTCGCCATCGGGCGGCATCCTCTTCAAAGCCACCGACAAACTGTCGCTATATGCCAACTACATGGAAGGCTTGAGCCAGGGCAAAATCGCGCCTTCGACCTCGATCAACGAAGATGAAATCTTCCCGCCATTTATCAGCCGACAGGTTGAAGTAGGCGCCAAATACGACGCCGGTGCCTTTGCCGTGACCGCTGCCGTGTTTCGTATCAAGCAGCCCGCCTACGAAACCAACGCGACCACACGGGTTTTCGGCCCCAACGGCAAACGCCAGAACGACGGCGTGGAGCTGAGCGTATTCGGCGAGCCGCTCAAAGGCTTTCGTCTGCTCGGCGGCGTGATGTATATCGACAGCGAACTGACGAACACCACCCACGGCACCTTTGACGGCAATCGCGCACCGGCCACGCCCAAATACAACGTCAACCTGGGCGCAGAATGGGATGTGCCGACGCTTGAGGGCCTGACCCTGACCAGCCGGGGCCTCTATTCCAGCTCACAGTACCTCGACACGTCCAACGTCAAGCAAATCGATGCGTGGACCCGCATCGACCTGGGCGCGCGATACGCTTTCAAGGTCGACGACAAGCACATCACCTTACGAGCGAATGTCGAGAACGTCGCCGATAAACGCTACTGGAGCTCTGCCGGGGCGTCTGACGACAGCGAACCGGGTTTGACGCTGTCGACGCCGCGTACCTACTTGCTCTCGGCCACGGTGGACTTCTAAGCACAGGGGCAATATGGGGAAGGCCAATGTGGGAGCTGGTTTGCCTGCGATACAGGCACCTCGGTCTGTCAGTAAGACCCAGTCGATGCTATCGCAGGCAAGCCAGCTCCCACACAAGCCAGCTCCCACATAGCCCAGGGCACACCCCAGACTCGCAACGTTAATAAGAATGTTTTTTGATTGCATCGCCGTGATATGGAATAGTACCCGCCGTTTTCCCAGGCCTCTCCCGCCTGGGTGTGTTAACGCCGAGGTCTTTGTCATGCGAATGCTGCGCTCCATCCCGACCCTTGCCGCCTGCCTCCTGGCATTCTCCTGCAGCGTATTGAACGCGGCTCCCATCGACCTCAACGACGGCCAGCATGCGGTGCACCTGCCGGATGCGCCCAAGCGCGTGGTGGTGCTGGAGTTTTCTTTCCTCGACAGCCTGGCTGCCGTTGACGTCACGCCAGTCGGGGCCGCCGACGATGGCGATGCCAACCGTGTATTGCCGCGTGTGCGCCAGGCCATCGGCCAATGGAAGTCAGTGGGCCTGCGTTCGCAACCCAGTATCGAGGAAATCGCCCGGCTCAAGCCGGACCTGATCGTCGCTGACCTCAATCGCCACCAGGCGCTCTACAGCGACTTGGCGAGCATCGCGCCAACCTTGCTCCTGCCATCACGCGGTGAGGATTACCAGGGCAGCCTGAAATCCGCCGAACTGATCGGCAAGGCCTTGGGCAAAAGCCCGCAGATGCAAGCGCGTATTGCGCAGAATCGTGAGCACCTGAAGGCGATTGCGCAGCAGATTCCCGCCGGTGCCAGCGTGCTCTTCGGCGTTGCACGTGAGGACAGCTTTTCCGTGCACGGCCCGGACTCCTACGCCGGCAGTGTGCTGGAGGCCATCGGCTTGAAAGTGCCGTCGGTACGCGCCAAGGCTGCGCCAACCGAGTTTGTCAGCCTGGAACAATTGCTCGCCCTGGACCCGGGTTGGTTGTTGGTGGGGCACTACCGTCGCCCCAGTATCGTTGATACCTGGAGCAAGCAGCCGCTGTGGCAAGTGCTCGGTGCGGTACGCAATCACCACGTGGCGCAAGTCGATGGCGACAGCTGGGCGCGTAATCGTGGCGTATTGGCCTCGGAGCAGATCGCAGAAGACGCCCTCGCCATTCTTAAAGGCGGCCATGCCGTATTGAGCCAATAACCGTGCAGCGCAGTTTCGCGGCGACAAGCATTGTGCTGCTGGGGGCCGTGTTGTTCTGGTTCTCGCTGTACAGCTGGTCGCCGTTTGTGATCTCCCCGACGGACGCATGGAATGGGCTGGTTCACCAAGGCCACGAAGGCGGCAATATGGCCTACATCGTCGCCCAGTTGCGGGTGCCGCGAGCCGTGTGCGCGGCGTTGGTCGGTGCCTGCCTGGGGCTGGCCGGTGCGCTGATGCAGGGCATCACCCGTAACCGTTTGGCGTCGCCTTCGCTGTTTGGCGTGACGGCGGGCGCAGCGTTGGGGCTGGCGTTGTTCTCGACCGGATTGGTTGCACCGCCGTTTGCCGGTGGTGCGTTGTTGATGACGTGCCTGGGCGGCGCGCTGGCGTGGATAACGGTATTCAGCCTGGGCGGCGCCTGGTCGCCAACCACCGCGCAAGGTCGGCTGGTATTGGCCGGTGTGGCCGTGGCGGCGCTGTGCGCGGCATTGACTCGGCTCACCGTGATTCTGGTCGAGGCGCAGGCGCAAAGCGTGTTGAACTGGCTGGCCGGTTCGCTGGCGAACGTCGGGGCGGCCCAGGTGCAATTGCTCTGGCCGTGCACGTTGATCGGCGGCCTGTGGGCGCTGTGGTGCGCCCCGCGCTTGAATCTGATCAACCTCGGCGAAGACGCTGCGCGCTCGTTGGGCGTGGGTATCGCCAGCCTGCGCTTGCAGGTGTTTCTGGCCAGTTTGTTACTGGTGGGCGCCAGCGTCTGCGCGGTCGGCCCCATCGGGTTTGTCGGGCTGATCGCGCCGAATATCATTCGGCAATTTCTCGGTAACGACTACCGCTGGCTGATTCCGTTGAGTGCGGCATTGGGCGCGGTGATCGTGCTCGGCGCCGACCTGCTCAGTCGCGCCGTGGCCTTTCCGGTGGAAACCCCGGCGGGCGTGGTGACCGCGCTGATCGGCGCGCCGTTCTTTTTGTTCCTTGCCAGGCGCGCCCTATGACCCGGCCACGATTGCGCTTATGGCTGCTGCTGGGCCTGTTGCTGGTGACGCTGTTGGTGAGCCTCAGCGCCGGTACGGTGTGGCTCAAGCCCGCAACCGTGCTGGATCGCCTGCTGGCTCACGACGCCCTCGATTTTGAAGTGTGGAACCACCGCCTGCCGCGCAGCCTGATCGCCATGCTTGCCGGGTGTGCGTTCGGTCTGGCGGGGGCGATTGTGCAGGGGGTGATTCGCAACCCGCTGGCCTCGCCGGAAATTCTCGGCGTAACGCAGGGTGCAGGGCTGGCGCTGACGGTGGCGATCATCAGCTGGCCGCAACTGCCGATTGCCTGGCTGCCGCTGGTAGCCTGCCTGGGCGGGGCGGGCGGCGCCTTGCTGCTGGCGTTGTACAACACCGGCGTGAGTTTTTCCGGGGTGCGTTTTGCGCTCTCGGGCGTGGCGATTGCGGTGACCTTGTCCAGCGTCACCGAGTTTTTAATCCTGTCCCACCCGCTGGATATCAACACCGCGTTGCTCGCACTGACCGGCAGCCTGTGGAGCCGCAATTGGCACCACGTGGTGTTGGTGCTGCCGTTTCTGCTGCTGATCCCGCTGGGCCTGTGCCTGGCCAAACCGCTGAACCTGATCGCCCTCGGCGACGAAGCCGCCCACAGCCTGGGCACCGCCCTTGGCCGCACGCGCTGGCTGGCGATGGCCTGCGCGGTGGTGCTCACCAGCCTGGGTGTCGGCGTGATCGGGCCGATTGGCTTTATCGGTTTGGTCGCGCCGCATATGGCGCGGCGGCTGGTGGGCGGGCATCACCACTATTTGCTGCCCGCCGCGATGCTGATTGGCGCGCTGCTGTTCGTGCTGGCCGACACCCTCGGGCGTACGTTGATCGCACCCAGCGAAATCCCGGCGGGCATTCTCACGGCGGTGATTGGTGCGCCGTATTTTCTTTGGTTGCTGGCACGGTTCAAGGGCTGATGACATGAGTATTCTTCAGGCACAACAGCTCGACATTGGCTACGGTGCGACGCGTATCGTGCAGGGGTTGTCGTTCGCGCCGCCAGCGGGTCGCGTCACCGCGCTGATCGGCCCCAACGGCTGCGGCAAGTCCACCTTGCTCAAGGCGTTTGCGCGCATCCTTAAACCCACCCAAGGTGCATTGACCCTCGATGGCCAGCCCTACGCCAGCCTGTCCGCCCGCCAGTTGGCCCGGCAAATTGCGTTCTTGCCCCAGGTGTTGCCAGTGCCGGAGGGCGTCAGTGTGCGCCAGTTGGTCGCTTACGGTCGCAGCCCGCACAACTCGCTGTGGGGGCGCCTGAGCGGCAACGATCAATCCCATGTGACCCAAGCCATGCAACGCCTGGAACTGGACAGCCTGGCCGACCGTGCGCTGGCGGATTTGTCCGGCGGTCAGCGCCAGCGCGCCTGGCTGGCCATGGTGTTGGCGCAAAACGCGCCAGTGGTGCTGCTCGACGAACCCACCACCTACCTCGACATCAGCCATCAGGTCGAGCTGCTCGACTTGATGGGCGAACTGGCCGCCGAAGGCAAAACCGTCATCACCGTACTGCATGACATCAACCAGGCCTGCCGCTATGCCGATCATCTGGCGGTGATGCAGGGCGGCAAACTGGTCGCCGATGGCGCGCCCGCCCAGGTGATCAGTGCCGAACTGATGCGCCAGGTGTTCGATGTGCACGTGCAGGTCATGCAGGAGCCGCTGGCCGGCACGCCCATGTGCCTGGTGGAAAAAAGCACCCGTACACGTGCCTGATGTGGGCAAAAATGCGCGAAGGGCTTGCTCCCTAATCGCGTTCTGTCCTGCAAAAACATTATTTATATGAATAAAGTTATTTATAAATAATGAAAGTAGAGAATATTAGCTTATGCCCAAATAGCATTATATTTTTAAAATCCATTCCGTTATGTTTGATCGCAACAGCCTACCCCTGACCTCGGATGGTACCCAGCGTGATTCAGATTCTGCGCGCCATAACCGGGTAACAACCCCGCGGCAGAATCGTTGGAACGGAGTTCAACGTATGTTGCCATTTCAAAGCCCTCGCTCGCCCCACACCTAGTTACAGATCGCTTACACCTCCCTGAAAACCGTGCACCCCGCGCCGTCCCGACGACAGCGTGACTGCCCGACTTCGCGATCCGGAAAGTTTGGAGTGGCCATGAAGCAAGTTTTACAACCCGCCGCTGCACTGGCGCTGGCCCTGTTTGCCGGCACCGCACAGGCTCAGGACGACAGCACCCTGTCCACCGTGGTGGTCACCGGCAACCGTGGCGCCGAACAGCGCACCGTCACCAGCAGCCCGGTGCCGATCGATGTGGTCAGCGCCAAGCAACTGCAAAACACCGGCAAGCCCGGCTTGATGGAAGCCTTGAGCGCGGTGATCCCGTCGCTGACCCTGCCGGAAAAAACCGGCTGGGACGCCAGCGGCATTGCCCGCGCACCCAACCTGCGTGGCCTGAGCGCCGCCGAAGTGCTGGTGCTGGTCAATGGCAAACGTCGCCACACCAGTGCCACCCTGAACATCAACGGCATCAATACGGGCGCGGCGCCGGCCGATCTCGACTTAATTCCCATCAGCGCCATCGACCACGTGGAAGTGCTGCGCGATGGCGCCGCCGCCCAATACGGTTCGGATGCCATCGCCGGGGTGATCAATGTGATCCTCAAGGCCGACACCAGCGGCACCGCAGTGACCAATATCGGCCAGGGTTACGACGGCAAGAAACAGACCGTGCAACAGAGCCTCAACAAGGGTTTTGAAATCGGCAACGGCGGCATCGTGCAACTGGCCCTGGATGCGCGCAGCCAGAATGACGACAACAAGGCCAGCGCCAACGGCTACACCTATGAGCAAGCCTACAACCAGGCCGGCAGGGCTACCTATGGCGGTTATGGTACGCCCAAGACCAACCTGCTGACCTTGGGCTACAACGCCGAGCTGCCGATCGATGACAGTCTCAGCCTGTATTCCTTCACCACTTACTCACGACGCAAAGCCGAGCAGGGGCAGAACTACCGCCTGCCCACCATCACCAACACCATTACTACCGGGCCGAACGGCTACCCGGCCGGTTATACGCCAACCTGGTCCATCGACGAGGATGATTTCCAGGCCGCATTCGGCGGCAAAGGCACCGTCGGCGCGTGGGACTGGGACTTGTCCACCACCTACGGGCGCAACGAAGCGGAGCAGGGCACCACCCACAACCAGAACCCGTCGCTGGGCGAGTACACGCCGAACAGCTTCACCTCCGGCACCTGGATTTCCACCGAGTTGACCACCAACCTCGACTTCAAACGCGGCTTCGACGTCGGCCTGCAAAAACCGTTGGACCTGTCCTACGGCTTCGAGCATCGACGCGACACCTATGAGGTGCAGGCCGGTGACTATGCGTCTTATGCCAACGGCGGTTATTGCGTGGCGCCGGGCAACTGCGCTTCATCCGGGGCCCAGGTCACCAATGGTATTTCATCGGACGAAGCCACCAGCGCCTCGCGCAACAGCCTGGCCAGCTATGTTGATGTGGGCTTCAACCCGCTACCGGATTGGTACGTGGGCACCGCCTTTCGTTATGAGCATTACAACGAAGGTGTGGGCGCTACCCGCAGCGGCAAGTTGACCACGCGCTACGATTTCACCCCGCAATTTGCCGTGCGCGCCACGGTCAGCAATGGCTTTCGCGCGCCGTCCCTGGCCAACAGCCTGTTCAGTGCGCGCTCCACCACCTATGGCGTGGTCGACGGGGTGTACCAGTCGATCAACTACGGCGTGTTGCCGGTGGATTCGGCGGCGGCCAAGGCCCTCGGCGCCCAAGAGCTGAAACCCGAGCGCTCGACCAATTTCAGCCTGGGTTTCACCCTCACGCCCACCGACCGTTTGAACTTCACGGCCGACGCCTACGTGATCAACCTGCGCGACCGCATCACCCTGACCGGTACCTTGCTCGGGCCTGAAGTCACCCAAGTGCTGCAGAACAACGGCATCAACTCAACCTCCGGCGGCCAATACTTCATCAATGGCGCCGACACCCGCACCAAAGGTGTTGATCTGGTCAGCAACTACAACCAGGACATCGGCCAGTACGGCACCTTGAAGTGGACGGCGGCGTTCAATTGGAACCAGACCCAGATCCTCAACTACAAGGCGTCCACCAACATCCTGGGCACTTCCTATGATCTGATGGACCGCCAGGCGCGCAACCTGATCACCGGCGTCCAGCCCAGCACCAAGCTGATTCTCGGTGGCGACTGGAGCATCGACCGCTTCAACCTCAACCTGGCCCTGACACGCTATGGCACCTACAAGGAAGTCAACGTCTCTGCCGACCGCAGCCTGGACCGAATCTACAGCGCCAAATGGATCACCGACCTCGACCTTGGCTACAACCTCACCAAAGCCCTGAACATCGCCGTCGGCGCCAAGAACCTGTTTGACCTCTACCCCAAGAAACAAGGCGTGCCTAGCAGCACCATGCTCGCCAGCTACGGCACCTATTCGCCCTACGGTTTTACCGGCGGGTACTACTACACCCGGCTGACTTACGCCTTCTAAGGCCGCTACCCGCGAGGAATAGAACATGCCCATTGTCGCCAAAACCTATGACCTGATCGATGAGGTCACCGACTACCCGGTTCGCCAGCGCCGTGTCTCCACGCCGATCAAGGCTCTACACGTGGTCCCGGCCCGACACCCCTGGCGCTGGGCGGGTTCGATCTTTGCCGCGCTGGTGTTGCTCGCCATCGTGCATTCCCTGGCCACCAACCCACGCTGGGAATGGGGGGTGTTCGGTCAATGGTTCTTCTCGCCGTCGGTGCTGCGCGGCCTGGGCCAGACGCTGTTGCTGACGCTGCTCAGCACGGTGTTCAGCATCATTCTCGGCACTGCGCTGGCCCTGGCGCGGCTGTCGGGCTCGCCGCTGCTGGCGGCATTGGCCTGGGGCTATATCTGGTTTTTCCGCTCGATGCCGGCGCTGCTGGTGCTGATCATCCTGTACAACTTTGCCTATCTGTATGACCACATTGTGCTCGGCGTGCCCTTCACCCGTGTGGTGTTCGCCGAATGGTCGACGGTGGATGTACTCAGCCAATTCACCGTGGCGGTGTTGGGCTTGAGCCTGATGCAAGCGGCGTACGCGGCGGAGATCATTCGCGGCGGCCTGATCGGCGTCGACGCCGGCCAGCACGAAGCCGCGGCAGCCTTGGGGTTGCCGGCCTCGCGACGCATCTTCCGCATCATCTTGCCCCAGGCCTTGCGCTCGATCCTGCCCTCGGGTTTCAACGAAATCATTGGTCTGGTCAAGGGCACGTCGATTGTCTACGTGCTGGCGTTGCCGGAGCTGTTCTACACCGTGCAGGTCATCTACAACCGCACGCAGGCGGTCATTCCGCTGCTGATCGTCGCCACCGTCTGGTACCTGATCATCACCACCGTGCTGACCAGCGCCCAGTACTACGTCGAGCGCTATTTCGCCCGAGGCACTGCGCGCGTGCTGCCGCCGACACCGCTGCAACGCATAGGCCGCTGGCTCAAGGAGAAAACCCATGAGTGAAGCACGCGCCGGGCGCATCCAGATCCAGGGCGTGGGTAAGCGCTTTGGCAACCAGCAGGTGTTGAAAGACATCGACCTGACCATCGACCCGGGCAAGGTCACGGTGATTCTCGGCCCCTCCGGCTCGGGCAAATCCACCTTGCTGCGCACCATCAACCACCTGGAGAAAATCGACAGCGGGCATATCACCATCGACGGTGAATACGTTGGCTACCGCCGCAAGGGCGACCTGCTCTACGAGCTCAAGGAACGCGAGATTCTCAAGCGGCGTATCGACGTAGGTTTCGTGTTCCAGAACTTCAACCTGTTCCCGCACCTCACGGCCTGGGAAAACATCGCCGAAGCACCGCTGGCGCACAAGCGCTGGAGCAAGGCCGAGGCTCAAGCCAAGGCATCCGCACTGCTGGCCAAGGTCGGCCTGGCGGACAAGCTCGATGCCTACCCGCGCCAGCTTTCCGGCGGCCAGCAACAACGTGTGGCCATCGCGCGGGCCCTGGCGCTGGACCCCAAGGTGTTGCTGTTCGATGAGCCTACCTCGGCCCTCGACCCGGAGCTGGTGGGCGAGGTGCTCGACGTGATCAAGGGCCTGACCCAATTGGGCGTGACCCTGGTGATCGTCACCCACGAGATCGGGTTTGCCCGCGAGGTAGCCGACCACGTGGTGTTTCTTTGCGACGGCCAACTGATCGAAGAGGGCCCGCCCGAACAGATTTTTCGCCAACCCCGACATCCCCGCACCGTGGCCTTTCTCGGCAAGGTGCTTTAGTTCAAGGAGTGACTGCTCATGTTCATCAATACCGCCCGTGTGGCTTTGCTGACGCTTGCCGTCAGTGCCGCGCACACGGCTTTCGCCGCCACGCAACCCGTTGACCTCAGCCCTGACCGCGCACGCATTCATGTGCCACGCAACGAGGCGGCCATCGCGCAAATCCCGCCGGGCTTCAAGTTCGCCCAGCCGGGCAAATTCACGGTGGCGGTGTCCGGTGTGGCCGGGCCACCGCTGGCACTGCTGGCCAATGACGACAAGACCACTATCGGCAGTGAGGCCGACACCGCGCAGCTGGTGGCCGACAGCCTCGGGCTGCAACTCAACGTGGTGCAGACCAGTTGGGAGGATTGGCCGCTGGGCGTGAGCTCGGGCAAATACGACGCGGTGATCAGTAACGTCACCGTGACCGAGGCGCGCAAGAAGCGCTTTGACTTCGCCACCTATCGCCAGGATGTGCTCGGGTTTTACGTCAAGAGCACCAGCAAAATCACCGAGATCAAACAGGCTTCGGACATTGCCGGGCTGAAGATCATCGTCGGCTCCGGCACCAACCAGGAAAAGGTCCTGCTGGCGTGGAACGAGGCCAACGAAAAGGCCGGCATCAAGCCTGCGCTGTTGCAGTACTTCGACGACCAGGCCGCCGCGCAATTGGCGGTGCAGTCGGGGCGCAGCGATGCGCTGTTCGGGCCTAACTCGGTGTACGCCTATTCGGCGGCGATTACAGGCGGCATCAAGCGAGTCGGTACGGTGAACGGTGGCTGGCCGTTGAAGGCGGATATCGCGGTAACTACGCGCAAGGACAACGGCCTGGTCCAGCCGATCCATACCGCCCTGGAGGGCGCGATTGCCGGCGGCCAATACGAACAGGTGCTGCAGCGTTGGGGCCTGGATGTGGAGCGCGTCGACACGTCGCTGATCAACCCACCGGGCTTGCCGGACTAGGAGAATCGACATGGGACTGACACGACGTGAAGCGTTGTCGAGCATCGCCGCCGTAGGGGGTGAGAAGGCCGTCAAGGACGCACTGGCGGTATTGGGTTTGGGGCCCTCGTCACATCGGCGGCCGCAACCGCTGAAACTCAAGGACGGCCTGGGGCAGGGCACCCGCGTGTTGGTGCTGGGCGCCGGGATTGCCGGGCTAGTCACCGCCCTGGAGCTGACCCGCGCCGGGTTCAGCGTGCAAGTGCTGGAAGCCCGTGAGCGCGTGGGCGGACGCACCTGGACACTGCGCCATGGTGATCGCGTTGACTACAAGGACGGCCGCACGCAAACCGTGGCGTTTGATCCGGGCCTGTATTTCAACGCAGGTCCCGCACGCATCCCCAGCCAGCACCGCACGATTCTCGACTATTGCAGCGAACTGGGTGTGCCGCTGGAAGTGCTGGTCAACAGCAGCCATGGCGCCCAGGTGCGCCCGGACCTGCAGCAGCCGGCGTTCACCGTCGGCCAGGCGATCAACGATGCGCGTGGGCACCTCTCCGGTTTGCTGGCCAAAGCCGTGCAGCGCGATGCGCTCGATGATGTACTGAGTAGCGAAGAACGCACGCGCTTGCTGGCCTTCTTGCAGGTCTACGGCGATTTGTCGCAAGAACTGGCCTATGAGGGCAGCCTGCGCGCCGGTCATCTGGATTCGCCTGCGCACCCCGGCGCATTGCCCGCCAGCCGCAGCCCGCTGGCGCTGGATCGCTTGCTGCATCCCGAGCTGTGGGGCGCATTACTGCATACTGAATTCCCTGAGTTCTCCGCGACCATGTTTCAACCGGTCGGCGGCATGGACCGCATTACCGACGCCTTCTACCAACGCGTCAGCGAGCACGTGCAGTTGGGCGCTCAAGTCCGGCAGATCCGTCAGCTGGAAGACGGCGTGGCGGTGACTTACCACGACCAACACAGCGGCCGCGAACAGGTGGTGCGCGCCGATTATTTGGTCTCGACATTACCGCTGCCGCTGCTGGCCAGGCTCGACACCGACTTCAGCGAACCGGTCAAAGCCGCGTTGCTCAGCACCCGCAGCGATCAGGCGACCAAAGTCGCGTGGCAGTCCCCGCGCTTCTGGGAGACCGACTATCGCACCTACGGCGGCCTGTCGTGGATAGAGCACCCGGCGCGCCTGCTGTGGTACCCGAGCAATGACCTCAACACCCGCGAAGGTGTGTTGGTGGCCGGTTACGTCACCGGGGAGGGCGCCGACGTGTTTGGCGCGCAACCGTTCAACCAGCAATACGCCACCTCCAAGGAGGCCGTGGAGCTGCTGCATCCGGGTTACTCCAAACACTTGCGCAACCCGCTGGCGGTGTCCTGGGAACAGATTCCCTACAGCGAAGGCCCGTGGCTGCAACGCGAACACTTCCCGGCCGAGGCCAGCGCCTTGTTGGAACACGCCCATGGCCGCGTGTACTTCGCCGGTGACGGTTTGGTGCAAAGCGGTGTGGGCATCTGGCAGGAGTCAGCAGCCAACTCGGCCCGCTTTGTGGTCGGTCAACTGGCTGAGCGGGTTACCCAACAACGACACATTGCGGTCGTGGCCGCGTCTTAAGGAGCAACACCATGAGCGACAGCATTCAACGCACCAGCGTCGGTGATTTTCCGATCTCGCAAACTGTCTCCGTGCCGGCCTCCGCCAGTCTGGTCTTTGTCAGCGGCACCTTGCCGGACCTTGCCGACCCGAACGCACCGGCCGGGACGCCGGCGGCCTACGGCAATACCGAAGTGCAGACGGTGTCGGTGTTCAACAAGCTGCGCAAGATCCTTCAGCAGCAGGACCTGGACCTGGGCGATATCGTGCAGTTACGGGTATTCCTGGTCGGCGCCGAAGAGACCGGCGGCAAGCTCGATTTCGCCGGTTTGCAGCGTGGTTATACGCAATTCTTCGGCACGCCCGAGCAGCCGAACAAACCGGCGCGCACCGCGTTGCAAGTGGTGGCGTTGCCGTTGCCGGGGGCGTTGGTGGAGGTGGAGGCGGTTGCCGCCAGGACGGTTTAGCACTCAGCGACTGCCCAGGTGTGCGAACAGTTTCTGCGGCTGCGGGATCAGCTGCGCCTGGCTGCTGCCCCCGCAGACTTTGGCGCTTCCCCCACGTAATCGACACTCAACGCGGTGATGTACTCAGGTGGGACAGGCCGCACGGCATGCCCATGGGCGAATTCACCCAAAATCATGTCATGAATCGGTCTTAAACCGTCGTTTTCATCAGGTTTCGATGCCTTGCCAGTGGTTATGATCAGTCAGCTTGCTGCTCTCTTCTTCCAATAATAAAGGAGCACAGATCTTGGACTGGTTGCACTATCTCATCGAAAATCTGCCGTTGCTGGGGACTCGAACCATCGAGCATTTGGGGCTGATTTCCATTGCTGTCGGGTTGGCAATCGTCACCGGCGTTCCCATCGGCATCGCCATTACCCAGAACAAACGCGTGGCCGATGCAGTGCTGTACGCCGCGTCGGTCCTCGTGACCATTCCTTCTGTCGCCATGTTCGGGGTGATGATTCCTCTGCTTTCTCCCTTCGGCTATGGCATCGGTCCGGTGCCGGCAGTCATCGCTGTGCTGCTGTATTCCCAGTTACCGATCATCCGCAACACTTACACCGCCATCGGTAATGTCGATTGCGCCCTCAGGGAAGCGGCACGGGGCATGGGCTTGAGCCCGCTCCAGCGTCTGCGCCTGGTTGAGATTCCCCTGGCGATACCGCTGATCATGGCCGGCATCCGCACCGCTGTGGTGTTGAATATTGGGGTGATGGCCATCGCTGCCTACATTGGTGCTGGAGGCCTGGGGACATTTATCAGTCGCGGTATTTCGCAATCGGATTCGCGGCAACTCGTGCTGGGGGCCGCGGCAGTGAGCCTGCTGGCGATTATTGCCGACTACTTGCTGCTCTGGTTGCAGAAATGCATAACGCCACGTGGCATGGCTTTGGCGCGCTGAACACGCTTTTCCTCTTTCATATCAGGAGCCTGCCTGCATGATCCAACTCGACTGCCTGACCAAGACATTCGATACCTCCAAAGGGCTGGTCACAGCGGCGGACAATATCTGCCTGGAAGTCCCCAGCGGCGAAATCTGCATCCTGCTGGGGCCGTCGGGGTGTGGCAAAACCACCACCCTGAAAATGATCAATCGCATCATCGAACCCACCTCTGGCAAGGTCTTGATCAACGGGCAGGATACTTCCGGGCTCAACACTCAGGAACTACGCCGCAATATCGGCTACGTGATTCAGCAGATTGGCCTGTTCCCGAACATGACCGTCGAAGAAAACATCTGCCTATTGCCCAAGCTGCTTGGTTGGGACGTGAAGCGCTATCGCGAACGTGCCCGCGAGTTACTGGACATGGTGGCACTGGACCCCAACCTGTTTCTCAAGCGTTATCCCTATGAACTGTCAGGTGGGCAGCAGCAGCGTATTGGCGTGGCCCGTGCCCTGGCAGCAGATCCGCCCTTGATGCTGATGGACGAACCCTTCGGGGCGATTGATCCGATCAACCGCGCGTTGATTCAGGACGAGTTTCTGCGTATGCAGCAGGCGCTGAACAAGACCATCCTGTTCGTCAGCCACGACATTGACGAAGCGGTGAAGATGGGTGATCGCATCGCCATTTTCCGAGACGGCAGGCTGGTGCAGTGCAGCATCCCGGACGACCTGCTGGCGGCGCCAGAAAATGCCTTTGTCGAGAGTTTTCTCGGATCAGACCGCGCCTTGAAGCGCCTGAACCTGGTACGTGTCAGCCAGGTCATGCTGGCCAATACACCGGTGCTTTTCCAGCACGACAGCCTGGAGCGCGCGCTCGGCGTCATGGATGAGCATTCCTACATAGCAATGACGTTAGTCAACAGCGCGCACCAACCGATTGGCATGGTGCTGCGCTCCACCGCAGTCGCCAAGCGTGGGCGTTGCGGCGACCATTACCTTGGGCTTGATGCGGTCGTCCATGTCAACGATGACCTGCGTAAAGTCGCCTCGCTGATGTTCGCCCACGATACAACCTGGATGCCTTGCGTGGACGACGATGGCCGCTTCTGTGGCGAGATCACGCAAAAAGGCATTACCCATCATTTGGGGGCTCGCTACAGGAATAGGCCTGAGGTGACGATATGCGCATAGCCGCGACCACGGATGCAGTTTACGCGGGCCTGCTCTGTTTGGTTTTTGTAGGCGGCGCGGTGGTCGGGCACCAGGGATTGTTTAACGCTTTCTACACGTATTGGCCGGACATTCGCTACCTGAGTATGCAACACCTGCAATTGACAGCGATGTCCGGTGGCCTGGCGGTCCTGGCCGCCATTCCTCTGGGCATCTGGTTAAGTCGGCCACGCTTGCGTCGTTACTCGCAAACAGCGATGCAACTGCTCAACATCGGCGCGACCCTACCGACCTTGGCTGTGTTGGCATTGTCCGTGGGGCTTCTCGGAATTGGCACCTTGCCCGCCGCGTTTGCGCTGTTCGTCGCGACCTTGCTGCCAATCACCCGCAATACCCATACCGGTTTGCTGGACGTGCCACAGCACCTGCTCGAGGCCGCCAGTGGCATGGGCCTGTCGCCCTTTCAGAGTTTGCTCAAAGTCGAGTTGCCCAATGCACTGCCCACGATGTTCGCTGGCATTCGCACTGCCCTTGCGATCAACGTGGGTACGGTGCCCCTGGCCTTCTTGATCGGCGGAGGCGGTCTGGGTGAATTGATATTTACCGGGATCGACTTGAACGAGCCGGTCATGATGTTGGCTGGCGCCATACCGACCGCCATGCTGGCAATTGCGGTAGACGCCATCGTCGCCGCGCTGGCAACCCTGGCAATTTCGCGCGGCGTCAATTCGCATCGCGCTGTTGCAGCACAACTTAAACCTACCCGCTGAGGATCGACCGATGAAACTCAAGTTGCTTCAGGCCATCGCCGCCTTATTGCTCGGCTCCATCGGCGTGATCGCTTCGGCGAATACGCTGACGGTAGGCGGTAAGAACTTCGTTGAGCAACAGTTGCTGACTAGCCTCACCGGGCAATATCTGGAAGGGCTGGGCTATCAGGTGAAACAGCGTGCCGGCATGGGTAGCAGTGTGCTGCGCAGCGCACTGGAAAACGGCCAGATCGATCTTTATTGGGAATACACCGGTACTGCATTGGTTAACTACAACAAGGTCAAGGAGCGTCTGTCTCCCGAGGACACCTATACACGGGTGAAGACACTCGATGCTGCCAAGGGCCTGGTCTGGCTTACGCCGTCAAAAGCCAATAACACTTATGCCTTGGCCATGCGTAGTGCCGATGCGCAGGAGCGAGGTATCACCACGCTGTCGCAACTGGCGGCCTTATTGAAAGCCAGCGGCGGCAAATCGTTAAGTATTGCCATGAACGCTGAGTTCTATTCCCGTGCCGACGGTTTTAAACCCCTGTCCGAGGCCTATGGCCTGGTGATCGAGCGCGACCGGATTCGGCGCATGGATTCTGGACTGACCTACGTGGCCCTGAAGGATAAACACGTCGACGTCGCCCTGGTCATGGCCACTGACGGTCGTATACCGGCTTTCAACTTTACTGTGTTGCAGGACGATCTCAACTTCTTTCCGGACTATGCGATTATTCCCGTAGTGCGTGAAGCGACGTTGGCGAAGAACCCTCAACTGGCCGAACAGATGAACCGTCTTTCGGCTCTGTTGGATGATCAAGTCATCGCTGGACTCAATGCCCAGGTCGATATTGAAGGTGTCGCGATCGAAACCGTCGCCAGCGATTTTCTCAAGCGCAACCGCTTGATCTGAGTACCGCTGCAAACACCACCGAATGCTTGCAAGTCGTTGCCCCTGTCAATGCTTCTGCCGTAACTGCCGGGGTGTCACCCCGAACATCTCGCGGTGGCAGCGCGCAAAGTGTGACGTGGTGGAGAAGCCACAGGCCAGGGCGACCTCCAGAATAGGCAGAGATGAACTGAGCAAAAGCTCCCGAGCCCTTTCCAGGCGCAGCTTCAAGTAGTACTGCGCCGGCGTCAGTTGCAATTGCTCACTGAACAGCCGCTGCATTTGCCGGTACGACAACCCAACCATGCGGGCAATGTCTTCGCAACTGAGCAGCCCTTCCAAATGGTTCTGCATCAGCGTGATCGCGCTGATCAGTTTCGGGTTATGAATGCCCAGTCGGCTTTCCAGTGACATACGCTGCTTGTCGTGGGAGCTGCGAATGCTTGGGTGTACACACTGCTCGGCTACCTGGTGCATCAGTGCATTGCCGTGCTGAAGGCCGATCAGGTGCAACATCATGTCCAGGCCGGCGACACCACCGGAACACGTCCAGATTCGTCCGTCCTGTTCAAACAATTCGCCCGTCACGGTCGCTTCCGAGTGTTCTTCGAGAAGGCTCTGGTGGCTCTCCCAGTGAATGGTGCAGCGTTTACGGTCCAGTAAGCCTGCACGAGCCAACAACAGGCTGCCGGTGGATATCGAACCGATCAGGCGCTTGCCGTTGTTGCGTTGGCGTAACCAGCTGCGCATACCCTCCGAGTCGAGTTGATGGGCGGCGATACCCGCCACCAGGAACAACGCATCGAGCGTGTCTGCTTCACGCAGTTTGATCGTAGGGGAAAATGGCAAATTATTGCTGGCGAGGACCTCGCCATCGTCCCGACTCAACAGGCCCCATTGATAAAGCGTAGTACCACTCATGCGGTTGGCGATGCGCAATGGCTCCAGCGCTGCGGCAAACGAAAGCATGGAAAATCCGGGAAAGAGCATGAAACCAAAGGTACGCGTTTCAGGTGTCATGAATCGGTCTTTTTACGTCGTTCTTATCGTATTGAAGCGGTTTTGACTGACGCATCATAAGCCCGTCGAACCCACTTCGACAGCGATGCGGACAAACAATAAATTCGCCTACTTCGAAGGATTTTTTCCATGCAGACAGAACAAGTTCAGGTCGTGAGCGACGGCATAAAAATTGATGCTGCCTATTTCTGGGATGACCACGCACTGCGCGCCGATGCGCCGCTGGTGATCGTCTGCTCGGGCTTCACTGGCCTGAAAAACATTCATCCGGAGCGTTTCGCGCGAGCCCTGACGCCGTATGGTTATTTCTGCTTTGGGTTCGATTATCGCGGCTTTGCCGACAGTGGTGGTACCCGGGAGAAAGTGCTGATCGAAGAACAGGTTCGTGATATTGCCAACGTGGTCGCGGTGGTTGCCGAACGCGCCCGCACTGAAGGGCGCAAGCTGGTCCTGGCTGGCTGGGGCATGGGTGGGGGCCTGGTTCTGGATGCCTATCGCCAGGCCGAGGGTTTGATCGACGGTCTGATCGCGATGAATGGTTTCTTCGACGCCGTACGGGTACAAAAAGCCCTGCGCGGCGGCGAAGGCTGGAAAGCATTCCGTGACTTCATGAACGCCGAGCGCCTGCGGCTGGCCAAGGGTGGCGACGCTAAAGGCATCGACCCGTTCGCTATTTATCCACTGGATGAAAAGTCCCGTGTCTATGTCGACACTGTATTACGCAAGAACCCGGACTATGGGGTGACTTCGGATTTTGAATTTGCTGATTCACTGATTGCTTTCACTCCTGAAGCGCATATCGACGAACGTTTTGCCGGCACACCGTTGCTGATCGCTCACGGTGCCGAGAACAATCTGCACCCAGTCGAAGAGGCACGCTCGCTGTTTGCGCGCTACCCAGGTCCGAAGTCCCTGTTCCTGCTACCTGATGCCGGTCACACCGAATGGATGTTGGATGAAGATCCTAAGTTCCAGGTGTTTTCCGCTCGCATTGCCCAGTGGTTGGACGAGCATTTCGCCTGAGTCGGGAATAGGCCCGGGGCTCAAGCTTCGGGCCGTATTTTTACCTGCAACCGTGGCCGAACGAGAGGCGAGTGATGAAAGCCCCACCTGACGAAGCCAGCACGTGCGCGCCTGCCGATCTGACACCGCGCCCTCCAACGTTTACCTTGCCCGCCGGGGCCGTGGACTGCCATGCGCACGTCTTTCTTGACCCGCGCGCTTTCCCTTTTCATCAGCCGCGCAGCTACACCCCACCACCCGCCTTGCTGGAAGCCTATTGCGCCATGCATCGCACTCTCGGCATTGCCCGTGGCGTATTGGTGCAGCCGAGTGTCTACGGTGATGACAATAGCGCCCAGGCAAACGCACTGGTGTCCTTGCGCGGACAAGGGCTTGATTACAGGGGCGTTGCCGTAGTGAGGGGGAATGTGACGGATGCCGAACTCGACCGGTTGGGGCGCATTGGGTTCTGCGGTGTGCGCCTGAACTTGCTGTTCGAGGGGGGGATCGCCTGGGCCGATGTCGTGCATCTGGCGTCGCGCCTGGCCGAGCGCAACTGGCATCTGCAATGCTTGATCGACATCTCTACATTTCCTCGGCTCACCCATCGCTTGGGTAACCTGGCGGTTCCGGTAGTGATCGATCACATGGGCCATTTTAATGCCGAGAAGGGCGCCGCTCATCCGAGCTTCCAAAACCTCCTGCGTCTGCTCGACACGGGTCGGGCCTGGGTCAAGTTGTCCGGTGCCTATCGCCTTACCCGTCAGAATCATCCGCCGTACTCCGATGTTCAGCCGTTGGCCGAAGCGCTGGTGCAAGCCAACCCGCAGCGCTTGGTTTGGGGGTCGGACTGGCCACACCCCCATATTCGGGGGGCGATGCCAAACGATGGCCACTTGCTTGATCTGCTGGCTGGCTGGGCACCGGACCAGGCCACACGCCAGGCGATTCTAGTGAGCAACCCCGAGGCTTTGTATGGCTTCGCGCCTGTTGGGCAAAAAAACGGTCATTGTCGATAACTGCCCGGCTGCATCGCAGCAGTGGTGTTAAGCAAGGGTTGTGTCAGTGACTTGGGCTTAAGGGGTATGCAAACGTTGAATACAGCGTTTTGGATGATCAATAGTTCTGATAACTATAAGAGGCCTACATAACTTGAAAAACCGCCGGGTAAATCGAGCCCTGACTTGATAATGCGCTGCGCCGGAGCTACCAGCCGCAGAAGGCCGACGGTGGCAAGGACGGTGGGCCGGTAAAGTTTGGCTGGAACATCCGGCAGAACATCAAAGCCTGAGTCCCAGCCAACCCCTTACTCCTCCAGCTGCAACGCCTGCTGCTTGAGCTTGCGCTTCTGCTCAAACGGCAACTTTTCATTATCCCCATACGGCGCGCTGTACCAGTTGCCATAACTCGGATTCGGCAGCAAAAACCAGCGTTGCCCCAGCCAGCTCACATAGGGCTCCACCGCCTTGCGTTGGGCGGCGAGGGTGTTGTGTTCGGCTTGCACGAAATCCCCCAGCGAGTCACCTGCCATCAGCAATACACGGGCATGGCTGGCGACCCACTGGCGGCGGCAAGTCTTGCCGTAACCGGCGCTTTCGCAATGACCGGTGGGTGTGCTGGCGGCCAGGACTTGTTCGTCGCTGCTCACTGGGAAGCCGCGCAGGCGCAGGTTGGCGACGGTGGCTGCGACCTGGCTGTGTTCGCGATTAGTGAGGTAGTAAACCTTGATGCCTTTTTGCCGGGCGGCTTGCAGGAACGCCACCGCTCCCGGCAATGCCTGGGCCCTGGCCTGGTCGACCCAGGTGTTCCATCGGTCGTAGGAATACACTTGGTTATTGATGATGTCACGTGCATTGAGCGGCACGTTGTCCAGCAGCGTTTCGTCGATATCGACCACCACGGCCGCAGGTAGCCCGTTCAAGTTGCGTGGCGGGAAGGGCAGGGCATCCCAGGTTGGGTCCGCCAGGGCCACATCGAGCTGGCGGGTGGCGTTGGCGAACAGTTGACGGTAGATCAACTCGTGCTCAATGGAGGTTTGGGTCCAGAGCACGGCGTCGAGTTGGTCGTTGGTCGGTGGGGTCTGCTGGCAGCCCGACAGGGCAGTGGTCAGCAGGCAGACACTGGCGAATAACAGCTTACGCATGGGCAAGTCTCGAAGAGGAAGGCGCATTGGCAGCACCTTAGCCTAATCGCCCCCACAATCAAGGCGCGCACACCAGCGCCTGACGCTCATAGTTCAGCGCTTTGTTCTGCGGCGGCAGCGCATAGGTTGCGCTGCATTGCTGCTCGCCCCACTTGATGATCAACGTGCCCTGATCCTGTTCCACCAACGCCAGCGCATTCCCATTCGGATCAGCAATCGCCAGTTGCTTGCCATTGGCGTCCTCCAGCGAAGCCCCAAACGACAGCGGCTTATGCTGCGCATCAAACAACTCAAACAGCACCCGCCGTCCAGTGCTGCCACTGTAATGCGCCACTACGACGGCGCCGCGGCGCGGTACCAGTTGCTGGGTGGCGTTGGTAATTTCCACATCGCCACCCAGGTCACGGGTGTCCAGGCTGATCCAGTTCACCCGGTAAGGTTGGGCCGTTGGGATCACTGCATAGCCGTTGTAGCCGGTTTCGACGCCGCTGTAGCTGCTGATCTTCGCCCCGGCGATGCCCGGCACCTCGGCCAGAGCGAAGGTCTCACTGACGGTTTGTCCCAGGTTGACGCCGCCCGCATGGGCCACCACTGAACCGGCAAGGTTGAGGTTCTGCGAGTTGTAGCCCTGGCCCTGGCTGTAGCCAACGCTGACATCCGCCACTGAGGTGCGGCTGTTGATATTCACCGAACCGGAATCACCGCTGGTGTCGCTATGGCCCGCCTGTACCGAATAGAACGTGTCGCTGGCATCGGCGACGTAGCCGTTGATACCCGCTTGCGTCGTGGTGTCGCCATGCTGATGGCTGGTGGTGACAAACGCCCGGGGGGCGCGGGCCTGGCTGCCCAGCGGGAACGAGATGGACAGGTTCACCTGCGTGTCACTGCTGGGCTCGCCCCAGGTGACGATTTGCTTGGTGCGCGTCACGCCAACGTTGTAGCTCAGGTCGCCCCAGTTGCCGGTGTAGCCGGCGGATAGACTCTGCGACCCGCCGCGGTTCCAGTAACGCTGGTCGCTGGCATTCACATACAGGCTGCCGAGCGCATTGTTGCGCCCCAGGCTCTGGTTGATGGTCAGGTCGGTGCGGGTTTTCGAATGCCCGGTGCGCACGCGCACGTCTTCGCTCCTGTCTTCCACATGGTCGGTGAGCGTGCGGTAGCCCTCGGTGGAGTAGCGGTAGGCGGCCAGGGTGAAGTTGGTGTCGGTGCCGGCAAAGGTCTTGGCGTACAACGCACGCACGCTGCTGCCCTGGGTGGTTTGCCCTCGCGCCTTGCTGGACGAATGGGTGGTATCCAGGGAGAAGGCGCCGAACGAGGTGTTCTTGCCGGCGCCGATCGACAGGGCGCTGTAGTCGTCACTGGCTTGCAGGCCGACAATGCCGCTGAGGTTGCTGGTCAAGCCGTACGCCAGGGTGCTGCTGATAAATTGCGGGCTCGCCAGGCCATCGGCGTTGCTTTTGAAGGTGCCCGCCGAGACGCTGTATTTGACCTGGCCTTCACGGACCATGATCGGCAGGCTGGAAAATGCCTGCATCGTCACACGACGGCTGCCGTCGGCTTCGATAACGGTGATTTGCAGGTCGCCGTTGGAGCCGCTGGGGTAGATGTCGTTGATCTCGAACGGGCCGGGCGCAACGTTGGCGGTGTAGAGGATGTAGTCGTTCTGGCGGATCTCTACGGTGGCATTGGTCTGCGCCACACCACGAATTACCGGCGCGTAGCCGCGTTCGCTGTCGGCCCGCATGCCGTCATCGGAGGCGAGTTTCAGGCCGCGATAACGCACGCTGTCGAACAAGTCGGTGTCGGAGAAGATCTCACCGGCGCTGAACTGGCCCTTGATCGCGGTCACGTCATGCTGCAAGTAGGTGCGGTTGCTGGTGAAGGTGTTCGAGCGCCCGGTGCCGTTACTCATGTTCGATTCGTTGCGCAAGCGCCAGGCACCCAGGTTGATGCCGTTGCGCAGGCCGAGGTTATTGGCGATGCGGGTTTTATAGTCACCGGCCGTGCGGCTGCTGTTGAGCTGGTAGTTGATGAACGCAGCGGGTACGCCGTCGTCCCACAACTGCGGGTCAACATAACCGCGCAGGCCGCGCTGCATGGCCACTTGCGGAATGCTTGCGAGCAGGCGCAGGCGGCTGCTGTCGTAGCGCACACTGGCGTCTTCAATCATCTCGGCGAGGGCGTAGCATTCCTGTGGCTGCTGCGGGTCGAGTTTGCCTTCGGCCTGCAAACGGGTCATGTCGATACCCAACTGCTTGAGCAGGTCGAGGGTGAGACAGGCCTCGACGCGACCGTTTTTCGGGTTGCGCTTGAAATCGATATCGCGCCGGCCCACCAGTACCTCGTTGCTGTACAGATCCACCCGGTAATTACCCGGCAGTACGCTGTTGGCCGAGAGCAATTGCTGCAAGTCGACCGGCGACTGCGAGCCTTGCAGGAAGGTGGTGTTGAAGGTTTCCGCAGCCTCATCGGCCATGACCCACACGGGCAGGCTGGCGGCGATCGCAAGCGACAGCGTCTTCAACTTCAGTGCGCCCCGTGCGGGCCTGTTGCTGGAAAGAAAAGACATGCGAAGACCTGTGACATCCCTGATTGGCGAACAGCCGGGCACGCAAACACGCACGCGAAGTGAGCCTGTGGGTTAGAGAAAAGGCTTAGGGTTTGAGGCGCGCTTCAGTAGCGTGCGAAGCGACGCCTGACAAAGCGGCGGTGTAGTGGTTCTGCGCGCCGTAGTCATTGATGCTGGAAAACGACAACTGCACTGGGCCGCTGGCGATTGGCGCGCTGAGCGGGAACTGTTTTTCCTCGCCGGGCGCAATCATGGTGGAGTCGCTGGCCAGTTGCGCCTGCACTTTGATGTCGGCCATGGACACGTGGTACAGCGTCGGGTTTTTCACCTGCAACAGCGTTTGGCTGCCGTGTTTGGCCAGCGTCCATTCAAGCTGTGCAGGCGCTTGCAGCGCGCTGCCGGTGAGGCCGGCAGGGCGGTAAAAAATCTTGATGCGTTGGCGGATGGCCAACTGCAAGGTGTTCTCGGTTTCGCTGGCCTTGGGGATTTCCTGCACGTTAAGCCACACCACCGACTCACGGTCCGTGGGCATGCCGGTGCCTTCGTACAGAATGCGCAGCAGTTGTTGTTCCTTGGCGAATACCCGCGCCAGTGGCGGGGTGACGGCAAATGGTGCACGGCTGCCGCTGGAATCGTTCATGTCGACCCAGGATTGAATCAACACATCCTGGTTACCGTTGCGCACGGTGATGTTGGCTTCCTTGTGGTCGCCATCGAATACGATACGGGTGGCATTCAGTGAAATGCTGGCGGCGGCCTGGGTAGCCATAAGCATGCCCAGCAGCCCCAGGCATGCGGCGATAGAACGAGGCAGCATGAGGGTTATCCGGTGTAGTCAAAGAAGAATGGCGAGGCCGTATGGCCTCGCACGTTCGGTGCTCGGGGCGCCGAGTTATTCGTATTGCAGGATGAACGGCAGGGTCGCGTCACCGCGACCGGCGGTGGATGCATTGGCTGCAGCGGTAGTGACGTAGGCGGCTGCGAAGCTCAGGGTGGCGTCGCCGCCTGCGGTGCCGGCGCCGTGCATGGTGCTTTCAATGCGCGCGGTGCTTGGCGAGCTGAGGTCGATCAGACCGCCATTGCTGTCGAGCAGGGCGATACCCACGTTTTGCGCGGTAGCCGAACCTGGGTTCAGGGCCAGAACTTTTTTGCCGGTGACCAGGCCCGAACCGCCGTTGTTGGCGTCAAAGATCATCGCGACTTTGGTGCCCTGGTTGCAGTTGACGTTCAGGTTGAAGTCTTTGGCGGTGACACGACCTGCTGTTGGGTTTTCCGCGGTGCCCATGTCTTTGATCGACACGTTGCCCATGTCCACCGAAATGGTGCGGTCGGAGTTGGCGCCGTCGACCGAGCACGCGTCGTTGTTGATCACGCCGGTGAAGGTGATTTTACCGCTGCCGCCCAGGGTTGGCGTCGGTGCAGGATCATCGGCAAAGGCACTGCCGGAAGCGGCGATAATGGCCGAGGCGATAACAGCCAGGGAAAACTTCTTCATGATGATGTCCGTTAGTGTTAGTTGGAAAATGCGGTTGTTGAACTGCGAGGAAAGAGTAAGCGGCGAGGCGGCGGGAGCGAATAAGACGATTCTTATAAGCGCGGAGGCGGGTAGGTTAGTTGCGCTTTTGAAGGGGCGGGAGGCCAGCAAATAAAGGGCGAAGCCATTGTCCAGGAATGGCTTGCAAGTGAGTGGTTAGTTGAAAATGTTACGCGCCAGGCAATAGGCAAGAAGGTCCTGGTCACTGCTCACTTCAAGTTTGCGCATGGCCGATATTTTTTGCGCACTGATGGTCTTGGAACTTCGGTTCTGGCTGCGCGCAATATCACTCACGCTCATGCCGGAAATAAATAAGCGCAGGATCTCGAACTCTTTGGGCGACAAGCTGGTGAAGCGCTCGTCGATGGCCGTCAGGGTCTCGATCACTGAGGTCTTGGGCGGTTCCAGGCTGCGATAGGCGCTCTGCTGCGCAATCGCCTTGAGCGCCAATTGAATCTCGGTGTGCAACTGGCTTTTCTGGATGATGCCGACCACACCCAGCTCCTGCAGGCGAGTGAGGATCAGGTGGTTGGAAATCATCGTCAGGATCAGGATTTGTACCTGCGGGAAATGCCGTTTGAGGTATTCCACCAGCTTCAGGCCATCGCCGTATGGCGAGTCGCCCGGCATGTTGTAATCGGTGATCACAATGTCGGCGCCCTGGCGCTGCAACAGTTCGATCAGGCCGGCCGAACACACGGCCTCGCCGACGACTTGAAAGCGCGTGTCGCGCTCCACCAGTTCGCGAACGCCAAGCAACACGATCGGGTGATCGTCCGCGATTACTACGTTGAATTTTTTCATAAAGGGCCGTCCGTAGTGCCAGTTCAAGTAAGTCAAGAGTGCCCGGGCTGGAGAGTCTCCAGAACGGCCGACAGACGCTGCATCACAGCCTTCACCTTGAGCTCAAGCGTAGTGTCGAGGCTGCCGCGGTTAAGCGCGCTTTCCAATTCGATGCAGGCCTGGGCCAGGCTCAGCGCCTGCACTGCGCCCAGGGCGCCCGCGGTCGAATGCAGCAATTGGCCGAGGCCGTGGGCATCACGCTGCGCCAGCGCCACGCCGATGCGCTGCAAGTCATGCTGCACGCTGCTGATGAACAGCGGGCGCATCTTGTCCGACAGCTGCACGCTGTCGTCGAATACCGCCGCGACGGGCTCGATCGGCGGCTTGACCTTGCACAGCTTGACCAACTGGCCGCGCAGGGTTTGCAGGCTCAAGGGTTTGACGATCCAGGCATTCATACCCACTGCCAGGCAACGCACACCTTCCTCGCGCATCGCATTGGCGGTCACGCCAATAATCGGCAATTGCGGGTCATGCTCGCGCAAGGTCCTGGCCAGTTCATAGCCATTCATCAGCGGCATATTCACGTCGGTCAGCACCAGGTCGAAGGCCTGCGGTTGCCACAGTTGCAGCGCCTGTTCGCCGTTGGCGGCCAGGCTCACCGAGCAACCGAGCGCTTCCAGCTGTTCCTTGATGATTGCCTGGTTGACCGGGTTGTCCTCGGCCACCAGGATGCGCAGCCCCAACTGCCCGGCGCTTTGGGGGCGTGCTGCCGCAGGTTGCTCATGCTTGCCGTGCTGCGCCAGTGATACGGTGGCGGCGATGCTGCGTATGTCGTGCAGATCCACCACCCAGCCTTGCGCCGTGTGCAGCGGCGGGCTGTGCGCGCCCGGCAGGCAGAGCACACGTTGACCGGCCCATGGTTTGGCGGACTCGTTGGGCAACAGGTCCACCAGCACCGCCTGGCGGCTGTCCTTTTCATGACTGGTCGCTGCCAGAGCGGCCGCAATGCCCAGGCGGTTCAGCCAGTCACTCATCGACTGCGCCAATTCGCGCACCGGTGCCTGCACATACACCGGCGTCGGGCTCGGGTCGATCTGCGGCAGATTGGTCAGCGTGCCGCAACATCGTGGCAGGCGCATTTTCAGGGTAAAGCTGCTGCCCAGGCCTGGCTCGCTGACCACGCGGATTTCGCCGTCCATCATTTGCGCCAGCCACCGGCAAATCGGCAGGCCCAGCCCGGCGCCGCCTTCGCTCGCGGTGTCCGGGGCCTGGTAGAAAAGATCGAACAGCTTGGCTTGCTGCGCCTCGGGAATGCCGACGCCGGAGTCGGTGACTTGCCATTCCAGGTCAACGTTGTCGGCATCAAACTCCATGACCCTGGCGCGGATCACCACGCGCCCGACATCCGTGAACTTGATGGCGTTGCTCACCAGGTTATTGAGGATCTGGCGGATGCGCATCGGGTCGCCCATCACGCAGTCCGGCAACTGCGGGTCGATGCAACTGTACAGTTGCAAACCCTTGCGCTGGGCGGAGGCCGCGTAGGTGTGAAGGGTGTCTTCGAGCAGGTCCAGCGGGCAGAAATCCACGGCTTCTATCGCCATTTGCCCGGACTCGATTTTCGACACATCCAGCACATCGCTGATCAGTTGAAACAGCGTGCCGGACGACCGCTGGATGGTGTGCAGGTAGGTTTTCTGGTGCGCGTCCAAGTCGGTGAGGCCGAGCAATTCCAGGGTGCCGAGCACGCCATACAGGGGCGTGCGGATTTCATGGCTCATGGTCGCCAGGAACAGTGTCTTGGCCTTGTTGGCCGCATCGGCGGCGTGGCGCGCTTCTTCCAGCGCCTGGGCATCTTCGATATGTCGGGTGATGTCGTTGAACGCATACAGGCGCACGTTCTCGGCCTGATAGCGGGTCGACACAAAGCCGATTTGCAGGTGCCGGCCTTCGATTTCCAGGTGCGTCTCGCCACTTTCGGCGCTGTCGTGGGCACCGGCCATGGCTGCCACCAGGCGTGCGGTGCCCGGCCATTGTTGGGCACGCTGGTTTTCGATCAACACTTTGCCGTCGCTGCGTCGCACCACGCATAAGCCGGTGGGCGCGGTGTCGATGATCACGCGGCTGAACGCCACGCTTTCGGCAATGTGTTCGTGGGCCAGGCGCGCCGGGGTGATGACCTGGCGCCGATACCAGCGGCTGCCGGCCCAGCCCAGGCCAATCAGGCTGGCAAAGAGTAGGGCCAGGGTGCTCAGCGGCCACAACGCGGAGTGGAAGAAGTGCGAGTAGTTAAGTCCATAGACCGCGCTCCAGGGCTGGTCACCTGCTTGGGTTATCTTGAATTCGAAGCCATTCGCGGTGATGTGCATACCATCGCTGAGTGGCGCTCCGGTTTCTGGCCCGATCAACCGCGTGCCGTCGGGGGCAATCAGCGTGAAGCGATCAAACGCCGAGTGGTCGAGGGCACGCTGCACATCGTCGGCCAGGGCCAGGTCGAGCAAGGTACCGATCACCACCTGGCTCTGGCCATCGAGTGGCAGGCCGATGTACGCCAGCAAGTGTTCGGGTTCAGGACCTGCCTGCCAATACACGCGATCCTGCTCCAACGGTTGCGGCGTTTGCTCCAGGGTGTTTTGCACCGCGTTGACCACCGCCACCAGGTTGCCGGTTTCCTCGGTACTTTCCCGCCGCTGGTAACCCACGGATGGAATGGTGATGGTGTAGTTCGTCTGCCGATTGAGCAAAAAGGTCTGCGGCGCCTCGTACGGTGACGAGGACCAGAAGGCGCTGTAGTAGCTGGTCAGGTGCGCGCCCAGGGCAAAGATCTGCGGCCTGGCGGCGGCGCTGACTTGCTGCTCATCGAACTTGACGCTGAACGGCACTGAAAACGAATACTTCTGGCCTTCATAGAGCGTACGGCGGTTGTCGACCATGCGGCTTTTCAGGCTGACCTGAACGTTGGTGGCACGCAGCAGTTCGGCCTGGATCCCCGGATGCGTCAGGCTCCTGAGGTACGACTCTTGCTCCTGCAGGTTTTCCATCAGCCGCGCGAAGTGAAAACGCGTAGCGCCGTAGCGCGTTTCGATCCCCCGTTGCAGTGACCAGTAATTGGTGAGGACCAGCAGCAACGCGATCCCAATCAGCACCATCAAGCCTTTGTTCAGGCGCAATGAGCTGCGGGTAAAGGCTTCGAGGATCGCGTTGTTGTGCTTCATCAGGGGTTTCCGCAGGCGCAGGATAAATCGGCACTGGATGGAGCTTACTCCTTACTATGGAACAGATAATCCGTGGCCACCAGCTAGTGAGATGTCGCGGGGCCATCATTGTTCAGTAATTGCTGAAATTGGTCCGAAGAGACCGCATGGGAAATCAGGAAACCCTGTACCTGGTTGCAGTCGATTTTGCGCAGCAGGGCTAATTGCTGGGGTGTCTCCACGCCTTCGGCGACCACGGTCAGGCCGAGTTTGCGGCCCAGCGCGATGATGCTCGCCAATGCCTGGGCGATGCCTTCGTTGTCGTGACTGCCCTGGACCAGCGCCTGGTCGATCTTGAGCTCGGTAAACGGCGTGGACACCAGGTTCAGGTACGAGCTGTAGCCCTTGCCGAAATCATCCTGGGACAGGCCGAAGCCCTTGATGCGCAGGCGGCATGCACCGGCATAGAAATTACTGATGTCCTGCGGCACCGAGCACTCCATCAATTCGAAACAGATCATTCCCGGGATGCCATCGTGGTGCAGCACGAACTCCAGTAAACGGTCAGCCAGGTCGTGACTGTTGAGCAGGTGGGTGGGCAGGTTGATGGATACCGGGATTTCATAGCCGCGCTGGCGCCAATGCTCTTGGGCGTGGATGGCCTGTTTGAGCACTAGCCACAACAGGCGTTCCTCCAGTTCAAATGCCTTGATCGCCGGCAGGAACGCGGCAGGCAGCATCACGCCTTGCTCCGGGTGCATCCAGCGCACCAGGGCTTCGGCGGCGACGATTCGGCCGTTGGCCAAGGATTTTTTCGGTTGGAACCAGGCCTGGAACTGGCCGCTGCTCATGGCCTGCACCAGCGTGTGACGGTCGATGTCCATGTGTTCGGGCAATTCGGGGGAGGGCTTGCGCACCTTGTTCCTGAGCTGTTCCACCAGGCTGCGCAAGGCATCGGCAGCGACCGGTTTGGAGATCAGCCCGATTACTTCTACGTCGAGGTTTTTCGCCACCAGGCTTGCCGCCATCAACATGCGCCGCGACGCCGCACTCATGATCGCCAGCGCTGGTTTGCAGCGCAGGCTGGCCAGGCACTGAATAAACTGCACGCCGTCCATGCCGGGCATCAGCAGGTCGGTCAGAACTAGGTCGAAATCGCGCTGGCGCAGTCGCTCCAGCGCTTCTTTGCCGTCTTCGGCGGTTTCGAGCATGAAATCCCCCAACTCACTGAGCAAGTGCTGCAGATAGATGTGCTGCAGGGGATGGTCCTCAACAATCAAAATACTAAGAGGCTTCATGAGTGTTCCGTGCATAAGGCGCCAGGGAGTTGAATAGAGCCCGCAACGCAAAGGGTTTGACCAGGCAGTGGTTCATGCCGGCGGCCAGGCACAGGTCGGCCTCGCCGCGCATGGCGTTGGCGGTGGCCCCGATAATCGGCAACGGTGAGCCCAGGCGGCGCAGTTCGCGCGCCAGTTCATAGCCGTTGATGTGGGGCATGTTCACATCTGTCAACACCACGTCGAAGTTGCCGGCGGTGTACAGCTGCAACGCTGCCTGACCATCGGCCGCCAGCTCCACGGTGCAGCCGAGTTCTTCGAGTTGGTCACGCAATATCAACTGGTTGATGATGTTGTCTTCAGCCACCAGCAGGTGCAGGTTGAGTTTATTCAGGTCGCGCTGGCGCGTTTGTTCATCGGCACGGGCCACCCATAACCCCTGCGCCTGGCTCACCGCCTGATGAATCGCACCCAGATGGTTGAGGTTGACGTGCCAGGCGCCGGCTTCGGCTTCCACGGCGGTACAGGTGTTGCTGCTCACGTGAATCACCGGCCCCGGCCACTCGGGCACCAGCAACGGGTCAACACTGCCGGGATGCACTTGCAGCAGCAGATGGTTGTCCGGCAGCGTCGGCAGGCCGGTCTGGGCCCGCGCGCCCCAGCGGCGCAACCAGCCGCTGACGGAATTCGCCAACTCCGGGATCGGCGAGGCCACGTAAATGGTCTCGGCCAGCAACGGGGTCATCGGCGTGGTGGGCGCTTCTTCCAGCGGCAGGATCAGGCTGAAACTGCTGCCCAGGCCGAGTTCGCTGACCATACGGATATTGCCGTTCATCAATTCCGTAAGGCGCTGGCAGATCGGCAGGCCCAGGCCGGTGCCGGCGACTACGTTGGTGTTGCCTTCACTCTGGTAAAACGGCTCGAAAATCATCGCCTGGTCTTCCTGGGCGATGCCTTTGCCGGTGTCCGAGACTTGCCACAGCAGGCTGGAGCGTTCGCCGTCGCGGCCAAGCACTTTGACCCGCAGTACCACGCGCCCGTAGTCGGTGAATTTCACTGCATTGTTGAGCAGGTTGTTGAGAATCTGGCGGATGCGCGTCACGTCGCCGATCAGCCGTTCCGGCAACTTCGGGTCGAAGCAGGCATACAGTTGCAGGCCTTTGCCTTGGGCGGCTGCGGCATAGCCCTGGATGATTTCGTGCACCAGGTCCAGCGGTGAGAATTCGCTCAACTCAAGTGCCAGTTGCCCGGCCTCGATCTTCGACACATCCAGCACATCGCAGATCAATTGCAGCAAGGTCGAGGACGAGCCTTCGATGGCATGCAGGTAGTCTTTCTGTTGGCTGTCGAGTTGGGTGCGCGCCAGCAGTTCCAGGGTACCCAGTACGCCATACAGCGGCGTGCGGATTTCATGGCTCATGGTCGCCAGGAATAACGTCTTTGCGGCGTTGGCGGCATCTGCCGAATGCCGCGCTTCTTCAAGCGCCGCCTCAACTTGCTTGCGCGCGCTGATATCGCTGAACGCGCAAAACAGCACGTCCTCGCCTTTATAGCGGGTCGGTGCACTGCTCAGGTACAGGTGGCGGCCGTCGATGGTTTCAAAGTAGTCACTGCGTTCGGACGGGCCGTTGGCAAAGGCTTGTTCGATCCAGCCGGCGCGCAATGCTTCGCGCTCCGGGCCGTTGCCCAGCCACTGCTGAGCCAGAGTGTTTTCCAGCACCACCTGGCCGTCGGTGCGGCGCAGTACGCAGAGGGCGACGGGCGCGGTCTGGATCACATCACGGCCGAATGCCTCGCTTTCGATCAGCGCCTGGATGCGATGGATCGAGGGAATGATAAAACGCTGGTCGACACGGCGCATCACCAACCCGATCAGCATCAGGCTGAACAGACAGAACAACAGCGAACCGAGCAGCTGTTTCCATAAGCCGGTGACCACCGCGCGCAGGTCGATGGAGTACATCAGTTGCCACTCCGAAGACTTCAAGTGCTTGCGAATTACCAGGTGGTCGGGCAAGAGCCCGCTGCCGACAAAACCGAAGAAGCTCTCTTCGTCGGGCTTGAGGTGTTGCCGGCTCAGTGGGGTATCAGGGCTGTTGGTAAAGACCAGCATGCCTTGGGAGTTGAGCATCATGAACTCCCCGGCGCTCTGGTCGCTGAGGGTCGAGGACACCTCGCGGCTCTCCATCTCAAGGCCGAGCCAGCCGGAATTGGCATCGCGGTCGTCCAGGCGGATGAAGATGTACAGGTGCGAGTGGTGTTCGGTGTTGTCGCTCAGCCACAGCTCGTTGAGCGTGGCCGGGTCGCTGTGTTGCAGGGCCTTGAGGCGGTTGAGCATGCACTTGGAAATCGGCAATACCTGTGCGGTCGCGTCGTACAGCCGCGTCACCTGCGGGATGGGGTCGGGGCTCACATAGAGCAGGTTGAGTTGCTTGGCCTTGAGGTAGTCGCGCATGCGCGCGGTCAGCCAGATACTCCACTGGTTGCCGGGCGTATTGCCCAGCTCCAGGTGTTGTTCTTCCTGCGAGGAAGGGTAAAGCCTGGACTGCTTGCGCACCGCCGACAGGCTCAGGCTTTCAAGCAAGGCCTGGCGGTTGGTGAAAAAGGTATGGGCTTCGGCGATGGCGCTGCTCATGTAGCCGCGGCGCTGGGAAATGTCGTTGTTGAAGGTGGACAGCAGAAAGGTATAGACCCCGCTCAGGATGCCGACGAGCAACACGGTCGCAAAAATACGAAGCAGCCTTCTGGCTGCTTCGGGTCGGGAGAGGACGGGGTTCATCTGGAGCAGATAACTTTTCAATCGCATCGGCAGACTTTAAGCGCGGGCCGTTGCGCGTGGCATAAGACGATCCTTAAAAATCATCTACTTGTAATACATATCCACCACCACGGCGGCGTCGAACGCGCCGGGTTTTGGCAGGGTGCGCCATTTCAGGTCGGCGCGGAATTCATCGTGGCTCTGGCCCAGCCCCATCAGTTGCTGCAGGGTGAACCAATCGTTGAACGGCAATGGCTGCTCGCTCTCGGCGCGGGACAACGAGATGCCCACCGAATTGTTGTTATCCGGCACCAGCAAACCGTTGATCACGCTGCCGCCCCCCGATGTGCTGGCGAAGCGTGCGCTGACGGTGTAGGGCGTGTCGCAGCCCTTGCGCAGGTTCAAACTGAAGTTCGCGCTGCTGGCGACTTCACCGATCGACGCCTTGCGCGACGGTGTGGGGAATTTGACCACGTTGGGGGTGATGGTCAGTTCGGGGGTGCAAGGCACGAAGCGGATGCCGTTCATGCCGGTGACCACGTAGTTGAAGTTGCTGTTGGGCCTTGAGTTGAGCCCGCGCACGCCGTCCAGTTGGAATACGCGGTAGGAGGTCAATGTACTGGCTTGGCCACTCGGTGGCGTGGGGTCGTACTTCTCGATGAAGACACTGAAGTTGAGGGTAAAGCGCGCCTTGTCCCAACCGACGCAGTTGGAGGTGCAGCCCCGGTCGGAAAAGAACCCGGTGCCGACCTTGCCAGTGCTTTGGGTAATCGGCTGATTGTTATAGCGAATGCCAACACGAATGCCCGTGCCGATACTCACGCCGGCCGGGTTGACATAGAAATACACCTCTTCGCGGCCGACGCTGTAGTCGTCCTTGCAGATCACATTGGTCGAGCGTGGGCCCGACTCCCAGATAATACTGCCGTTGGGGGCATCGGCGGCGACGGCCAGTGCGGTGCCCAGCGCTTCCTGGGTGATGATCGAGCCGGTGCCGTCCTCACGGCAAGCCAGCGCATGGCTGGTGGCGGGCAGGGCCGCGCAGACCCACAGCAGTATTGGTAAGCAGCGTTTGGTGAGTGACATAGGTGTAAATACCCCGCGATCTATCACTTGAGCGCCGCGCTATGGCGGGCCTGCAAGCCGATATCGGTGATTTCGGTGAAATGGAGGGTGGTGCCCTTGGGCAAGGCGCTCGGTGCGGTCAGGGTTTTGCTCTCTTGAGGCTTGAGCAGCAGGTAGTCACTGAGCGTCACGCTGTCGGTCTGTACGTTCACCAGCGACAGGTGAAACGCGCTGGGGTTGCGGACCGTTATGGTGTGCCCGTCCTTGCTGCTCCAGACCAACTGCTGCACCGCCTCGGCCGAGCCGCCCTTGAGCGTGGGCGGCCGATAGAACAGCTTGAGCCGTTGGCGAATTGCGAACTGCACGCTGTTGGGGTCTTCCGGCTTGAGCGGAATCTCCATGATGTTGAGCCAGAACAGCGATTCGCGATCGGTGGGCAAGCCTTCGCCGGCATACAGGATGCGCAGTGGGTGATGCTCCCCTGCGCCCAGTTGCACCAGCGGCTCGGTGGCGGCAAACGGCACCGCGCCGCCGGTTGAGTCGTCATCGCCGGTGATCCAGGTTTGCACCACCACCTCGCGCGACGCCTGGTTGACCACGTTGATGCTGGCAGCCTTGTCCTGGCCGAAATAGATCAAGCGCGTGCCTTCGATCTTCAGTGCCGCGCTGGCAGGCGGCGGCGCGAGGACCAGCAGCCCGCAGGCAATCAGCACCATTCTGAGTAAAAACATGAGCACAGACGAATTCCATGGAAGCGTAAGAGGACGCAGGCCATGGTAGGGGCGAGGTGATGCGAGGGCTTTCAGGCGATTCTTAAAAGTTGGCCGGTGCACCCGGTGACCGTTTCAGAATCGCCTTAAAGTCAGGTTTCCCGCTGACGGTTACCGTGTTCAGCGTTGAATGATCGACGCTGATGCCCAACTGTCAGGTTTACCCTATGTCCAATAAAGCGTTACGCCTTCTGATTGCTGATGCAGACTTGTTGCAACGGATCAAGATCGAGAAAATGCTCAACCAGCTGGGCTATCACCGTATCGCCCCCTTGAGTTCGTTCGAGGAGTTGCAGGCGTTGACGCGCTCAGGTTGCGTGGCGTTCGACTTGTTGATCATCAACACAGCGCTGGTGCGATCCAGGCAAGTCAACCTGTTGAAGTATTGCCATGACAATCCGCTGATTCGCCACACGCTGATCTATGACGGGCAATGCGCACAGAGTTCGGTGGTGTCGGTATCGGTGAGCCAGACGTTGCACCTGTCGCTGTCGCAGTCGCCGGACTTCAACTCGCTGCGCCGTTGCATGGAGATTGTCGACCCCGACCATAGCCTGCCGACCGTTGAGCGCCCGATACTGCGCGCCGTCGACAGCCGGACCCAGCCACCCTCGGTGGCACCGCGGGCGATCCCTTTGGGCGACCCGGCGGTGGTGGCGTGCGCCGTCGGGTTATCGCCCAAGCGGTAAACTGGGGTCAGTCACGCCAGACGGGGTGGCAATCGCTGCCCAAAGTCCAATGCGGTTGGCCGGGCTTGAGGCACACACCACCGACCCAACGCTCATGGCTGGCGTGGTCCAGCCAATAGGCATCACCGTCCAGAACCCGAGCGCCCAAAGGCGTCAACACCAGCTCGCGGCGTGGCCATTCGCGGTCGGTTTCGGTTTCGATCAGCAAGGGGTTCGGCCCATCGAT
The DNA here is from genome assembly GCF_045447295.1 of Pseudomonas sp. O39. Classification (NCBI taxonomy): domain Bacteria; kingdom Pseudomonadati; phylum Pseudomonadota; class Gammaproteobacteria; order Pseudomonadales; family Pseudomonadaceae; genus Pseudomonas; species Pseudomonas sp. O39. Next base: position 453,470 of record NZ_JBJGXV010000002.1, read on the forward strand.
TAATGGCCGCAGCAGGGCATGGAACATCATGTCGCCCAGGAACGGCAGCGGCTCGCGTTTGGCCATCAGCTCGGCGAATACCCTGCCGAAGGGCGCCGGTCCAACCTCGGCGATGTACCTTAGCGACAGGCGCTCGGTGAGTGACAGGCCATCCAGAATACCTGGCAACTCCTGTAACTGGCGCAGTAGCGCTGGCGCGAGAAAGGGCAGCGACGCATGCGTGTTGTACGCCAGTTCCGCGAGCTTGACCGGTGAACTGTCGCAGTAAGCCGCCCAGGCCTGTTGGGCCAACTGCACTGCTGCATCATTGATCACCCGTCGCTGCGGCCATAGCCACGCCAGGACATCGGGTGCCAGTTGGCCGATGCCGATAAAGCGCTCGACCCCGGGAATACGGTCGACCTCAATCAGCTCCAGCCTGGGCGGTGCCTGCTCAAGACCGGCCAGCGCGCGGATCAGAAACAGCTGATCGTAGGCATCCGCCTCGCACCACAGCACGCTGTGGTCGGCGTTGGCCAAGGTGTCCAGTTGGTTATATTCATCGTCAACGCGGCGCGCGACATCAACGCAGTCCAGCGCAAAGGCCTGGCTGATAAAGGCACTGCGCAGGGCGCGGAAATCTTCGCTGGGCAGGTCGCGAACCGGCCCCATGCACAACGGATCGGTGAGCATCCGGAACTGCCCTTTGAACCCCGCCAGTTGCAGGCTGTGGGCAATGTCACTGCCACAGCGCCAGTGGGTGGTGCGGGCTTCATCGCAGGCATCGAACGTTGGGTGGCGGGCGGCGAAATCGAGGGCGTCGACATGGGCCTTGAGCTTGGGCCAGCTGCTGAAACCGAGCTGTCTGGCAACCTGCCATTGGGCTTGCGACAAGGTGGCACTGGGGTCCTGGCTTTTCAGCTGCGCCAATAGCTCCTTGGCGCGCTTGCGCTGCTGCTCAAGGTTGATACGGCCGTGATGGGTCGAGGATGCGGGGCGTGGCGACATACGATCTCCTTGTACAAACCTTTTCCGCTTTAAGGTTGGGAGTCGTAGAAATGAGGTAGTGCTTGAGTATCTTGGGCGCAGCCCTTTCCGCGGAAGGTGGCGTAGAGAGCGCCAGGCGGGAAATATAGGCAGGATTGCTGTTCAGTGCAATTCAAAACTGTGGGAGCGGGCTTGCCCGCGATTGCGCAGTGTCAGTCACCAGATTCACTAGCTGATCCACCGCTATCGCGGGCAAGCGCGCTCCCACATTGGGATTTGCGTGACCTTTTACTTATCTTTTCTGGCATCCATGGTCTTTTGATGTTCCGCCAGGAAGGGCTGCTCCGCTGGATCAAAGCGATCAATCCCGGCGGTGAATCGATGCCAGTACGGATACAACGGCTGTCGGCGCGTGACCGCCTCGATGCGCGAAGTTTGTGCCTCGGTAAGTTTCAGTTCGGTCGCCGCCAGGTTGTCGCGCAGGTGCGCTTCGGTGCGGGCGCCGACGATCAGCGAGGTGATCCCCGGGCGATCCTTGAGCCAGGCCAGGCAGGTGCGCGCCACCGACACACCCAGCTCATCGCCCACGGCAGCAAGGGTCTCGATGATATCCAGCGCACGCTCCGGGTCATGCACATAGGGTTCCGGCCAGTCGCTGCCCTGCCGGGTGTTGGCCGGCGGCTTGTGCCCGCGCCGGGTCGAGCCGGTCAGCAGGCCTTCGCCCATCGGGCCCCACACCAGGGTGCCGATGGACTGGTCCAGCGCCATCGGCAGCAATTCGTACTCGGCTTCGCGAGATTCCGGGGTGTAGTAAATCTGCTGGGTAATGGGTTTGAGCATGCCATGCAGCTCGGCTTTGCCCAGGGTTTTCATCATCTGCCAGGCGGTGAAGTTGCTGGTGCCGAAGTAGCGGATTTTCCCGGAGCCCACTAACAGGCGCAGTGCTTCGAGGGTTTCCTCGATGGGCGTCACGCCGTCCCAGTTATGCAGCTGGTAGAGGTCGATATGATCGGTGCCCAGCCGCTTCAGACTGGCTTCGCAGGCGCGGATCAGGTGGTAACGCGATGAGCCGGAGTTGTTCGGGTTTTTGTCCACGGGGCTGCGGCCCTTGGTGGCCAGCAGGATGTCGTGACGTTTGTCACCCAAGGCTTTACCGACGACTTCCTCGGCCAGCCCGTGGGAATACAGGTCGGCGGTGTCGACCATATTCACCCCGGCGTCAAACGCGATGTCGAACATGCGCTTGGCCTGGGGCACGTCCACCGCGCCGCATTTTGCAAACTCGGCGCGCCCCCCAAACGGTACGGTGCCGAGGATGATTTCGGATACCAGCAGGCCCGAATGGCCCAGTTGACGGTATTGCATGTCGCCTCCTGTTTTACGTTGCACGTGAACGTGTGAACGACAGGGGTGGCGATAGTTTGAATTTTTTCATGAAATCTTCCTGCGCGTGCCTCACCATTGCACCCAACACGGTTTAAGAGGAACCCCGCGTTCATGAGCGCACTGATAGAAACCCGCGGCCTTACGCGCAGGGACGAGCGCCGCCAAGTGGCGTTGCTGCAACCGACGGACTTCTGCTTGAACCGCGCCGACCGCGTGTCCATCACCGGCTCCTCGGGTTCCGGTAAAAGCGTGTTCCTGCGTGCGCTGGCATTGCTGGATGCGCCGACCCGCGGGCAGGTCCTGTGGAACGGCCAGCCCATCGCCGACGCGCAGATTCCCCACTATCGCAGCCACATCAGCTACCTCTCACAACGCCCCGCGCTGATCGAGGGCACGGTGGAAGACAACCTGCGTTTCCCCTTCAGCCTCAAGACGTTGCGCAAGCGCAGCTTTGATCTGGCGGCGGTCACCACACTGCTGGGGCACGCCGGTAAAACACCGGACTTCCTGGCCAAGATTGCCGGTGACTTGTCAGGCGGTGAGTCCCAGGTGGTCTCACTGATTCGGACCTTGCAACTGAACCCCGAAGTGCTGTTGCTGGACGAACCGACTGCCGCACTCGACCCGACATCCTCGCGTGATGTCGAAGCGCTGATCACCGCCTGGTATGCCGCCGATAACGCCCGCGCCTATATCTGGGTGTCCCACGACCTTGACCAGGCCCAACGCATGAGCGCCATCCACCTGCACATGAATGCCGGTGTCCTGAGTGGAGCGGCCCAACCATGAACTATCAAAACCTCACCGCGCTGGACATGGGCATCGCCGCCTCGCTGATTCTGATTAACGGCGCGCTGTCATTGCTGTTGCGCCTGGGCCTCGGTCGCCAATTGCTCTGGGCGGCGGTGCGCACGGTGGTGCAACTGTTGGCCATCGGTTACTTGCTGGGTTGGGTATTCGAGTTCGCGTACTGGTATGTGGTGCTGCCACTGATGTGTGCGATGACCTTGATTGCCGGGCTGTCGGCGGCGGGGCGTGGGCGCAGGACCTATCGCGGGCAGCGGGTCGACAGCATCCTCTCGGTGTGGGGCAGTTCCTGGCTGGTGACGGCGGTGGGTTTGTTTGCGGTGATCCGGATCCACCCGTGGTACGAGCCGCAATATGCGATCCCGATTTTGGGGATGATCCTCGGCAATACCCTGACCGGTGTGTCCTTGGGGATCGAGCGCATGACTCAGGAACTGACCTCGGGGCGCAACACCATCGAGATGATCCTGGCCCTGGGCGGTTCGCGTTGGGAAGCGGCGCAGGAAGCCATCCGCCAGGCGGTGCGCGCCGGGATGATCCCGACGCTGAACCAGATGACCGTGGTGGGCATCGTCAGCTTGCCGGGCATGATGACTGGCCAGGTGCTGGCGGGGGAGAGCCCGGTGGACGCGGTGCGCTACCAGATCGTCATCATGTTCTTGATCGCCGCGTCGTCGGCGCTGGGCACGGTCGGTGCGGTACTGCTCACCTACCGGCGGCTGTTCTCCAGGAGCCACCGGTTTTTGCGCGACCGATTGGAAGAACGCTGACGGTCAGCCCAAGTCCGGCACACCAAAGTCCAGCACCACTTTCATCGCCTGGGTCTTATCCGCCGCCAACTCAAATGCCTGCACCGCGTCGCCAAACGGCACGGTGTGGGAGATCACCGGGCGCACATCCACGATGTGGCGGTTGAGCAAGTCCACCGCCTGGGCGAATTCGCTGTGGAAGCGGAAGGTGCCGCGCAATTCAATCTCGCGACTGACCAGCACATTCAGCGGCAGCGACACATCGCCACCCAGCCCGACCGTCACCAGCACACCGCGTGGGGCGATGCATTCCAGGCCATTGCGCAGGGCCTGGGCACTGCCGGAGACTTCGAACATCACGTCGAAGTAACCTTTTTCAGCGGTGTAGCGCTTGAGTGCATCGGTGCTGTCGGCCAGGTTGTGCAGGCGCGTGGCGCCCGTTTTTTCGGCGCAGGCGAGGGCGCTGGCGGACAGGTCCACGGCGACGATCTCAGCGGCACCGGCGGCGCGCAGGCTGCCGATCAGCAGGTTGCCGATCGGACCGCAGCCGGTCACCAGTATGCGTTTGCCGAACACCGTGCCGGCGCGTTGGATCGCATGCAAACCCACGGACAACGGCTCGGCCAACGCACCTTCGGCGAGGCTGACGTGGTCGGCCAGGCGATGGGCCTGATGCGTCTCGATCACCAGGCTTTGGCGAAACGCGCCCTGGATATGCGGGAAGGGCATGGCGCTGCCGTAGAAGCGCATGTTCAGGCAATGGTTGGGCAGGCCTTGATGGCAATACCGGCAACCGCCGCAAGGGCGCGATGGTGAAACGGCAATGCGTTGACCGACCTTGAACGAACCGACGTCACTGCCCACCGCGTCGATCACCGCCGACACTTCATGGCCGAGCACCATCGGCTCGCGCAGGCGCACGCTGCCGAAGCCGCCGTGCTGGTAATAATGCAAATCCGAACCGCAGATACCACCACGGGCTATGCGTACGCGCAGTTGATCGGGCGCGAGGGCTTGCGGTTCATCCTGGGGATCGACCCGCAGGTCTTTCGAGGCGTGACAGACGATAGCGTGCATAAGGTTCTCCGGTTTACAGCGAGGCGGTGATGCCACCGTCGACATACAGGATGTGGCCATTGACGAAGCTGGCCGCGTCACTGGCGAGGAAGACGGCGGCGCCGGCCAGTTCGGCCACGTCACCCCAGCGGCGGCTCGGCGTGCGCTGCACCAGCCAGTCGCTGAATTCGGGGTTGGCCACCAGGTTTGCATTCAGCTCGGTCTTGAAATAGCCGGGGCCAATGCCGTTGACCGTCAACCCATGGGGGCCCCAATCGATGGCCATGCCCTTGGTCAGCATTTTCAGTGCGCCTTTGCTCGCCGCATACGGTGCGATGCCCGGACGGCCCAGTTCACTTTGCACCGAGCAGATATTAATGATGCGCCCACGTTTGCGCGGGATCATCGCCCGTGCCACGGCCTGGCCCACCAGGAAAGCGCTGTCGAGGTTGGTGCTGATCAGCTCGCGCCAGTGTTGCTCGCTGTAGTCTTCCAGCGGCCCACGGCGTTGCATGCCGGCGTTGTTTACGAGGATGTCCAGCGGGCCAAGGCGCTCTTCGATATCGGCGACGGCGGCCTGGATGGCCGCGCTGTCGGTCACATCAAACGCCTGTGTATGCACCTCCAGGCCTTCCAGCGTCAGCATTGCGGCCGCATCGCGCAAAGTGCTGCGGTTGCGCCCATTGAGCACCACTCGCGCCCCGGCCTGGGCCAGGCCGCGAGCGATGGCCAGGCCGATACCGGCACTGGAACCGGTGATCAGAGCGAGTCGACCGTCGAGGCGGAACGTTTCCAAAACGTTTTGCATGGGGTTGTCTCTCCTGGCGTGCGTATGGTGATAAGCGTTGAGTCCAATGGCGCTTACTTCATCCCAGTGTAGGGTGTAGGTCCAATGTTCATTTATGATCGGCTGATCAATATTGGTGATAACCAAGGGGGGCGGATGGAGCTCAAGCACTTGCGCGCGTTTGTGGTGCTGGCCCAGGAGCTGCATTTCGGGCGGGCGGCGGCACAGTTGTCGATCGTGCAGCCAGCGCTGAGCATGCAAATAAAGCTACTGGAAAGCGGTCTCGGCGTACGCCTGCTGGATCGCAACCGCCACTCGGTGACGCTGACCGACGCCGGCCGGGTGTTTCTGCCGGAAGCCCAGGCCACCTTGCACCAGGCCGCTCGGGCGGCCGATACGGCACGGGCGTCCAACCGTGGTGAAATCGGGCGGGTGCGCTTGGGATTTGTGTCGTCGGTGTTGCCACAGTTATTGCCCGAGTTGATCCGCGCAGTACACCAGCGCTATCCGCGTATCGAACTGGAGCTCAAGGACATGGCCGGCCCTGATCAAGCGGCTGCCTTGAAGAACGGCCAGCTGGATTTCGGCCTGATGCGCTTGCCGGCCGCCCACCCCGGCGTGCAGACCCGCGCGGTGTTGCATGAGCATTTTTGCGTGGCGTTGCCAATTGATCACCCACTGGCGGCCCAGGATTTCATCCGGCCTGGCGACCTGCTCAATCTGCCGGTTTACATTCTGGCGCGACGTTACGCGCCGGGGTTCTATGACGAGTTTATCCAGGCCCTGGGCATCACGCTGGCTATCGCCAGCGAACTGGGTGAGTTCACCACCATGCTCGCGCTGGTGTCCGCCGGGTTGGGCATTGGGGTGTTGCCGCAGCAGGCGGCGCGGGCGTTGCCCGCCAATTGCGTGTCGCGGCATCTGCAGCTGGGCGGCTTCCAGGCCAGTACAGGGTTGGCCTGGACCGAGCTGGACAGTGCAGTGAAGACCACGGTGTTCGATCTGATCGTGGAATTGTTCGGCGAATGATTGTTTCATTCGGTGAAATACTGGATTGTAAATCCTGGTGATTCCATTGTTCGGGGCAGCGGTAGACCATCCCTGGCACCGACACCCCCACCTTTGGAGTCTTGCATGTCCCAGTCTGCGATCAAACTTTATGGTTTTCCGCTGTCCGGCCACTCTCATCGGGTTGAGCTGATGTTGTCGCTGTTGGGCCTGCCCACGGAATTTATCCTGGTGGACCTCAAGCAGGGCGCCCAAAAATCCCCAGACTTTATCGCCACCCTCAACAGCTTTGGCCAGGTGCCTGTGATTGACGACAATGGCACGGTATTGGCCGATTCGAATGCGATCCTGATCTACCTGGCGAACACCTATGGCAACGGCCAGTGGCTGCCGACCGATCCTGTCGACCAAGCATGCGTGCAGCGTTGGCTGTCGGCCGCCGCCGGGCAACTTCACGCCGGGCCGGCTGCGGCGCGACTGGCCGTGGTGTTTGGCGCCGATGTTGATACCGTCACCGCGATCAACCGCTCTCACGCCCTGTTGAAGTTGGTGGAGCAGCAACTGAGCCAAAGTCGCTTCCTGGCCAGCGAACAACCGAGCATTGCCGATATCGCCTTTTACACTTACGTGGCCCATGCGCCGGAAGGCAATGTGTCACTGGCCGACTACCCTCAAGTGCGCGCTTGGCTTGCCAGCATTGAAGCATTGCCGGGCTTTGTGGGCATGCCGCGCACGGCCGTTGGCCTGCAATCACAGTAATGTGAACACCCTGTGCCTATTAGAGTGAACGCCGATGGACCGATTTCATGAAATGCAGGTGTTTCTCGCGGTGGCCGAGGAGGAGGGCTTCGCCGCTGCTGCGCGCCGCTTGAACACCTCGCCGCCGAGCGTGACCCGGGCCATCGCCGCCATGGAACAACGCATCGGCACCCAACTGCTGGCACGCACTACCCGCAGCCTGCACTTGACCGAGGCCGGCCAGCGTTACCTGGAAGATTGCAGGCGTATCCTCGCCGAATTGGATGAAGCTGAAGAAGCCGCGGCGGGCAGTTATTCCATCCCCTGTGGGCACTTGACGGTGACCGCGCCGGTGCTATTCGGCGAGCTGTATGTGGCACCGGTGCTTGGCGATTACCTGGACCGCTTTCCCCAGGTGAATATCAACGCCTTGCTGGTCGACCGCGTGGTCAACATGACCGATGAAGGCGTCGACGTGGCCGTACGCATCGGCCATTTGCAGGAATCGGGGCAGCAGGCGATCAAGGTCGGCGAAGTGCGCCGAGTGGTGTGCGCCGCGCCCGGTTATCTCGACCAGCACGGGCGCCCGTCGCGGCCTGAGCAACTGCGCGAAGCGAAGGTCGTCACCTCGTCCTCCAGCCAGTTGGTGAGTGAGTGGCGGTTTGTCGACGCGGGTCACCCGCTGACAGTGCCGATCGAACCGCGTTTGGTGGTCACGGCGAACAATGCCGCGATTAACCTGGCGCGGCTGGGCTGGGGCGTGACGCGGGTGCTGTCCTACCAGGTCGCGGCTTCGGTGGCGGCGGGGGAGCTGGAGATAGTGTTGGCGGATTTTGAACCGGCGCCGCTGCCGATCCAGGTGGTGTTTCACAAGAGCGGCCGCGTACCGGCCAAGATCCACACCTTTGTCGACTTCCTCACCCAACGCCTCGGGCAGGACACGGCCCTGAACCCGGCGATGAAGCGGCGCGGCTGATGGAACGGTATCGCGACATGCAACTGTTTGCGGCGTTGGCCGGGCAACCCAGCCTGGCTTCGGCGGCGCGTTATGCGCAAGTCTCCGGTCCAACCTTGATACGCGCCATTGCCCGCCTGGAAGCCCGCCTGCACGTGCCGCTGCTGCTGCGCACTACGCGGGGTGTGAGCCTGACCGATGCGGGCAACGCCTACATGACCGACTGCGTGCGCCTACTGGCCGCCGTGGACGCCGCCGAGGCCTCGGCCAAAGGCTTGCATGTGCAGCCCCAGGGTAATCTGCAGGTATTTTTGCCGTTGCTGTTCAGCCACTATGTGATGGCGCCGGTGTTGGCGGCTTACATGGACCGTTACCCTGGCGTGCGCCTCGTCGCCCACTATCACGACTATTACCCCAACCTGCACGAAGAGGGGCTGGACGTGGCGGTACTGGTGGGCGAGCTGCCCAGTTCGTCGCTGATCGCCCGGTTGGTGGGGCGGGTGCGGCCTATCCTCTGCGCCAGCCCCGGCTACCTCGCCACTAATGGTGAGCCGATGCACCCCAATGACTTCAATCGCCACCACCTGATCGCCAACGCTGATTGGGTGCACTGGGCCTTTCAAGGTTATTCACTCAAGGCGCACGCGCGCTTGAGTTGCGCCACAGTACAAGGGGCGATCAATGCGGCCGTGCACGGTGCAGGATTGATACGCTGCCTGAGCTACTCGGTTCATGAACATCTGGTGAGCGGCCAATTGCGCCGCGTGTTGCCAGCTTTTGAAGGGCCGCCGTTGCCGGTGCACGTGGTCTACCGCGAGGGCCGCAATGCGCCGATGCGCGTGCGCAGTTTTGTCGACCACTGCGTGGAAGCGCTGCGTGAACATCCGGCATTTCAGTTGGCGTAATAGTGGATTGCCTGGCGTGGGTATTCTCTCGATGGGTGGCTGGGCTTAGCCTCTGCACATCGACTATGAGGTGATCGCGATGAACCTGATCGAACAGTCCCCCTGGCATGCCGGCGAACGGCAGATGCAGGAAAGTGCCGGCGTTGCCGAGCGCATGGCAGTGGTCGGGCCCAAGGTGATCCGTGATCATTTGCCGGAGCAGCATCGGGATTTTTATCCGTTGCTGCCTTATCTGGTGCTCGGTGTGGTGAACGAACAGGGCATCCCGTGGGCGACACTGCTGGAAGGCGCGCCGGGGTTTGCCCATTCACCGAATCCGCAGGCGTTACAGGTCGACAGCATGCCGTCCAAGGGTGACCCGGCGTTGCCTGCAATACTCAGTGGCGCGTCGGTGGGCCTGCTGGGCATTGACCTCAACACCCGGCGTCGCAACCGTATAAATGGCTGCATCGACCGCCTCGATCGGGAGGGTTTCTCGGTCGACGTCGTGCACACGTTCGGAAACTGCCCCAAGTACATCCAACTGCGCCCGATCGATGCGATTGCGCGCAAACCCGGCACCCTGGCCGAGTGCTCCAACAGTCTGGACGATACGGCGCGGGCCATGATCCGCAACGCCGACACCTTCTTCGTCGCAAGCTTTGTGGACGTGGAAGGCCAACGTTCGGTGGACGTCTCCCATCGCGGCGGCAATACCGGTTTTGTGCGTGTCGACGGCAACGTGCTGACCATCCCTGACTTCGCCGGCAATCTATTCTTCAATACCTTGGGCAACCTTTTGGCGAACCCGGTGGCGGGGTTGTTGTTTATCGATTTCGAATCGGGCGACGTGATGCAGGTGGCCGGGCGCACTTCGCTGATTCTCGGCGGCCCCGAAGTGGCGGCGTTTGAGGGCGCGCAGCGGTTGTGGACGGTGACCGTGGAGCAGGTGGTGCGCCGCCCGGCGGCATTGGCGTTGAGGTGGAGTTTTGCGGGGTTTTCGCCCTATAACCTGGCGATGGGGCATTAACTCCAGCCTAGCGAACACGCCCGATGTAATGCCTCATTTACCCCTGACGGCGCACGTTGATCAGTGCTTGTCAGCGGCACAGTCGAGGACGAGTACGCCATGCTGGCCCTCGGCAAGCAGTGGGCCGAAAAACGTTGGGCAGGCATCGGGTCGTAATACGTCGCCGAAGTGCGAACCGTCGGGCCTGGCATCGCTGAGCAAACCGCCACCGCGTTGGACAATAGCGAAAAGGTGTTGGCCGCGGTCGGCGGCGAGCTTGCCAATATGATCATGCTGCGGCTGTATATCGCCTAGCACGCTCGCGATCGGCAGGAGCCGATAGCGCAAGCCCCGTGCCAGCGTTTCCCACGCAACCCGCCGCCGTCTTCGTGGATTATCGTCAATCGGTTGTCGGCGTCGGAGTGGTTGATCGATATTGAGGCGCAGGTGGCGATGCCAAGCAGCCTCAATACCGAATCATCACCGACTTAAGTTCGGTGTAATCCTCGATAAACGCACTGCCAAATTCCCGTCCAACCCCCGAAGAACGATTGCCCCCGAACGGCACGGCCGGGTCGAGCAGGGTGTGCATATTCACCCACACGGTGCCCGCGTTAATGGCCGGTATCATGCGCAATGCCTTGCCGAGGTCGTGGGTCCACAGGCTGGCACTCAACCCGTAGGGGCTGTTGTTCATCAGCGCGAGCAGTTCGTCTTCGCTGTCGTAGGGCAGGAAGGTGGCGATGGGGCCGAAGGTTTCTTCGTTGAGCAGGGTGTCGTTGACGCTGTTGGCCAGGATCACGGTGGGCTCGACGTAGCAGCCGGGCCGGTCGATGAGCTTGCCGCCGTGAATGATCGTGTTGTTTTCGGCGCGGGCCTGCTGGAAGTAGCCGAGCAGTTTCTGCTGGTGTTGCTGGTGGGTTACCGGGCCGAATTCGGTGCGTTCGTCCAGGGGCGAGCCAATCGTCAGTCGGCTGAGGCGCTGGCTGAGCTTCTCCAACACGGCGTCCATCTGCGAGCGGTGCACGAAGAAGCGTTCGGCCGCCGCGCAGATTTGCCCGGAGTGCAAAAAGCCTGCCTCGATAATCCCGTCCACCGCCTTGTCCGCGTCCATGTCACGCAAGAAACCGGCGGCGTTTTTGCCGCCCAGTTCCAGGGTCGCGCGGGTCAGGCCGGCGCCCATGGCGCTGCGGCCCACGGCGATACCGGTGGGTACGGAACCTGTGAACGACACTTTGTGGGTGCCGGGGTGTTCCACCAGGCCTTTGCCGACGTGCCCGCCGCCGGTCAGCACATTGAGCACGCCCGCCGGTAGCCCGGCGTCAATGGCCAGTTCGGCGATGCGCAGGATGGTCAACGGGGTGAATTCGCTGGGTTTGATGATGATGCTGCAACCGGTCACCAGCGCTGAAGCGAGTTTCCAGATGGCGATCATGGTCGAGAAATTCCACGGCACGATACCGACCACCACGCCCACCGGCTCGCGCAGGGTAAATGCGGTGTAGCGCTCGCCGTTGAAGGAGGGCAACGACGGTGTGAGGGTCTGGCCGCTGATCTTGGTGGCCCAGCCAGCGTAATAGCGCAGGAAGTGCGCGGCCTGGTCGACCTCGAACGCGCGGGAAATCTGGATGATTTTGCCCGACTGGCAGGTTTCGATCTGCGCCAGTTCTTCGCGATTGTGTTCCAGCAGGTCAGCGAGTTTCAGCAGCACGTTGCCGCGTGTGGCCGGTGCGGCCTGGGACCATCGTTGGAACCCTCGGTTGGCGGAGGCCACGGCTGCGTCGATATCCGCAAGGTCCGCATCGGCGAACTCGGCGATCACCTGGCCGGTCGCAGGGTTGGTCACTGTCAACGTCTGGCTGGCATGGCTGTGCACGGTGGCGCCGTCAATAAACAGCCCATGCTGGCGACGCAAAAAGGCTTCGACTTGGGGCAGCAGCGGGATATCGCTCATGGCAGGTTCCTGGCAGTTCACAAAGGAAAACCCGAGGGTAGCCAACGCGCGAAGGCAGCGCTTGACTGTGCCTGCCGCGCCTTATGTCTGTGCCTGCCACGTCTATGAAAAGTACAACCTTGCCTGCCGAATGTGCATTTTGCGCCCGTGCAATGCGTTCGATACTGGCCCTGCATCCGGCGCCGTGCCTGTACGTGGCGCACCTGCCGGACCTCCAATAATAAGCAGGGCCGTCCATGAAAAAGCCAAACCCGCTCCTCGAAGACCTCAAGCCCCTCCTGCCCGCCATCGCCGCGAATGCCGCGCGCGCCGAACAGCAGCGCCAGGTCCCGGATGAAAACATCGCCTGGCTCAAAAGCATTGGCCTGCACCGTGCCTTTCAACCCAAGGCCTTTGGTGGCCTGGAGCTGTCGCTGCCGGAGTTCGCCGACTGCATTGCCTTGCTCGCCGGCAGTTGCGCCAGCACCGCCTGGGCCATGAGCTTGTTGTGCACCCACAGTCACCAGTTGGCGTTGTTCTCGGCAACCTTGCAGCAGGAAATCTGGGGCGCCAACCCGGATGCCACGGCCAGCAGCAGTATTGCGCCGTTCGGGCGAGTGGTGGAGGGCGATGGCGGTGTGCATTTGAGCGGTGAAATGGGTTGGAGCAGCGGCTGCGACCATGGCGAGTGGGCGATTGTCGGCTGTCGTCGGCAGAACACCGAAGGCACCCAGGATTATTGCTTTGCCGTGTTGCCGCGCAGTGACTACCAGATCCGTGACGACTGGTACGCCGCCGGCATGAAAGGCAGTGGCACCAAGACCTTGATCATCGACAACGCCTGGGTGCCCGAACACCGGATCCAGAAGGCCAAGGACATGATGGAAGGCAAGTCCGCAGGCTTTGGTCTCTATCCCGACAGCAAGATCTTTTACGCACCGTACCGGCCGTATTTCGCCAGCGGCTTCTCGACCGTGAGCCTGGGCGTGGCCGAACGCATGCTGGAGGTCTTTCGCGAAAAAACCAAAACCCGCGTGCGCGCCTACACCGGCGCCGCCGTGGGCGCGGCTACCCCTGCGCTGATGCGCCTGGCCGAGTCCACCCACCAGGTGGCGGCCGCCCGCGCATTCCTCGAAAAAACCTGGCAGGAGCACGCCGAGCACAGCGCCGCGCACCGTTACCCGAGCCGCGAGACGCTGGCGTTCTGGCGCACTAACCAGGCCTACGCGACCAAAATGTGCATCGAAGCCGTGGATCGCCTGTTCGCTGCCGCAGGTGGCAATGCCTGGTTCGAACACAACGAGATGCAGCGCCTGTTCCGCGATTCCCATATGACCGGCGCTCATGCCTATACCGACTACGATGTCTGCGCGCAGATCCTCGGCCGTGAGCTGATGGGCCTTGAACCTGACCCGAGCATGGTGTGACGGGTTCTTCCACAATAACCATCAGGGTGACCGTGCGCGGTCGCCCGGGAGTCTTGCATGTCTGACAGCAGCCTTTTCGACCCACGGGCCTTTCGCCGCGCCCTGGGCAACTTCGCCACCGGCGTGACCGTGGTCACCGCCGCCACTGCCTCCGGGCGCAAGGTGGGCGTGACCGCCAACAGTTTCAACTCGGTGTCACTCGATCCGCCGCTGGTGCTGTGGAGCATCGACAAACGCTCCAACAGCCATGAAGTGTTTGAGGAAGCCAGTCACTTTGCAGTGAATGTATTGGCGGCGGATCAGGTGCACTTGTCCAATAACTTTGCGCGCCCGCGTGAAGACCGCTTCGCCTTGATCGAATACGAGCCGGGGGAGGGTGGCTCGCCGGTCTTTGCCGATTGCTCGGCGCGGTTTCACTGCGAGAAGTACCAGCAGGTGGACGGCGGCGACCACTGGATCATGATCGGCAAGGTGGTGGCCTTCGATGACTTCGGCCGCGCACCGTTGCTCTATCATCAAGGCGCCTATGCCGAGGTTCGGGCGCTGCGTCCCTGCGCGCCCGAGGCGATTCAGAACGGTACGGCGACCACCAACTGACTGTAGACATTGGTGCCGTTGCCGCCGACCTGGTTGCCGCCGGTCTCTGCATCCTTGTTGGGTTTGTAGAGGCCGAGCAGCGGCGTGATGATCAGGTGTTCGTTGACGGCCCATTCGGCATACAGGTCCAGCTCGCGGCCATCCAGGTTCAACTGGCCGCGGGTGCTGACCGTGCTGTAGTCGAAGAACAGCGCGCCAAGGGTGAGGTTGTCCAGCGGCTTGACCTTGAGCGCCACGTGCTGCACCGCCGTGTTGCTGTTGTACGGGCCGGAATAGTTGCCCGCCACCTCGCCTTGAACCCAGGTGCCGTAGCCGCGATTGAAGCCTGAGAACATGGCGTCCCAGTTTTTTGAATAGCGCGCATAACGGTAGGTGAGGTTCGGTGACCACGGCAGGTCAGTGAAGGTGTAGCCGGCTTCGGCGTACCCGGCATTTTCCTGGGCGTCGCGACGGTCCTGGCGTGCCAGTTCAAAGGCAAAGTGCGCGCTGTCGATGCCGGCATTGCCGGCGCCGCGCAGGCTGTAGAGGTTCATGCCTTTGCGCTGGCGCTGCAGGTCGGTGGCGAAGCGCTCATCCACGTCGATCCCGTGAATATAGGTCAGGCCCAGGGTACCCGGTGCGGCGCTGTATTCCAGGGTGCCGGCGGCCATTTCGGTCATGGCCTGTGCCGGGTTGTCGGATTTTATCCACATCAGGCTGCCATGCACGCCGTCCTTGCCACCCAGGCGGATCACCGCCGTCTGGTCGAAGGCATGGCGTGCGGCGATGTAGTAGGCGCCGCCGCGATTGAACTCACCGTCGCCCACACCCTTGCCGAGGTTGGGGCCGTCGTCGTTGATGATGAAACCATCGCCCAGCATGATGATCTGCCGGCCGAACGACAGGTCTACGCCGTCCTTGCCCAACCCCGCGAACAGGTCGCCGGAGCGCCAGCCGGCGAAGGCTTCGTCAAACTTGGTGGTGCGCTCTGTGCCGTTGGTGACCCCGGACGCATCACCATCGCCCCAGGTGCCGGAACTCACCAGGTTGGCCGTACCGTACACGCCGCCAAAGCTGCCCAGGCTTTGTTCGACACTCAGGCCGTACTTGATGAACGCCTCGCGCCAGGTCGAGCCGCCGCTACGCCCATCGTAGTTTTTCGGGCTATTGAACATCCCGTACACGGCGAGGAAGTTGCCGGTGACTTTGGTGTCGGCATCGGCATACAGCTCGATCGCCTGAACCTTACAGACCAGCAATGCCATGCCCAGGCCGACCGCCTGGCGCAGGCGGCGATTTTTCAGTGTGTGCTCCATTGTTATTGTCCCCATCCTGGTTAAGAGTGAGGGCGCATTAGGGCGAGCGGTGGGCGCCCAAGTCTTTCATTTGCGTGCCAGGGAATTGACCCTGGCCGCCAGGCGGTTCGCCGTGGCAGGGAGCAACAAAACCGGCGGCAGACAGGGGCAAGACGATCAACTCGGGTGGGGCGCACAGTGCCGACACATTAAAAAAAACCGCTTTCGAGGACCCCACCATGTCGATCAACGACCGACTCACCGCGCACCTCAACCGGGGCACGGTAGGTTTCCCCACCGCGTTGGCCAGCACCATTGGCCTGATCATGGCCAGCCCGGTGATACTCACCGCCACCATGGGGTTTGGCATCGGCGGCAGCGCATTTGCCCTGGCGATGCTGATCGCCGTGGTGATGATGCTGGCCCAGGCCACCACGTTCGCCGAAGCCGCTTCTATCCTGCCCACCACCGGTTCGGTGTACGACTACATCAACTGCGGCATGGGCCGGTTTTTTGCGATCACCGGCACCTTGTCGGCCTACCTGATCGTGCATGTGTTTGCCGGCACCGCCGAGACCATCCTGGCCGGGGTGATGGCCCTGGTGAACTTCGAACACCTCAATACCCTGGCTGAGTCGGCCGGCGGTTCGTGGCTGCTTGGCGTGGGCTTTGTGATTGTCTTCGGTGTGTTGAATGCCTTTGGCGTCAGCGCGTTTGGCCGGGCGGAGATCATCCTCACCTTCGGCATGTGGACCACGCTGATGGTGTTTGGCGTGCTGGGCCTGATTGCCGCGCCGGCGGTGCAGCTGGACGGCTGGTTCGGTGCATCACTGGTGGGCACCGACCTGATTACCGTGCTGTCGCTGGTGGGCATGGCGATGTTCATGTTTGTCGGCTGTGAGTTCGTCACGCCGCTGGCGCCGGACCTGCGCCAGTCGGCCAAGGTCATGCCGCGCGCGATGATGCTCGGGCTGGTGGGCGTGGCCACGTGCATGTTCATCTATGGCGCGGCGATGAAGCGCCAGGTGGAAAACGTTGTGTTGGACGCCGCTTCCGGCGTGCACTTGCTGGACACGCCCATGGCGATCCCCAAGTTCGCCGAGCAGGTGATGGGGCAGATCGGCCCGATGTGGCTGGGCATCGGTTTTCTGTTTGCCGGAGCCGCAACCATCAACACCCTGATGGCAGGCGTGCCACGCATTCTCTATGGCATGGCGGTGGACGGCGCGTTGCCCAAGGTCTTCACCTACCTGCACCCGCGCTTCAAGACGCCGCTGCTGTGCATCCTGGTGGCAATGCTGATTCCCTGCCTGCACGCGTTGTACCTGGGCGGCAACACCGACAACATCATGCACCTGGTGCTGGCGGCGGTGTGTGCGTGGAGCTTTGCCTATTTGCTGGTGACGGTGTCGGTGGTGATCCTGCGTATTCGCCGGCCAGATTTGCCACGGGCCTACCGTTCGCCGTGGTTCCCGCTGCCGCAGATCGTGTCGAGTATCGGCATCCTTTTGGGCATGTGGTTCATCACGCCACCGGGCATGAACCCGGCCGATATCTACGTGCCGTTTGGCGTGATGCTCGCCATCACCGCAGCGTATGCGTTGTTCTGGACCCTGGTGGTGCAGAAGGTCAACCCCTTCAAGCCGGCCTCCGTGGAGGAGGTGCTGGCCAAGGAATTCAGCAACGAACCGGGGCTCCCAGATGATGGTTATGGCGACTTTGCGGCAAAAACTGTTTGAGCTGTTTCGCGCTGATCGTGCTCCGGCGGGGTATCGGCCGGGCGTGACCCTGGAGCATCTGCGGCGTAATTTGGGGCTGGAGAACGTCGAGCGGCTGTCCGCTACACAGGTAAAAGTGTGTGTGGGAGAGGTGACGCTGGAGATTGTCGAGCGCGCCGAATCGCAGTTGTTGATGCACATGGTGATGACCGAATTTGTACTGCGCGTGCCCGCGTCGACAGCGGGCACGGCGAGCTTCGAGGTGCAGCATGGCGGCGCGATTCGACGCCGGGGCGTTTGCGTGCGCCGCTGCTCCGGCAACCCGGCGCTGGCCCGTGAGTTGCAGGCGTGCTTGCTGGCCGACGACGCATTGTTCCAGGCGCTGATGCCGCTGGATTTCAAGCGCCTGCGTATCGAACTGCACGACCAGCAATGGTGCCTGCGCCTGGAGCATATGGGCGGCAGCGAGGTGGTCAATCGGCTGCCGGCGTTTCGGCGTTACATCGCGCTGAGCCCGGTGCAGCGCGGGCATTTACTTGCGACGATGGCCGGCTTGCAGCGGGTGTTATCGAACCTCTGATTGGCATCAATAGTGCTTTCGTAATGGCAAACAGGTAGTTGTTGCGTGCATATAGATAACATGTTAACTATTGCGGCAGAACAACAAAAAAAACCATTGCGGAGGCACCCTATGAGCATCCCACAGCATGCACACGACGGGCTGGACAGCTGGAACCACGAGCTGCGCGCCGCGTGCGGTCATTTCGACACTGAACTGGCGTTCAACCGCTCGCTGTTTATCGGCGAGATCAACAACTTGCCGCGTGGCCTGGCGATCCTGCGCACCAATGCCGGGCTGATCAAGCGCCCGGCGCACCACGCCGACCACGATAATGACCAGGATTGTTTCCTCGTCAGCCAGCGCAGTGGTTACTCGCAGATCGTGCAGAACGGCCAGACCCTGCAACTGGCGCCCGGCGAGATGCTGTTGATGGACTCTGTGGGCTCTATCGAAATCACCCCCTTCGGCCTCATTGAACATGCCTCGTTGTCGCTGTCGCGCCCTGATGTGTGCAAGCACCTGGGCGGCGATGCCCATGCCTTCGGCAAGATCTCTTCGACCAAAGCCTGTGGGCGCATGCTGCATGTGCTGATGGACCAGTTGTGCAAGGACGACACGGCGGACGGTGCGGGTGAAGTCGAGGCGCTGCAAACCGCGTTCGTCTCGCTGCTGGGTTCGGCCCTGGAGCAGGGCGATGAGTGCCGTGAAGGCTTGGCGGCGTTGCAGGGGAATAACCTGCGCAGTTATGTGCAGAAGGTGATTGATGAGTCGCTCAGCCAGCCCGGCCTGAGCCCGATCGGGTTGGCCAATCGGCTGAATATTTCGGTGCGACACCTGTACCGGTTGTTTGAGGAGCAAGACGACAGCGTCTGTCGCTATATCCAGCGGGCGCGGCTCAAACGCAGCGCGGATGATTTGACCAACCCGTTCCTCAGGAGTGAGTCGATCACCTCGATTGCCTACAAGTGGGGCTTTACTGACTCGGCGCATTTCAGCCGGTCGTTCAAGAAGCAATTCGAGGTGTCGCCCAAGGATTTCCGGTCCAGCCGGTTGCAGGCAGCGGGAGCATAACCCGGGTCTTCAACGCTAATGTGGGGCGGGGCTTGCGACCACATTGGAAGCGAGCCGGGTTTCAGACTTCCGGCAAGGTCGACCCGCCGTCCACCACCAGGGTTTGGCCGGTGATATAGCCGGCCAGATCGGAGGCCAGAAACAGCATGGCGCCGGCGATATCCGCCGCCGAGCCCAGGCGCCCGAGCGGCACGCGGCTGGCGATGCTGGCATTCAGCGCGGCGTCGCCCAGGTTGCCCATCGCCGGCGTGACGATCATGCCCGGCTCCACACCATTCACCCGCACCTTCAGCGACGCCAATTCCAGCGCCGCGTTGCGAATAAAGCCGTTGACCCCGGCCTTGGACGCCGCGTAATGACTGAGCCCTGGATAGCCGACCCGATTGCCGGTGACCGAAGACGTCACCAGCACGCAACCACGACCCTGCGCGCGAAACGCCGGCAAGGCCGCCTGGGTCAGCCAGAACAATGCTGACAGGTTGACCGCCAAGGTCCGTTGCAGGATGGCCGGGGTGATGTCGGCAAACGCCGTCAGCGGAAAATACCCGGCGTTGTGCACCAGGACATCCAGCCGCGCCAACCCTTGAACACAGGCGAACACCGCCTCTGACTCCGCCAGGTCGACGCCCACGGCTTCGACGCGGTAACCCTGCACGCAGAGTGCGGCGGCAACCTCCTGGGCTTGCGCGAGCAGGCGGTCGGCAATCACGACCTGCGCGCCGCGACGGGCAAACGCTTCGACGATACCGAGCCCAATGCCTTGCGCGCCGCCGGTGACCAACACCACACGTCCGCTGAAATCCAGGTCATTCACCATGGCTGGGCTCCAGTCGCGTGAAGGCCAATGTGGGCACATCGACAATGCTCGAACCGCCGTCGGCGACCAACGTCGCCCCGGTGATGATCGATGCATCACTGGACGCCAGGAAGCGACAGGCTTTGGCGATTTCCTCGGCGCGTGCGGCCCGGCGCAGCGGCACATCGGCGCACACCCGTTCATAAGCCTGTTGCAGCGTATCGCCATAGGCATTCATCAGCGGCTGCATTTCCGCATCAGCCATGGGGGTGTGCACCCAGCCCGGGCATACCGTGTTCACCCGCACGCCGTGGGGCCCATAATCCCGCGCGAGAGAGCGGTTAAGCCCGAGGAGCGCATGCTTGGCCGTGGTGTAGCCGCACACGTCGGGCCCTGCCGCCAACGAGGCGATGGAGCCGATCAGCACAATATTGCCCGCGCTTTCCTGCAACATCGGCAGGCAGGCGCGGGCGCTGTAGAACGCGCTGTCGAGGTTGCTGCGCAGTGCACTTTCCCAAGTGGCCGGGCTGGTCTGGGTCGCGCTGCCCACGCCATGGCCACCCGCGCAAGCCAGCAGCACATCCAGGCGCCCGTAGTGTTCGCGGATCTGCCGGATAAACCCGTCCCAGGTGTCCGGGCAGGCGGCGTCGCCCACCAGGATCAGCCCGCCGGTTTGTCGGGCCACCTGTTCCAGCGGCTCACGGCGCCTGCCGATCAGCACCAATCGCGCGCCGTCCTCGGCATACAACCGCGCACACGCAGCGCCGATACCGGTGCCGGCACCCGTGATGACGACCGTGCGCGGCTCAGTCACGAGGGTACTCCGTGCGGTTAAGCACCTGGCAACAGGAGCTGATGGGGAAGTTCGACAGCGCATCGAATGACGCCCCGGCGTAGCCAAAAATTTTGCCGTCGCTGCGGTGCTGTTGCAGGTCGATCAGCACCAGGCCGAGGGTGGGTACGATTTTTTCTTGCCACACAAACAGGTACAGCTGTTCGGCGATCTTGTAGTAGTGGCAGCGGTCGGTGTCGCACAAGCCTTGCTCCACGCCCTTCAAACATTGCCAGGCATAGAAGCGTGGGTTGAGGTAGATGTGCTCATAGATTTCGCTGGGGCTGTAGCGGTACTGATTGCGCAGGCCCAGCAGTTCGTCGGTTGGCGCATGCAGGCAGTGGCCGTCTTGCCACGGGCGGTCGAGGCTGCCGTGCAGGAAGTCGACCTGCACCGAGCTCAGCGGTTTACAGGCCAGGGCTCGGTGGTAAAGGCCTTCGTGGGTTTCCGATTGTTCGGGCAGGCGGCCGATCACCGCCGTAAACGACTCGCCCGGTGTATCCAGCACCAGGCTGATCGACCAGCTTAGCCCGGCCTCATGCTTGATGAAGTCCACCAGGTACAACCCCGGGCGAATCGAGGTGGCGCGGTAGGGCGCGCTGCCGCTGGAGTGCCCGTCGGCGGCCTGCCAGGCCAGGCGGTCCTGCTCGAAACGGTGCTCGATCTGCCAGCCATTGGCGAAGTGCAGGGTAAACGTCTTGCCGGCCAGTTCGGCGAGGTTGGGCAGGATAAACGCTTGCGGGGCAAAACCGTCGGCCAGGGCGCCCACGGTGATCCAGTCTGGGGAACTCGTCATGGCAACACTCCCTTAGGCAACGGCGAAGTAGTGTTTGACGAAACTCTCGCTGACCACTTCCCACAGCACGGGTGTGCCCTTGGTCACGAACCAGCTGTCGCCGGCTTTGTAGCGCGCGGACTGGCCGGTGGATTCGTCGGTCAGGACCACTTCGCCGGTCACCACTGTGGCCTGCTCAGCAAACGGGTAGACCATGCGGAACTTGCCCCGTGTGGTGCCGAAGTAAGCACTGCTGACCGGATCGGTAGGCGCGCCGAAGGTCATCTTGCCGAAGGCACGCACCTCGCCTTCGAGGATCTCTGAGCCGAGATCGGCCACGGTGCCCCAGGCGTCGAGTTCCGACAGCTGGACGTTGTGCTTGAGGGTGGTAAGGGTCATGGCAGTTGCTCCTGATAAGTAAACGAAAATTAGCGGCGCCCGTTCCAGTAGCCGGAAAGTTGGTGCCAGGATTTGCCTGCCGTCAGCAGCAAGGGGCGGATAGCGTCCTTGCCGATGATGGTCGGGCGATGAATCGAGCTGACCAGGTCATAACGCGCCGAGCCTTCGCTCATGCCTTCGGCCAGGACCTTGCAGATGATGTGGCTGGGGGTGACGCCAAAACCGGAATAGCCCTGCACGAAAAACGCATTACTGCGCCCTGGCAAAGTGCCGATCTGCGGAAACAGATTGGGGCTGCACGCCATCGGCCCGCCCCACGCCAGGTCGATTTTCACGTCCTTGAGGTAGGGGAAAATCTTCAGCATCAGGTTGCGGTTCCAGGCCTTCAGGTCGCCGGGAATATGCTCCACCAGCGGCGTCGCGGCACCGAACAGCAAGCGGTTTTCATTGGTCACGCGGTAGTAGTCGATCACCGGGCGAATGTCGCTGTAGGCCCCGCGAATCGGGCTGATGCGTTGGATCAGTTCCTCGGACAACGGCTCGGTCATCATCTGGAATGCGTAGGTGTTGATGGTCGAACGGTGCAGCTCCGGTTCCAGCTTGTTGAGGAAACTGTCGCAGGCCCACAGCAACTTGCTGGCGCGGACCGAGCCGCGGCCAGTGCGCACGGTGATGCGCTCGCCATAACTGACGTCCAGGGCCGGGCTGTTCTCGAAAATCTTTACGCCATGGCTGGCCAGGGCGGTGGCTTCGCCCAACAGCAGGTTGAGCGAGTGCACATGCCCGCCGCCCATGTGCAGCAGGGCGCTGGTATAGGCTGTGGAACCGATGATCTGCTGCACGTCGGCGCCGCCGAGAAAGCGGATCTCATGCTGGCTGTTGATCGACTTGAAGTCCTTTTCCCAGGCGCGCAGGGTTTTTTCCTGGCGGGCGTTGAAGCCCATGTAGCCATAGCCGTGGCAGAAATCCGCGTCGATATTGTACTTGGCGATGCGGTTCTTGATGATGTCGGCGCCCAGGTCGCTGATCTCGAACACCTGGCGCAGGCCGTCTTCGCCCACATCCTTCTTGATCTTCTCCAGGTCATGGCCGATGCCCGCCATGATCTGCCCGCCGTTGCGCCCGGTGCCGCCAAAGCCCAGGTAGCGCGCTTCGAGCACCACAACATTGGTGATGCCTTTTTCCGCCAGTTCCAGGGCAGTGTTGATACCGGAGAAACCGCCGCCAATCACCACGACATCGGCGTCGATGTCCTGCTCCAGCGTGGGGAAGCTGAGGTTGTATTTCTTGGTGGCGGTGTAATACGTGGGGGTTTCGATGTTGATCATGGCGCAGCCTGAAAAGGTGAAGGAAGGCGCTAAAGCGGATGCCTCCATTAGGGGCCCTGGCGGGACGGATGTCTTGACCCTGCGTGCCCAGGCTTTTGATTCAGCGCGCCATGGGCAGGTGCGGCAAACAAGTTATAGCGCGCTCACTGGCCGGGAATGCTAGAGTTTCGTTAAATTATTAACTAAATAACCCGTGACCCTGATCCCTATGCTTAAACCTCGACAATCCCTGACATTGGCCCTGCTGCAAGCCCGCGAAGCTGCCATGAGTTTTTTCCGGCCCTCCCTGAATGAACACGGCCTGACCGAACAGCAATGGCGGATCATCCGCATCCTTGAGCAACACGGTGAGCTGGAGATTTACCAACTGGCGGAACTGGCCTGCATCCTCAAACCGAGCATGACCGGCGTGCTGGTGCGCATGGAGACCGCCGGCATGGTGCACCGGCGCAAGGCCGAGCAGGACCAGCGCCGTGTGCTGGTGACCCTGGCCGACAAGGGCAAGGCGAGTTTCGAGTCCATGAGCCATTGCATGGAAGCCAACTACCAGCGCTTGCAGGATCAATTCGGTACGGAGAAGTTCGAGGCCCTGTTGGGCCTGCTGGATGACTTGAAGAACATCAAGCGCTGAAACAATTGCTCAAACGCCACACATCAAAGTGTGGGAGCTGGCTTGCCTGCGATAGCGGTGTACCTGTGACAACTAAACCCATTGGCCCACCGCCATCGCAGGCAAGCCAGCTCCCACATGAGATCTCAGTAGACATCACCGGTGTGTGAGGCCTCGGGAGCGCCCTTGAATTTCCCGGCCAGCGCTTGCAAACCACGCATCAACACCGTGGTATCCACACCCACCGCCACAAACGTCGCACCCAGTTCGATGTAGCGCCGCGCCAGCGTTTCATCCGCACTGAGAATTCCCGCCGCCTTGCCCGCGTGTACGATGCGCGTGATTGCCTGTTCAATTGCCGCCTGCACCGCAACGTGCCCCGGGTTACCGCGATGCCCCATGGACGCACTTAAATCCGCCGGGCCGATAAACACGCCGTCCACGCCTTCGACTGCGGCGATGGCGTCCAGATTGGCCAGGCCTTCAGCGCTTTCAATCTGCACCAGGAGGCACATCTGCTCATCGGCCTGGTCGAGGTAACCGGGGATGCTGTTCCAGCGCGAAGCGCGGGCCAAAGCACTGCCGACGCCACGAATGCCCTGGGGCGGGTAGCGCATGGCACGCACCAGTTCGCGGGCCTGCGCGGCGCTTTCGACCATCGGCACCAGTAATGTCTGAGCGCCGATATCCAGCAGTTGCTTGATCAGCGCGCTGTCGCCGATCACCGGGCGAATCAGCGCCTGGCTGGGATAGGGCGCGATGGCCTGCAATTGGCCAAGCATGCCTGGCAGAGCGTTGGGCGCGTGTTCGCCATCGATCAGCAACCAATCGAAACCTGCGTTGGCGGCCAGCTCGGCACAGTAGGCATTCGCCAGGCCGAGCCACAGGCCGATCTGTACGTCGCCCTTGTTCAGGCGTTGTTTGAAGCGGTTGACAGGCATGTCCATGACAATCTCCAGTGGTCAGACGAAACGGCAGGCGATCGACCCGAGCGTGTCGTAGTCGACATGGAAGGTATCGCCGGGGCGTGCCGCCACCGGGCGTGTAAACGAGCCACCGAGGATGATTTGCCCGGGCAGCAGCGTGACGTCATACGCCGCCAGCTTGTTGGCCAGCCACGCCACGCCCTTGGCCGGGTGGTTAAGCACCGCAGCCGACACCCCGGACTCCTCGATCACGCCATTGCGGTACAGCACCGCCGGCACTTTGCGCAGGTCGATGTCGGTGGGCCGCACGGCGCGGCCGCCCATCACCACTCCCGCATTCGCGGCGTTGTCGGAGATCGTGTCGAAGACCTTGCGGGTCGCGTGGGTCTGTGGGTCGACCTGTTGGATGCGCGCGTCGATGATCTCCAGCGCCGGGATCACCCACTCGGTGGCGTCGAGGACGTCGAACACCGTGCAGTTCGGACCCTTGAGCGGTTTGCCGAGGATGAAGGCCAGTTCCACTTCCACCCGAGGGACAATGAAACGCTCGAAGGGAATATCACTGCCTTCGTCGAAAAACATGTCATCGAGCAGCGCGCCATAGTCGGGTTCGGTGATGTTCGATGACACTTGCATGGCCCGTGAAGTCAGGCCGATTTTGTGACCCTTCAAGGTACGGCCGTCCTTGATCTTCTGCGCGACCCAGGCGCGCTGGATGGCGTAGGCGTCTTCAATCGTGATGCCAGGGTAGTCGAGGGAGAACTGGCGCACCTGTTCGCGGCTGCGTTCGGCGCGGTCCAGACGGGTAGCGGCCTCATGGATGTGCTGTGAGTCGAGCATGGCAACGGTCTCTAGTGTGGGTTGACGATGGCGGCGTGGGTGCGCAGCACCAGCAGGCCGCCGAGGGCGATAAACAGGGCGAGTACGTAAAGCGCGAGGCTGGCGCTCTGGGTGGCGTCGCGCATCCAGCCGATCAGGTACGGCGCGAGGAACGCGGCGACGCTGCCGAACGAGCTGATCATGGCGATGCCGGCGGCCTGGGTGGTGTTGGAGAGAAACGCTGGCGGCAGTTGCCAGAACATCGGCAGGGCGGCACTGGCGCCCATGCCGGCGACCACCAGCCCGCTCATCACCAGCAGCGGATTGCCTGGCGCCAGGCCGGTCACGGCGATACCGACGGCGGCCATCAGCAATGGCACACACAGGTGCCAGCGGCGTTCGCGGTGCCGGTCGGACGAGCGTCCGCAGCCGATCATGAAGAAGCATCCGGCCAGATACGGCACGGCGCTGAGCAGGCCAACCTGGCTGTCGCGGCCGATGCCAGCGCCGTGGATCAGGGTCGGCATCCAGAACGCCAGGGTGTTTACCGCCAGCATCACCGCAAAGTACACCGCCACCAACAGCCACACCTGCGGGTCACGCAGGATGCCGCTGAACGAGGTGATGGTCTTGCGCTGTTCTTCGCTGCTCAGTTGGGCGTGCAGTTGCTGTTTTTGCTCGGCCGTCAGCCAGTTCACCGAGTCGAAACCGTCCGGCAAGCACTTGAGCACCACCAGCCCCAGCAGCACCACCGGCGCGCCTTCGATCAGAAACATCCACTGCCAGCCGCGCAGGCTGCCCACGTCGTGGAAGTTCTCCAGAATCGCCCCGGAGAGTGGTCCGCCCAACACGCCGGCCATCGGCACTGCAATGGCGAACAGCGCGGTGACCTGGGCACGCCGGCGTGCCGGGTACCAGCGGTTGAGAAACACCAGGATGCCCGGGAAAAACCCGGCCTCGGCCACCCCCAGCAAAAAGCGCAGCACATAGAAACCACGGGCATTCTCGACCCACAACATGCCGGTGGACAACAGGCCCCACACCACCATCAGGCTGGCGATCCAGCGCCGTGGCCCGACCCGGTCAAGTGCCATATTGCTGGGTACGCCGAACAGCGCGTAGGCGATAAAAAACAGCCCGGCGCCAAAGCCGTAGACCGTGTCGCTGAAGTGCAGGTCACTGCTCATCTGCATCTTCGCGAAACCAATGTTGATGCGGTCCAGATGGGCGAACAGGTAACAGACCAACAACAGGGGCATCAGGCGCCAGGTGACTAAACGATGGGTGCGGTCGTGCTCGGCCAGCACGAGGCTGGCAGTGGAATTGGCTGTGCTCATGGTGTTGTACTTTTTGTCTGAGTGGCCGTGAGGGGAAGGCGGGACTCAGCCCGCCGGGTTGTTCAGAAATGCATGCACGTTGTTCTGCTTGAAGTTGAGCTGCGGGTGCAGTTCGACCATCTCGAATGACAGCGCCAGCAAGCGTTGCGCCTGCAGCTCGGCAAAGTGCGCGCTGATCGTCGCGAACACGGCCTCGGCCACCGCCTGTCGCGTGGGCAGGTCGCGGCCATGACCCACCTTGAGGGTCATGTGCACAAAGGCGTAGTCGTGCTTGCCATCGGCCATGCGCCAGGTGTCCAGGCGCACGCCACGGCTGCGGATGCCGCCAAGGGGAAACACGCCACTGTCCCCCAGCACGCGGTGGATCTTTTCAAACAGGCCGGGCAGGTCGGCCTGTGGTTCGATGTTGTCGGTGTACTCGGCGATAAAGTGCGGCATGGTTGCCTCCCAGGGTTACAGGGGAAAGATCGCGTTGACCTGGCCGGTGCCCGAACTGCCGAACGGCGCCGTAATGATCTCGGCCGGTTTGGCATAGTCCGGCCCGCCGAGCAGGCCCAGCAGCATGGCTGTGTCGTGCATCTTGCCTTCGCCAAAACAGTGTTCGGCGTAGTCCGGCAGCATCGCGCAGAACTCCTTGAAGCGGCCTTGCTGCCACATTTGCACCACGTGCAGGTCCATCTGCTTATCGAATTCACGGGTCCAGTTATGGATGTTCGCCTCGGCTTCACGGTCGTCCGAAAAACGGTGGGAGAGTGAGCCGGAGGCCAGCACCAGCACCTTGCGGTCACTCTTTTCGATAGCCCGGCGCACGGCGGCACCAAACGCAAAGCTGTCTTCCAGGCGATGCCAGGCGCACCACGCGGCGATGGAAATGACCTTGAGCTTTTCATCCTCCGGCACGCCCATGTGCATGTAGCGCATGGGCACCAACGTGCCGTATTCCAGCTCCAGGCTCGGGATGTTATGGGCCATGGTGCGCACACCGGCCAGGTTGGCCTCGGCGGCGATCAACGCGCCCAGCTCGGGGCAACCGGGGTAGGCGTATTCCATGTTCTTGATGAAGTGCGGCAGCTCGTTACTGGTGTAGGTGCCCTGGAAATGCTCACCGCAGTTGACGTGATAGCCGCTGTTGACCAGCCAGTGCACGTCAAACACCACGGCTGTGTCCGCCCCCAATTCTCGGGCGCGGCGGCCGATTTCCGTGTGGCCGGCAATCGCCGCTTCGCGACAGCCATGATGTTTGCCGGGCAGTTCCGACAGGTACATCGACGGTACGTGGCAGATCTTCGCCGCCAGGACCACTTCGCCCATGATCATTCTCCTGAGTATTTATTCTTGTTGGAGTGCAATGTGAGGGTTACACGCCCCAACGCGGGATGTGATGGCTGCCCATGGAAATGCACACGTTCTTGATCTCGGCAAACACTTCAAAACTGTACTGGCCGCCTTCGCGCCCGGTGCCGGAACCTTTTACGCCGCCGAAGGGCTGGCGCAGGTCACGCACATTCTGGCTGTTGATAAATACCATGCCGGCTTCAATCCCGCGCGCCAGGCGATGGGCCTTGCCGATGTCCTGCGTCCAGATATACGACGCCAGGCCGTACTCGGTATCGTTGGCCAATTGCAGCGCCTCGGCTTCGTCCTTGAACGGAATCAGGCACACCACCGGGCCGAAGATTTCTTCCTGGGCGATGCGCATCTTGTTGTTCACATCGGCAAACACCGTGGGCTGGATAAACTGACCTTTGCTCAGGTGCGCCGGTAAATTGGCCGGGCGTTCCAGGCCGCCGGCGAGCAGAGTGGCACCTTCTTCGAGGCCGATTTTGATATAGCCGGTGACCTTGTCGTAGTGCGCCTGGGTGATCATCGAACCGACCTGGGTCTTGGGGTCTTGAGGGTCGCCCACAATCAGCCGCTTGGCCCGCGCGGCAAACTCAGCGACAAACTGCGGGTAGACACTTTCCTGGATAAAGACCCGGCTGCCGGCGGTGCAGCGTTCGCCATTCAGCGAAAAGATGGTGAACAGCGCGGCGTCGAGCGCGCGCTCAAGGTCGGCATCTTCAAAGATCAGCACCGGCGACTTGCCGCCGAGCTCCATCGAGTACTTTTTCAGGCCGGCGGTCTGCATGATTTTCTTGCCGGTGGCGGTGCCGCCGGTGAACGAAATGGCGCGTACATCCGGGTGGCGTACCAGCGCATCACCGGCGGTGGCGCCGTAGCCTTGAATCACATTGAGCACGCCGTTGGGAATCCCGGCTTCCACCGCCAGGCGCCCCAGTTCGTTGGCGGTCAGTGGCGACAGTTCCGACATCTTCAACACCGCCGTATTGCCCAGCGCCAGGCACGGCGCGGTTTTCCAGGTGGCGGTCATGAACGGCACATTCCACGGCGACACTAACCCGCACACACCCACCGGCTGGTAGAGGGTGTAGTTGAGCATCTGATCGTCCACCGGGTAGCTGTGGCCGTCCATGCGTGTGCACACTTCGGCGAAAAAATCGAAGTTGTGTGAGGCCCGCGGGATCAGCACATTTTTGGTCTGGTGGATCGGCAGGCCGGTGTCGAGGGTTTCCAGTTCGGCCAGGCGCGGTACGTTCTGCTCGATCAACTCACCGAGCTTGCGCATCAAGCGTGCGCGCTCCCTGGCCGGGGTGTTGGCCCATTTGGGAAACGCTTCTTTAGCGGCCGCGACAGCCCGCGCGACTTCTTCAGGCCCACCGCTGGCGACTTCGCCGATGGCCTCGCCGGTGGCCGGGTTGTAGTTCATGAAGGTGTCTTTGCTTTCGACCTCACGGCCGTTGATCCAGTGTTTGATCATGGTGCTCAAGCCTCTTTCCGGGCGGAAAAGAATTCCGCCTCGCTGACAATTCGGTTGACCAGGCGGCCCACGCCTTCGACTTCCACCACCACTTCGTCACCCGGCACCACATCGGCCAGGCCTTCGGGCGTGCCGGTGGCGATCATGTCGCCGGGTTGCAGGGTCATGAAGCTGGACAGGTATTCGATGAGGTAGGGAATGTCGAAAATCATGTCGCGGGTGCTGCCTTCCTGGCGCAGCTCACCGTTGATCCAAGTGCGCAGGGTCAGGTTGCTCGGGTCGGGCACATCCGCCACATCGACGATCCACGGGCCGACCGGGGTGGTGGCGTCGCGGTTTTTAACGCGCAGGTTGGGGCGGTAGTAGTTTTCCAGGTAGTCGCGGATCGCGTAGTCGTTGCACACCGTGTAACCGGCCAGGTAATCCAGGGCGTCGGCGCGCTTGACGTTGCGCGCAGTCTTGCCGATTACCGCCACCAGCTCGCACTCGTAGTGCATGTAGGCGACGTTGCCCGGGCGCCAGGTAACCTGCCGGTGGCCGGTGTAGGTGCCGACGGACTTGATGAATGCCAGGGGCTCGGTGGGCGGTTTGAATGCCAACTCGGCGGCGTGGTCGGCGTAGTTCAGGCCCAGGGCGAACATCGTGCCGGTGGCGGGCGGCAGCCACTCCACGTGTTCTTCGGCGAGCAACCGGCCATCGCTCAGGCGCACGCTGTAATCCGCCTCCACGTGCACGGCATGGATCGCGCCTTCAAAACGAATACGGGCGTGTTTCATCGCGCTGCCTCCGCCTGCACGGTGTTGGCCAAGCGACCGACACCGCTGATTTCAACTTCAACCCTGTCTCCAGGCTGCACATCCACGCGACCTTCCGGGGTGCCGGTAATCAGCACGTCGCCAGGGTGCAGGGTCATGAACTCGCTGATTTCGGCGATCAATTGCGCAATATCCCGTACCCAATTGGCGGTGGAGTTTTGCTGGCGCAGTTCGCCGTTGACGAAGAGTCTGAGGCTCAGTTGATTGGGGTTGGTCACCTGATCCCGCGCGACCCAATCCGGCCCGAAGGCACAAAAACCATCGCGGCATTTGGCTTTCACGGCGGGGCGGTAGTAACTGTCTTCCGGCAGGCTGAATTCATTCACCACCACATAACCGGCCACATGCGCCATGGCGTTTTCCAGGCTGACGCGGCTGGCACGCTGGCCGATCACCACACCCAGGGCCGGCCCTGGTTGCAGGCGTTCACCCTGAGGAAACACCACCACACCGTCGTGCTCATTGCGCGTATTCGGGGTCTTGATAAACAGCACCGGTTTGCTCGGCGGCTGCTGATAGGGCGCCTGCTGGAAGGCGGCGAGATGCTGGTCCAGCAAGCCCTGGTAGTTCAGCGCAACGCCGAACAAGGTGCCGCTGGCAACATCATGCAGGGTACGGCTCATGCGTTTCTCCTGGCGGTGGCGACTGCTGCATAGGCAGTTCGTTAATGTGTTAACGTTATAATTAATATGTTAACTACCGTCAAGCGTGGCAAAATCCAGCAGCATCCGAACAACAAGAAGAGCGCACTGTGAAGCCGATTCCCAACATCAACATCGGGCAGGTCTACGACCAGCGTTACAGCGATGCCGAGGTGCATTACGACAAGCTCGCCAACCTGGCAGGATTTTTCGGGCGCAATATGCCCGTGCATCGGCATGACCGATTTTTCCAGGTGCATTACGTGAAGAGCGGCGCGGTGCGGGTGTATCTGGATGATCGCCAGTACGTTGAATCAGGGCCGATGTTTTTTCTCACACCGCCCACGGTGCCCCATGCGTTTGTGACTGAACCGGATGCGGACGGGCATGTGCTGACGGTGCGTCAGCAATGGGTGTGGGCCTTGATTGACGCCGACCCGAGCCTTGCCTCCGGGGCCGCGTGTGTGGCGCTGAAGGCAGATGCCCAAGAGCTGGATCAGTTGTTCGAAGCGTTAAGCAGCGAGATCAACGCCCAGTGGGCAGGGCGCGCCGCTGCACTGGAAAGCCTGACGCGCCTGATCATGATTCGCCTGCTGCGCCTGTGTGCCAACTCGCTGCCGGCGCGCCCGACGCGGCATGAAGACCTGCGTATCTTCCATCGTTTCAACGAACTGATCGAAGCGCATTACCTGGAGCATTGGCCGCTGGCACGTTACGCCGGGGAGGTCGGTGTCACCGTCGCGCGGCTCAATGAAGTCTGCCGGCGCATGGCCGACCTGCCGTCTAAGCGCCTGATCCTGGAACGGGTCATGCAGGAAGCCAAGCGCCTGTTGCTGTTTACCGGCAGCTCGGCGAATGAAATCTGCTACCAGCTGGGGTTCAAAGACCCGGCGTATTTCAGCCGGTTTTTCCTTCGTTACGCACAGGTGACGCCGGGGGAGTACCGGCTGCGGCAGTCGGGGTTGAGTTGACGTTCCACGCGCCACCCAGCGCCGTATACAGGTTCACCTCCGCGACCAATTGGGCCAACCGATCGACGATCAGCGCCTGCTGTGAACTGAACAGCGAGCGCTGCGCATCAAGGAACGTCAGGTTGCTGTCGACACCGCTGCGGTAGCGGTGTTGGGCCAGGTCGTAATAGGCCTGGTTGGCCGCGACGAAATCCCGTTGCGCCTGCAGTTGGTCGTTGAACGTCTGACGGGCGGCGAGGCCGTCGGCGACTTCCTGGAACGCGGTCTGGATGGATTTTTCGTACTGGGCCACCGTAATGTCTTTCTGCAATTTGGCGTAGTCGAGGCTGGCGCGCAGGCTGCCGGCGTTGAAGATCGGCAGGTTGATTTGCGGTTGGAAGGTCCAGGTGCCCGTGCCACCCTTGAACAACCCTGACAGTTCGGTGCTGGTGCTGCCGGCGTTGGCCGTGAGGGTGACCGAAGGAAAAAACGCTGCGCGGGCCGCGCCGATATTCGCGTTGGCCGCTTGCAACTGGTACTCGGCCTGGAGGATATCCGGGCGCCGTTGCAGCAGGTCGGAGGGCAAGCCTGCGGGCACGCGCGCCACCAGATCATCGGCCAGTGGCCGCGACGGCAGGTGCTCATCCACCGGGCCGCCGACCAGCAGGGCAAGGTTGTTGAGGTCCTGGGCGACCTGGCGCTCATAACGGGCCACGCTGGCGCGGGTACTTTCGACGGCCGTGCGGGCTTGTACCACCTCCAGCGCCGAAGCCTTGCCCGCACTTTTGCTGCGGCTGGTCAGTTGCCAGCTGTGGTCGTTGGCCGTCAGGGTTTGCTGCGCCAGGGCCAGCAGTTCCTGGTCGGCGCGCCAGGTCAGGTAGGCATTGGCGACGTTGGCGACCAGGCTCAGTTGTGTGCTGCGCCGGGCTTCCTCGGTGCCCAGGTAAGTGAGCATCGCCTGCTCGCTGAGGCTGCGCACGCGGCCGAACAAATCCAGCTCATAGGCGCTGAGCCCTAACGTGGCCGAATAGTTGGACGTGATCGCCGACTTGCCGGTGCCGGTTACATCGGCCGGCAACTTCTGGCGTTTGCCGGCGCCTGTTGCGGACACCGCCGGGAACAGGTCCGCACGCTGGATGCGGTACTGGGCCTGGAACGCTTCCACATTCAGCGCGGCAACCCTGAGGTCACGGTTGTTGACCAGCGCGGTGCCAATCAGCTGTTGCAAGGCCGGGTCGTGAAACAGTTGCTGCCAGTCCGGCTTTACTGCCACGGTGTCGGCCTGCGCCAGGCTGTAGACGCCGCCTTGGGGGTACTGCGCAGGTGTCGGCGCTGCAGGCCGTTGGTACTCGGGGATCAGCGAACAACCGCCGAGCATCCAGGCCACGCCTACGCTGGTGAGTGTCCATTTGTTCATCAGGCGCCAACCATCCATTTGGCCAATCCATGCCGCCCACTCACGCCCAATTTGGCGGCGGCGCGCTTGAGGTAGGTTTCGATCGAGCTGTTTTTCACGCTGAGTTTTTCCGCCATCTGCGGCACGGTGCCGCCGGTCAGCAGGCCGAGGCAAACTTCCTGCTCGCGCGCCGACAGGGTGATATCGCTGAGGGACAAGCGCTTGTAGAACTCGCGCTGCAACTGCGATTGTTCCAGCAGGTTCTGGGCCGGCTCGGACTCGGCGTGCGGCGTCAGACGCAGAAGGTGCGCATGCCGCTCCAGCAAGGGCAACAAGGTCTCCGACAAGCATTTGAGAAACGACAACTGCGCCAGGGAAAAGCCCTGCTGGGTGGGCGAGCGGTAGAACGAAATCACGCAGCGCCGATTGCCCTGACGCGATACCAGATTGCACTGGTGCGAGCTGCCACGCGGATGCGCGCTGTTGGCTTTGGCCTTCATCTGGATCAGCAGTGGGTCTTGCATGCGCAGCATTTCCCGCAACAGCGGATGGTCATTCAGCGCATGCACGGTCTGCGGGGCAGACCAGTCCTTTTGCAGCCCGGCGCTGCCGAGCAGCTTGATGTCGAGCACGCTGTCGCGCAGTTCGTCCAGGGTCCATTCACTCAGGTCGACCAAGTGAATCGGTACCCATTTATCCACCAGATGCAGCATGTTGGCGGCGAAGTTTTCCTGGCCGCTGTTAGAAATCAACTCGCCCATTTCTGCATAGAAATGCGGGCTGTGCGTGTCGCCAATACTGCGGGTCAGACTCATAGCCATCTCATCCTTGATGTCGAAAACCGTCAACGGACGCCCTGGGTCTGTGTGGGGCTATCCGTACTCCT